>NZ_CP013200.1:617497-926245 GCF_001445575.1 Arthrobacter alpinus | reverse complement strand
CCGCGAGGATTATTAGTCAGCGAAGCTCGGCCTCAAACACTGTCCAGTGTTTGAGGCCGAGCTTCGCTGTTGTGAGCTACTTTTTCTCTTCGATCCGCACTGTCCAGGAGTCCAGGTTTGCCGCCTTGACGTCCAGGAAGTAGTTGCCGGCCTTCTTGTGGATGGCCGTGGTGTTGCTCTCCGGCTTGGATGCCATGACCACCGGGATGCCGCCGTCAACCATGATGTCGGTGCCTTCCTTCTCCAAGTAGATGGCGGCGATTGCCATCTCCGGGTCTGATCCGATGAACTCGTAAACCAAACGAGTTTCCTTGCCGGAGAGTGCAAAGACCTGGCTGGCCTGGTCTGCGGTGCCGTTCAATGCGGCAACTTCAACCCAAGTCGCTTCAGCTGGCTTCTCAGCTGGCTTCTCGACGGCGGGCGCTACAGCAGGCTTTTCGGCGGGAGCCTCGGCAACCGGTGCGGCCGGAGCCTCGATGCCCGATTCGACTACGGCTTTGGTCCCTGAAGATGCTGCCGAGGCCCCGCCAATGCCACCTACCAGCAGCAGAACCGCAGTGACCACAATGGCCACGATCTTGTTCTTGGAGTACCCGGTCAGTGGGTTGCCGGCCTTGTCCGTCTGCTTTCCGGCCAAGGTGATGATCAGATCGATCAGCGCCCAGACACCGAACCCGCCCAGGGTGAACAGCTTCAGCAGACCCGTGCCAACCTTGCCCAGGTAGAAGCGGTCCACACCCCAGTAGCCAAGGAACAAGGAGAGCAACCAGGTCACCATGAATGACTTGGATCCCTCGTGCTGGACAGGAGTGAACGGCGCCTGCTGGGCTTCTTTGGTGTAGCTTTCGTGCTGCATGATGCTTCCTTTCGGGCAGAGCAAAGCTGCCGGTTATGGGTGTTTCATTTGATGGTTAAGCAACCGCGTCGTGCGCGGCCGTTGCGCTAAAGAGTTATTGCTTGGCCCAGGAACCACAGCGTGAGGACTTGAAATCTTGTCCCGCAGCTAGGGTCACGGAGGGAAGTCCGCCACCGGGTAGGTCGTTATTGATGATGTCGTCGCCGTTGGTGCCACTGACAAGGATTGCCCAGTAGCAAGATGAGCCCACACTGCTCGCAGCCTTGTAGCTTCCGGCTTCAATATCCACACCAACAACCCAAGTGCCATCGCTGATGGTGTTGGCTTCCTTCTTCTTTTCGACCGCGGTCACGGCCGATTCGCGTTTCTTGACCTCTTCCTCAGCCTTCTTCACAGCGGCCTCCCGCAGAAGAATGGCGTCGTCCTGCTCCACGGCCGCCGACCTGCTGGCGGCTACCTCGCCCTGAAGTTCTTCCAGCTGGCCCCTAAAGACGTCGCGGTCGGTCGCGGCCTTTTGGCCCGTGGCTTCGAGGGCGACGTACTCGTCACTGTTCATGGGGTCGGTGGTGGCCTGGCCCAACCAAAAACCTCCACCAAAAAGAAGTACGACGGCGAGCGCCACGGCTACCGCTTTCACGCCACGGCGCTTGGGCCGGCTTGCATCGGTTGCTTCGGTATTACTCATGGGAATCTCCTGACTGGTTAAAGCAGCTACTTGGCCGCGGTTTCCACAATGATGTTGAGCCCGTTGTCCGGATGGTAGGTCCAGGAAGCGGCGTATCCAGACCACTCGGTGCTCTGGGTCCCATCAAGGGCCCGAGTTGACTCCAGCTTGGTGAAGATACTCTCGGGTGCTTCCAGTTCGTTGAGGACACAGACCACAGAGGCAACATCAGTACCGGTACTGTCCTCACCACTGGTCCGCAGGTTCAGGCTCTTGCCGTTGTCCATCACCTCAACACCGGTGGCGTCCACAACGGAACATTCCTCAAGTGCGGCCGGGATGGCGTTGGAGCTCGCCATGGCATCACCCAGCGCAGCGCCACCGGCGGCGAGCAACAAGCCTGCTACTAGGCCAATCGACAGTCCGCCAAGGCCAAAGTAGAGGTGTTGGCGGCTCTTGACCGGAACTGCCGGCACCACTGAAAAATCGGCATGTCCGGCATGATCTGAGACGGGTGTTGCTGGGACGCTCATAATTTTTCCTCAATCTCAGGTTTCAACTGTTCCGGCAGAAGGTCTACAACCTTCTGCACTTCTTCATCCGTTCCCTGCAAACCTGCAGTCTGCAAGCATTTAACAATGTCCGCCTGATCCGGGACTTTTCCGTTGATTCGGAAGACCGCCACCGCAGCGAATGCCGTCCCCTCAAACGGATTCCCCATGAGGTTTCCGCTCAGGAAGCTCAGTTCCTTGGCCATCGACTGGCTCCTTCCGCCTTGATTCCCTAGCCGCTGGGTACTCACCGGGCTGCCCCCAATGGCCAGCCCGGAATTCTTCACCATGTCCCAGCACTTGATCTGTGCTCTGGAATGAATCTAAAGTGTCCCCGAAATGGAATCCACGTGAGAGCTGATAACTGGGGTTATCAACATTTCCACAGGGTTTGTCCACAATGGTCATAGAATGGACTCCTACCTCAAAGACAAGGAGATCCGCATGACCAAACAGCTTGGACAGCAACTGCAGATCACCTTGTCCGAGATCGCGAATCTGGCTCAGGTCCAGCGCCCGGTAGTGTCCATGTGGCGCTCCCGCAGCAAGAACTCAGCAGATCCCTTCCCGGCCCCAATTGGCACCAGTGGCCGCCAGGAACTCTTCAATGCCGCAGATATAACGGACTGGCTGACCGCCACCGGCCGTGGCAATAATCCCCACGCAGCCGAGGACGCGGCAGCCTTCTCCTCCCCGTTGGGCCAGGACAGCAAGCACACGCATTTCGCCGGCCTCACGGCGCTGATTGCCCTGCGCTGCCTCATGGATATGCCGCTGGGAGGCCATAACGCCGAAGATCTGGTGGATTTCGCCGATGAATACGATCCTGACAATGAGTTCCTCTTCACCGAGATAGAGAATCTTGGTCCAAATCTGCTCCCACTGGCCAGCTACGCGGATCTACTGACGGACGCCTCCTACACGGCGGCAGCGGCCTTTGAGCAACTGCTCGGGGATAGATTCCGCGCCGGCCCGGCCGTTCAGGCCAAGACCATGCTGACCGCCGAGGCTATTGAGCTACTCGCGGCCACTGCTGTGGAATTAACGGCAGGTAGTGAGCAGGAACCTGTTTTCACGGACGACGGCGGCAGCGACTTCCTTCTGGCCGTCGCCGAAATTTTGGGCGAGGCCGCACCGGCCACCTTGTGCGTGGGGACTTTGGCTTCCGAATCAGCCCGGCTTGCTCGCAGGCGAATGCTGGTGCATGGCCGCTCCAAAGAAAATCTGCACGTCACTAATCAGGCCGGCACCGTCCGCCAGGAACAGGTCAAGGTGAGGCTGGCACAGTTCCCCTCCCCTTCGTTCCCCACCTCGGATGCCGTTGAAGTCTTGACGGCCATCGACAACATCTCCTTGGAGATGACCCATCAGGAGTGTGCCGTTGTCCTAGCTCCGGCACCGATCCTGAGCGATTCCTTGCTGCGCACGACTCATAATCGTGAGGCGGAGGCCATCCGTTCTGACATTCTGCGTTCGGACCGGGTCCGGGCCATAGTCCGGCTGCCGCAGGGGATGCTGCCGTCCAGTCCACGTCAGGCTCAGGCGTTGTGGGTGCTGGGTCCCGCGCATGCAGATGTTTCCATTGCCGACAGGTGGACCATGGTGGCCGATCTTTCAGGGCAGGAAATGACGGCCTCCGTCAGGGCTGACCTGGTTGGTGATCTCGCCGCGTCGATGGGCAATCGCGACTACGTGTGGGCACACTCATTTAGATTTTCCCAGATTGTGCGGACACGCTCTTTGCTGGCCAACCAAGGCTCCTTTACGGCCAAGCTCCCGGTCTTGGAAAAACCCGGACGGCCCTCACAAGCCTCAACGGCGCAGTTGATTGATGCCGAGAATCTGCTGGAATCGCTCAGCCAGAGCCCGAGTGAACCACTGAGCATCGCGCTGAGCGCCGAAAGCCGCACAGCGCTGCGCCCAACAACTGTTGACGCGGCTATTAAGTCCGGCGCCGTGAAATACCTGCCCGGCCATCGCATAGCTGACAACCATGTGGAAACGGAGCTTTCCGGACGCGCCCAGCTCCCCATCATTGGCGTCGAGGAAATCAGCGGAGAATTGCCGCGTGAATCACGCAAGATCAGCCAGCTGGTGTTCGCCAACGCCTACCCACAAGGTCGGCTGAGTGAACCGGGCGACGTCATCTTCGCAACCGGAGCGCACGCCGGCGCCATGGTCGATGAGGTGGGGGCCGCCGTCGTACTTTATCCGGCGAGGATCCTGCGGATCAGCTCCAAAAGTCCTGGTGGACTGCTTCCAGAGGTTCTGGCGCGAGATTTATCGGGCTGGACTGGTGATTGGCGGCAATGCCCTGCGCGCAGAATGCACGACGGCGCCAAGCCCGCCTTGAGTGGGGCGCTGGCGGCGGTGGCGGAGGAACGTCGGAGGCTGGCGGTACGGTTGCAACAGTTGGATGAGCTTTCGGGGTTGCTGGTGGATGGCGCCGTGCAGGGAAGTTTTTCGGTTTTGAATTTTGGCATGACTACGGAGGGAACCAGCTAGTGGCTGCGAAGAAGGCAAAGGTTGAGGCGCTGCCCTCGACCATGAAGGAATTGAAGGACACGTTGTGGAAGGCCGCGGACAAGTTGCGCGGGTCCATGGATGCCTCGCAGTACAAGGACGTGATTCTGGGGCTGGTGTTCCTGAAGTATGTTTCCGATGCCTTCGATGAGCGACGCGAGCAGATCCGCACTGAGCTGACGGCCGAGGGGCTGAATGAGGACCAGATCGGCCAGCTCATTGACGACATCGACGAGTACACGGGCCGCGGTGTGTTCTGGGTTCCGGCCCGCGCACGCTGGACCTACCTGGCGCAGAACGCCAAAGGCACCGTGGCGTCGATGGACGAGCACGCCAAGAGCATCGGCGAGCTGATCGATGACGCCATGGCGTATGTCATGGGATCGAACCCCACCCTCGCCGCCACGCTGCCCATGATTTTCAACAAAGACAATATTGACCAGCGCCGTCTGGGCGAGCTGCTGGACTTGTTCAACTCCGCAAAGTTCACGGGCGAGGGCGCCACGAAGGCCCGCGACCTGCTGGGCGAGGTGTACGAATACTTTCTGGAGAAGTTCGCCCGCGCCGAGGGCAAGCGCGGCGGCGAGTTCTACACGCCGGCCGGCGTGGTCCGCGTGCTGGTTGAGGTTCTGGAACCGACCCACGGCCGCGTGTATGACCCTGCGTGCGGGTCCGGCGGCATGTTTGTGCAGGCCGAGAAGTTTCTGGAATCGCACAACAAGGAGGGCTCTGAGATCTCGGTCTACGGGCAGGAATTGAATGAGCGTACCTGGCGTATGGCGAAGATGAACCTTGCCATTCACGGTCTCAACGGCAATCTTGCCTCGCGCTGGGGCGATACCTTTGCCCGCGATCAGCACCCGGACATGCAGGCCGATTTCATCATGGCCAACCCGCCGTTCAACATCAAGGACTGGGCACGTTCCGAGAGCGATCCGCGCTGGAAGTACGGCGTACCCCCAGCCGGCAACGCGAATTATGCGTGGATCCAGCACATCATTTCAAAGCTGGCCCCTGGCGGTTCCGCTGGCGTGGTCATGGCGAATGGCTCCATGTCGTCGAACTCCGGCGGCGAGGGCGAGATCCGCGCCCAGCTGGTGGAGGCCGATTTGGTCTCCTGCATGATCGCCCTGCCCACGCAGCTGTTTCGTTCCACTGGCATTCCTGTGTGCACGTGGTTCTTCGCGAAGGACAAGACCGCGGGCGCTGCGGGTTCCGTTGACCGGACCGGCCAGGTCTTGTTCATCGATGCCCGGAACTTGGGGCACATGGTGGATCGCGCTGAGCGTGCTCTCTCGGATGGGGACATCGCGAAGATCGCCGGGACGTTCCACGCCTGGCGCGGTTCGCCTTCCGCTGTTGCTGCTGGGCTCACGTACGACGACGAACCCGGATTCTGCAAGTCGGCCACCTTGGCGGAAATCAAGGCCGCCGACTACGCGTTGACGCCCGGCCGCTATGTTGGCGCCGCAGAGGTTGAGGACGACGGCGAGCCGATCGAGGAAAAGATCGCCCGGCTTTCTGCAGAATTGTTTGAGCAGTTCGATGAGTCTGACCGTTTGGCGGCCGTTGTGCGCGAGCAGCTGGGGAGGGTTCTGTGAGTCGCAAGACTATAAAAATTCAGGATATTGCGGCTACCTCGGCACGCTCCATAGCAATCGGTCCATTCGGTTCAAACCTCAAGGCGGAGCTGTACACTGCTTCCGGCGTCCCAGTTGTTCGAGGACAGAACATTAAGGCAAGTCCCTATCTTGATGAAGAAGACTTGGTGTTTGTTTCTCCTGAAACTGCAGAGAAACTCTCGTCATCAATGTTGAATGAGGGCGACTTAGTCTTTCCACACAGGGGTGCGATCGGTCGAGTCGGACTAGTCGGGAAACAGCGCATGTTACTCTCGTCAAGCATGATGAAATTGACTGTCAACCCTGCCAAAGCGGATCCGAAATACGTTTTGTATTATTTTAGAGGTCCGGGTGAGCGTGAGCTGCTAATGCGTGCCTCCACCGTCGGGACACCAGGAATTGGTCAACCACTTACGTCACTTCGTGGCATCTCCATCGAGCTTCCAGAACTCGAACAGCAGCAAGCCATCGCAGAAGTCCTGGGCGCCCTCGACGACAAGATCGCCGCCAACACCAAACTCGCTGCGGCTGCGGAGGACTTGGCTGTTGCCTTGTTGAGCAGTTTCAAACCGACGGTGCATCTGGACGACATCGTCGGATACCACAAGAATTCAACAAACCCCGAACTATTAAATGATTCTATTGTGGCTCAATTCAGCCTGCCTGCATTTGACTCGGGCCAACTCCCTGACGAATCCAGCCCACTCGATATCAAGAGCTCGAAGTTCCTGATCGAGCGACCATCAGTACTCGTATCAAAATTGAATCCGCGTTTTCCTCGTCTGTGGAACGTCTCACAGGTTCCCAGTATCCCTGCGTTAGCATCAACAGAATTTTTGGTTCTCGAGCCATTGCACTCATCGACAACAGTTCTCTGGGCAATTCTTTCCCAACCCGGATTTAGCGCAGCCCTAGAATCGAAAGTTGCTGGGACATCAGGAAGCCATCAACGAGTGAAGCCAGGCGATCTACTCGCCACGCTGGTACTGGATCCGCGAGCAGTCCCAGCTGACATTCAGGACCGTGTCACAAGTACCGGCCTAGTGGCAGCCGACACTAGGCTGCAGAACGCAAATTTGGCCGCAACTCGCGACGCATTGCTCCCCCAGCTGATGTCCGGCAAGCTGCGAGTCAAGGATGCCGAAACACTCGTCTCTGCTGCCGTTTGAGTCCGGAGGGGCGCCTCTGCCACGGGGGTAGCGCGGTATAGGGCCCTCCATTTTGTTAATCATCTGGCCTTGCCACGGTCAGACATCTCATACACCAAACTCAGCGACCGCCGAAACGGGCGTTGACTCGTTCAAGAAAGAAATCTATGCCCTACTCGCTCGAAAATCGACTCGTCATCGGCGTCTCGTCCAGCGCGCTTTTTGATCTCACCGAGTCAGATGCCTACTTCGTTGAGCATAAAGAGGAAAAATACCGCGCGTACCAGGACGAGCACATCGACGACACTCTTCAGCCTGGAGTGGCCTTCCCGTTCATCGAGCGCCTACTCAGCCTCAACGATCTCCGAAGCGCTGCTGATCCATTGGTTGAGGTAATCGTCCTGTCTAAGAACGACCCATCAACAGGACTTCGAGTCATGCGTTCGGTGAAGACATATGGTCTACAAATTTCAAGAGCCGTATTCACTCAAGGGCAGGCACCGTACCAGTACATCGACGCCTTCGATATGTCGCTGTTCTTGTCAGGCAGTCGCTCCGACGTGGACGCTGCCACACTCATGGGATTCCCGGCAGGTCACGTTCTCCCTTCCACAGCGATCTACACTGGCGGGGACTCTTTGCGTGTGGCCTTCGACTTCGACGGTGTATTGGGCGATGATGCAGCCGAAAGGGTCTACCAAGAAAATACTGGGGACATCGACAAATACTATGACCATGAAACAACGAACCGCGAGCGAGCCCTCTCGCCGGGCCCTCTCAAACGCCTGCTTGCCGACCTCAACCTAATCCAAGAACTTGAGATCGCCCGTCAGAAGGCCGAGCCCTCGTACAAGCCTAGGCTTAGAATCTCTCTTGTTACTGCTCTGTCAAGGGCCATGAGTTTCTGCCCACCAGCGGTCAGGTTTTCTGCCCGCTGGTGGCCAGCAAAAGTGCCCGGATATGGCCATGAGATCTGCCCACAACTTTAGATTTGTGGTTGGCCATTCCGATCCAGTGTTTTAGCTCAGTTTCGTTACTCCCTTCCCCGCCAGGGCTTGGGTGAGCCTGACGGAGTCACCACTGGTCTGGCAGACATGGGCATGGTGCAGGAGCCGGTCAACTGTCGCTGTCGCCAGGGTTTTAGGCATGAGCTCGTCGAAGCCGGCCGGGTGCAGATTGGAAGAGATCGCGATGGAGCGTTTCTCGTAGGCGGCATCCACGACCCGGTAAAGTCCCTCGGAAGCATCAGTACCCACGGGCAACAAACCAATATCGTCAACCACCACCAAATCAGCGCGCAGCACCCGGGTGATAGCTCTAGTGACACTGTCATCGGTGCGGTGGGCGCGGATGAGCTGACCGAGGTCCTCGAGCCGGAACCACACCACACGTAAACCTTCTTCGACGGCTTGCTGGCCCAGGGCCTCGAGGAAGAACGTTTTCCCGGTACCGGAGGGCCCGCAAACGACAAGGTTTTCCCCACGCCTAATCCATTCCAGAGTCCGCAGGGCTTGCTGAGTCGGGGCCGGGATCGAGGAAGCGGCCGGGTCCCACACATCGAAAGTTTTCCCGGTCGGGAACCCGGCCGCCTTGCGCCGGGTGGCGAGCATCGAGGCGGCCCTGCCACGGATTTCCTCGGCAAAGAGGGCTTTGATGACCTCTACTGGTTCCCAGCGCTGGGCACGGGCGGTAGCGATGAGTTCCGGCGCCAAGGTGCGGGCGTGGGGCATCTTCAAGGAACGCATCATCGCCTCGAGGTCCTGTGGCAGTGCCGGGGCGGTGGTGTTGATCGGGTTCACTGCTTTACCTCACTGACGGTGGCGGTTGTTGTGGTGATCGCGGCCCAAGCGCCGGTGCCCTGAGTCAGGGAGGTGCCCTCGTTCGCGGTGTGGGTGGTGATGTTGGCCCGTCCTGCTTGCAGGATTGAGGAAAGATCTCCATGGGCGAACCGTCCATGAATCGCCGCAGTCCCTAGGGCCCGGTCAACATCAATGACACCGGCGATCTTCGCCAGAGAAACAGCCTCAGCCATTTTCACGTTGATCCGTTGAGTGCCAACCGCGGCTGCTTCCTTGAGCCAGGTAACGGCACCACCACCGATGGCCAGGAACTCCGCCTCGGCCCCGGTACGGGCCCTGGGTGTGTAATCGCCCGGGATCCTTTCCACATACCCGGGAAAGTGATCGTCATTGATTGCAGGGCTCCCTGGTCTGGCACTGCCGTGGCGGGCGACTTCCACCGGGCCATTCACGCCGTGGTGCACGATGACGACCTTTTCATCCGGGCCAGCCCCGTGGGAACGAACGAACACCCGCTGCCCCAACAGGTGGGACGGCACGGAATACATGGCGTTGTTGAACGTGACCATGGGCGTGTTCGGTGGCACGGTGCGTGCTAATCCAAAAGAGACCGTGTGGGCGTCATCGGGAACCCGATGCAGGCGCAACACCTCCTCAGCAAGCATCAACGCCGGTTTACGCTTGGTGCTGCGGTGCTCACGAGCATTGATGTGGGCCATGAACTCCTCACACGCGGCCTCCACCTCAGCGAAGGAACCATACGCCTCGCGCAGGTTCGTGTCCTTGGGCACGATGTCAGCCTTAGCGACCTTTACCGCGTTCTCCACCCCGCCCTTGGAAGCAGGATCCGCCGGCTGACACGTCAACACGGTCACCCCGTAGTAGCGGGCGAAATCCACGGTTTGCAGGTTTCTCACCGGTACCCCGGCCACGTGGGAGACAGTTACCGTCTTCTCGTTGTCAGTGAGGATATAAACCGGAGCCCCGCCAATAATGCGGAAACAGCGATCGAGAGCAGCGAACACAGATGGTGCTGTCCGGTCCCGTAGCGCGATGACGATCCGGAATCGTGACCAGGCCAGCCACGCCACGAACAACACCGTCTTCACACCATCGATGGAGGGGCCGTCGCCGAAATCGTACTGTAGCCAGCCGCCAGGTTCTGTGATCCAGGGGCGGTGCACGCGTACCCGGCCGAGCTTCCACGCGTCTTTGACTTGGGCTATCGCGCGGCGGGTGGAACGCTCCGACCCTTCGAAACCCATGCCTACCAGTTTCTGGTGGGCGACATCAGCCCGGATCCGGCCACGCGTCTTTTCTACGAGTTCCTCGATCTTGGGCAGGTACTCATCAGTGATCTTTTCCCTGGATACTGGTTCCGCCAAAGGCTTGCCGGCAGTGCGGGCGGCGACGTGCTTGGCTACGGTGTGGTGCGAACAACCCGCGAGGACTGCCGCGGCGCGAAACGACTTCGTAAGATCGTACGCTTCAAGAATTTCCATGATTTCTCCGTCAGACTTCATACAGAGCCTCTTCCTGGTGTGGTTTGGTGCGACTAGACACCGACATCAAACCCCAGGAAGGGGCTCCCGCCGTTAAGAACACGACGAGGCTAGTAAAAAGAGTGGGCAGATCTCATGGCCACCAATGGGCATTTCTGCTGGCCAGCAGTGGGCACTTTCGTGGCCGCCTATGGGCAGTTTTTCATGGCCGCTAACACTGCTCGAAGCGCACCTGCACACGAACGTGCTGTCCGGTCGCTTCGAGCGTGGGGCGTCACTGTCAATGATGCTTTCTTCCTCGGTGGTATCAAGAAATCTAAAATACTTGAAGTAATGCGTCCACATATTTTCTTCGACGATCAGACAACGCACCTTACGTCGGCTTCCGAATTCGTCGCTGGCGTACACGTCCCCTACGGTGTGGCAAACGAGGTCCCCCGGCTAGATGTAGCTTCGAAAAGCGGTGCGCCCGTCGGGACGATTGATCTTAAGACCCCACTGGGGTCCATTGAAGTCAAAGCTGCACTGCCTTCAAGTACCTGATACGCGCGACGCGTTGCTCCCCCAGCTGATGTCGGGCAAGTTGCGCGTCAAGGATGCTGAGAGCGTCGTCTCGGCCGCTGTCTAATAAACCCAACCTCCGTAACACTCCGGAGCAAATACGCAGCCTGCTGGTTCATTAGTAATGTTTGCAGGGCTGCCGCAACCATTTCGGCGGCAGCCCACGAACAAAGTTACTGACAGGACCTCGAACCATGCTTCTAACTGCGCTTGAAGGCAACCGATGACGGCCGCACGGATGGCCAAGCGCATCACAGCATGGGCGGTCGGGGTGATTATCGTCGCCATGGCTGGCCCCTTTATTGCCAGCCAATTAGGGTTCAGCTTATTCCCGACCAAACAGAGCGAAACCACTCTCTTGATTTCGATCCAAGACACCAGCAAATACGTCGCCGCAGTCGGCGACTTTGAGGTGGTGGTCAATGACAAGGAAGACAACCTCGTGTTGCCCGATATCCTCGCTGGACGGCAGACTCTGTTTGTCGGCGCAGGAACGGTCAACGCCTATGTGGATCTGTCAGGACTCGCCGAGGATGACCTGACCTTGTCGCCAGACGGAAAGTCTGTAACAGTCCGTCTACCCAAAGCGCAGCTCGAGAAGCCCAACCTCGTTCAGGAGCGATCCAAGGTGGTATCACAGGACCGCGGTGTGCTCGATCGAATCAACGACGCGTTGGCGCTGCCCGAGCAGGCCAAGTTCTACAAGATGGCCGAGGATAAAATCGCCGCAGCCGCGAAGGAATCGGAGCTGCGCGAAAGGGCGACCACCAACACCAAGGCCATGTTGACAGGCATGTTTGGCTCCATGGACATTCAGGCCACCTTCCGCGATTAGGCCAAGCAGCCTCAGCAGACTGCCGTTGTCGGCTGAGGGTTGCCACGCCTTCGTCTGGCATGATCAAGTGCGATTTGAACAGTTACCGGTATTTCCAGTCATCATCAGAATTTCGGCATCTCATCAGGGCCCAAAAACCACCCTCCCCACGACGCTCTCGTTCCCCAGCTGATGTCCGGTACGCTGCGGGTCAGGGATGCTTAATTAACCATTTCGAAACTGGCCTAGCTACAACTCCAACCTTTCTGCAAGTTCAAATTGAACTTGGAGAAAGGTTGGAGTGGTAAGGCCGGCCGGCGCATTGAACGGATTTCTAACGCCAACAGCTCCCGGACAAGTCCACCAACTTCTGTACCAGTTCACACTCTTGCTGAATTTCATCAGGGTTCATTGGTAGCCATGGTTGAGGGGAAAGCTAGAGCAGAAGGGATGAGGTGTGTCAAGGATCTGGGACAGTTGGTTAGTTTCTTTTGGGTTAGGCAGCGAGGAGTTGTTGCTGGTTTTGGGTGGTGAAGTTGGCCATGGCTGTTGCCGGCGGTAGGCCGTCGTTGTGGGTGTGTGGTCTCCACCGGTTGTAGAAGACCTCGATGTAGCGCATGGCGGCCCGTCTGGCTTCTTGGCGGGTGTCAAAGCTGTAGTGGTGGTAGAACTCGTTCTTCAGGGACGAGAAGACTGACTCAGCCACGGCATTATCCCAACACACGCCCTTGGCTCCCATGGACTGGCGGATGCTGTTGCCAGTGCACCAGGATCCAAGTTCACGGGAGGTGTATTGCACGCCATGGTCGCTGTGAAAAATTCCACCACGTTGTAGATAGCCGCGGTCTCTGGCCATCGTCAGCGCGCTGACACACAGGGAGGCGCGCATGTGATCTGCCATGGCCCAGCCAACGATCATGCGGGTGCATAGGTCGATGACGGTGGCCTTGTACAGCCATCCCTCACCAGTCCGCAGGTAGGTGATGTCGCCGACTAGGCGGGTGCCTGGGGTTGCAGCGGTGAAGTCTCGGCCGATCAAGTCCTTGAAGACTTTCTCCGGGTCTGAGGGGATGGTGGTGCGTTTGAAAGCCCGCATTCGTCTGGCTGCCCAGCTATTCTCTGCCATGATCGAGGCGACCGTTCCTACGGAGATATCAACACCGGCTGTGTTGAGTTTTGCGTGGACCATGCGGTGGCCAAAGATCCCGTCGGAGGATTCAAAGACAGTCTTCACCTGATCGGTCAGCTCCCGGTGGCGAATGGTTGTGGGCGTATCTGTTGCTTCTTTCCAGCGGTAATACGAGGACCGTGGGACGCCTAGTTGTCGGCACATCCAGGCTACTTTTTCTCCAGCGTTCTCCTGCTGCTGAACAAAACGATAGAGGTCATCTACCGTTGTTCTTTGGCGAAGAACGCTGAAACTTTTTTTAGGAAGTCATTCTCCCGTTCAAGCTCACGTAGCCGCACTTCCATGGCCTTGTATTTAGCGGTATCCACGGGTAAATCAGGTTTCCGGCCGCCGGCTTCTTGGCGTTCATGGGAGAGCTTGATCCAGCGTTTGAGCGCGGTCAGGGAGATGCCGAGCTCAGCCGCTACAAGAGCTATCGGGCGGCCAGAGGATTCAGCCAAGGCAACGGCATCAGCTTTGAACTCATCAGAATAAGTCGGTCGAGAAGACATGGGAACAATCCTTTCAGGAACTGTCTCACATCAGTAATACACCTCAGGATGTCCTTTTTGCGCCCCGCATACGGCTCGGGGCACGAACGGCCTCGGCGCTCTAGCGTCAGCGCCACCCTTGCGCACGCCCGCAACACCCTGTGGTCGAGTCGTCGCCACGAGCAAGTATCAACCCTGCCACGACACAATCCAGCAGCTGTCATGAGGCCCAAATTTGTGCGAGTAAGCTCAGCTATGCAATACCTTGGCATCCAATGTTGGACGCCTGTTTTCAACAAAGATTGGGGTTCCCTTTGTCAGATAATCCAGTGCTGCTCTTCCTCCACGGCGTGGGCGATGGAGACCCGAGCGGCAAATGGAAGTCCGCCATCGAGCAGTCTCTGCAGCGCACTGGATACCCTAACCTCGACGGCATTCCCATTCTTGCTCCCACATATTCGAATGCGCTCATGGGGGTCGATGAACCCCAGATATTGCCCATCAGGACATTCAAGACTCCGACCCGCGAAGCGGCCAAGCTTAATCGCAGGAATTTCGAGCGTCGGCTCTCCGCCGTCGAGCGTCGAATTGGCAGGCAGGACGAGGAACACGTCATAAATGTCGCAGTGAATAACAAAGCCCAGTTTTTGCACAGAGCAGCAGTCGATGCGGCAGTGACGGCTCCGCTATTCAAGCAAGCGGCCAACTACCTGAACAATGAACAAATACGCGCCCAAGTGCTAACCCGAGTCCTAGCCAAAGTTCCAGAGTCCGGCAAGATTGTGATTGTGGCTCACAGTCTGGGCTCCGTAATCGCAGCCGATCTGCTGCTCAGACTACCCGTGGATGTTGAAGTTGAAGCACTGATCACCATCGGCAGTCCACTTGCCAATGAGCGTTTCAAGCTCGAAGATCTGGGTGATTCCCTGTCCGATCCCCCGATCAACTTGGGATGGTGGGTGAACTTCAGAAATGCGTGGGATCCGGTGGCGATCAGGCGCGGGCTATCGTCCGTATTTCCTTGGCTATTGGACCATACGATCAACACCCATTTTGATATTGACATGGCGGCAGCACATTCTGCGATCGCGTATCTGGACCACAGCACGGTGGCGGCGACCATTGGACATGCAGTCTTCGGGGATAGCAAACGGGAGCGCATCTCCGACGACGAGATTGCAGACATTCCACTTGATGACACGGAGAGCAGAGCAATACTGGGTCTACGCTACGGCCACCTGGTTAAGAATGAGTTGGACCGTGAGCTTCGCCTCCGCTACCTTCCCGCGCTCCGGGCTGTGCAGGAACAGACAATCTCAGACTTGCGGGTGCACAACAAACTTCGCGAGCGACCTATACCTTCACAAATTGCCCGGCTTGATTTCGATTCCTCCGACCCTTCGTCTCCGCTGCCTGAGCCGAGTCTCAGGGCCTCCGCATTCTCAAAGGAGGAAGCGATTGCTCATCTGACGGCCGTTGCCTCAACGAACGTCATTGCGCCATTCGAGATATCCATTTCAAAGGACGCGGAACGACGTTCAATGGAAGAACTCGCCTCGGAAATGGGACTGAAACGACAACTAGGTTCGGATGTCCTGGAGGCTAGAAAACAGGCTCAAGACATCCTGCGCGATCGCCAAAATGGGAAGTGGATCAAAGTCGGAGCAATCGTGGCCGGCACTGCGGCATTGGCCTTCGGCGCAGGAGGAATCGTGTTAGCAATTGCAGCCCCCGGGCTTGTGGGCGCGGCCGCTGTGACCGGCGCCTTGGCTAGCTTTGGTCCGGGCGGCATGATTGGCGGACTAATCACGGCAGGCACTTTGATTGGAGGTGGTGGGCTCTTGGTTGGTTCCGGAGGTGGGTCATTAGCGAACAGTCTCGCCGGAGAGGAAACCAGCGTCGAACAATTCGAAGAAATTGTCGCACTTCAACTGGCCGCAATGCTTGTCCGGACGACGCAGTCGATCGACAGCGATCCCGGCGTGTGGCAGTTCCTTACCGAAATCGAGGCCAAGGTCAGCCGACAACATGAGCGACTCGACGAGATATCTGACAAGAAGGCACCCACAGTCGAGGCTTTGGCCAAGAAACGCGCCATCGCGGCGCGGGCCCTGAAATATATGAGCGAAAACGGCATGGAACCCGGCGATCACGCTAAGGCCTAACACTTGTCCCAAAGCCGTGGAAAAGCGCGCGGCACGGTTCATCCCACAATTGCAGCGCTCCAAGTAGCCCCACCCGAGGCAACTTTTCGGCTGGGAGCCGACTGTCCGGCGTCGTACCTGAAATACGACGCCGGACGGTCCCGGCAGCCTCTTAGAACAGCTCGGCGAGCTCCTCATCGAGGGCCTCGCGGTGAAACTCCTTCGGGTCCAGGGTTTCCCCAGAGCCCAGTCCCAGCCATTGCCGGTATTCGGCGTGCTCCTCGTGGGCGGGATCGTTGACAGCCGTCACAACGTTTTCCCAGCCCCAAGGGCCTCCGCAGTCCTCGGCCGGGCCCATCCCCCGGCCCCCGGTGCAGCGCACGGCCGGGCCCGGGGCGAACGGCATGACCTTCTCCAGGGTGATCCGGTGGCGCCAGTTGTCGCCAAATTCGTAGGTGTAGTTGATGTGGCCACTCTCCGCCGTCAGCAATTGGCCGACGGTCACGGCGGACTCATCTTCAGGCATGGGATCGCCAAAGTCATACTCAGGACCAACGGGGCCGTAGGTAATTCCGTTATATCCACCCACATTGAACTCGTGCAGGTGGTAGTCCACCCATTCAAAGCTCGCCTGAATAATGGTGTGCAGTTGCGCCAGAGTTAGATCCGAACGCAGCACCAGCCGGCGCCATACCGGCGGCTTCATGTCCTCAATGGCCACCTTCAGCTGCAAAAGCGGCACAGGATGGGTGGGCTCCAGGCCCGGGCCCGCATTTACGGAACCCGGAAGCCGTGGGCCCGCGCCACCACCGTCTCCGACGTGCCGACCCAGCGCCAGCGCCAGCAAAACCATAGGTACCAGAGCTGGCTGCACCCGCACGGCGCCATCCATGGTGACCACTCACAACTCTTCCAGCTCCGCCATGCGCCGGCGCAAGAGTCGGCCAGCAAATTCGTCCATTCCCAGATTCTCCAGCGTGTCCGGGTTCTCCAGCAGGGACACCGGAATGGTGGACCCGGCCAACGCCGCGGCGTACAGCAACCCGGCCTGGGCCTCCGCGGCTGGTGCAACCCACGGCGCCCACTCCTGCTCCCCCATGACACTCACGGACAGGAAGTTAGCCATCAATCCGCGCAATGCCGCCAGGTGCGCCGGGTGCCCGTGGTTCAGGATTGCCTCGGCGTTCGGGGTGGGCCACACCTTGGTGGATCCAATGTCGATAAAACCACCGCCCTCCAGCGCCGCCCAGATCTTGGACAGCAGGGGCAGCTCATGCATGGTCTTGACGATTAGGGGCGCACTAGGTTCCAGGCTCTCCGTGTTGAAACCTGGTATGTGCTGGCGTTTGGCGTTGCGCGCGGCTCCCTTGGCCACCAGACCAACGGCCGCCGCGGCGCCTTCAATCTCCGCCAGCTTTAACGCGCCGGTGGATGTAACCGGCTTGCTCTCTCCAATCCATTGCAGCAAAGAGCTCAGATGTGCGGCCAGTTGGGTTCCGGAGAGCGCGGCAAGTTCCTCGTCCGCGCTCGGGCGCTGCGGCAGTTCCAGCTCGCCGGGCTCGGCGGCGTCGTCGCCGCCGTCGTCGTCGTAAAACAGCGCGAACACCTGACCCAAGTCTTCCTGGCTGCCAGTCCATCCCTTGGTTTCTTCGAGAAACTGCAGGTAGGTGCGGATGGCGACAAAGATGAATTCGGTGTCCTCTTCAGCCTCGGCGGAGCCAACTGCGGTCATGGCCTGGCCAAAGCCAAGCGGCTCAAAGCTGGTGACATCGGACGCCGGCACCAGCTTGAAGTAGGCAGATGCCAGCACCCCCACAGCATCGATCAAGTCCTCTAGTGCACCCTCCGGCAGCCCAGGCATGTTGTTGCACCATGCAGCGAATGCCGGGGCCACCGCCTCCACGGCAAGAACCGCCCGCCGTTCGCTGACGGATGTGGTCGATGCGCGGGCCTTGCTGCCCTTGTTGTTCTTGGCCATCCCACAATGATGTCAGACCCTGCGTGTAGCTTCTGAGTCATAGGAACGTTGCAAGATTCGAAAGAGGTTTGCTCATGTCCACGTTCAGTGATCCAAATGAAGACGCACCTGCCTTTCCACCCACCCCAGCGCGCAGCGGGATGCCGAAGTGGTACCCCGAGATGTTGGCGTCCGTGGCGGACAAAGTTTCCACCGGGCGGGTCCGGGCCGTCGCGGCGGTCAACCGGGAACTCGTTGCCACGTACTGGGCGGTTGGGAAGGAACTACTGACGCGAGAAACTTCAGAGGGCTGGGGCGCCAAAGTTGTCCTGCGCCTGTCGACAGACCTCAAAGAACGCTTTCCCGACGCCCAAGGATTTTCTCCCCGGAACCTCCGATATATGAAAGCCTTTGCGGAGGCATGGCCCGATGCAACAATGTTGCAACAGCCTGTTGCAACATTGGCTTGGGGCCACAATGTCATGCTTCTTGAGAAGCTGGACGACGCCCAAACCCGCCTCTGGTACGCAGCCGCCGCCGTCGAACACGGCTGGTCCCGCAACGTGCTTGTCCACCAAATAGAGACACGCCTGCACGAACGCTCGGGCCAGGCCATCAGCAACTTCAAGGCCGTTCTTCCTGCCGCTGATTCGGACCATTTGCAGCAGACCATGAAGGACCCGTACATCTTTGACTTCGTGTCCATGACGGATCGGCACACTGAAAACGAATTGGAAACGCAGCTTGTTGAGCACGTCGAGAAGTTCCTGCTTGAGCTCGGTCAGGGCTTTGCATTCGTGGGACGGCAGGTTCGGTTTGTAGTGGGCGGCGACGAGTTCTTGGCCGATCTCCTCTTTTACAACTTCCGCCTGCGCAGCTTTGTGGTTGTTGAGCTCAAGAACAGCAAGTTCGACCCCGGGTACCTTGGTCAGCTCGGTATGTACATGTCCGCGGTGGATGACCTCATGGCTCATGAGGACGACAAACCAACCATTGGCCTGTTGCTCTGTAAGACCAAAAATAATGTGGTGGCCGAGTACGCCTTACGAGGGTATAGCGCTCCGATCGGGGTGGCCGAGTGGAAGACACAGATCATGGACTCCCTGCCGGAGGAGTTCAAATCCAGTTTGCCGAGCATTGAACTGCTGGAAGCGGAGCTGGGCGAACGCTGATAACCCCATATAGCGGTCACAACTGCGGCAACGCGAACCACGGCTGATAGCGTCATGACTAATCGAAGATCATCGTTTGGGGAGAGCACCATGACATTGGCAACCACCGGTTTTTCTGAAGCCGCTTGGGAGGGTTTAGCCCTCGATCAGCTGGGCGAGCTGGGCTGGAAGCCAACCCCCGGAGATAGGATCGCCCCGGGCACCGGCGAACGTGAGTCGTGGAGCGAACTGTTGATCCGGCGTCGTCTGCTTCTGGCCTTGCAAAAGTTCAACCCCACCGTGCCGGAGCACTACCTGCGCCAAGCCGTCGCCGAGATTGCCACCCCCAAATCCAATGACGCGCTCACGGAGAATCACCGGATCCACAAGTACCTGGTAGAGGGGTACCGGCTCAGCTACATCGATACCGATGGCAGCGA
The DNA here is from genome assembly GCF_001445575.1 of Arthrobacter alpinus. NCBI lineage: Bacteria > Bacillati > Actinomycetota > Actinomycetes > Micrococcales > Micrococcaceae > Arthrobacter > Arthrobacter alpinus. The sequence goes on along the minus strand of NZ_CP013200.1, from coordinate 906,854 downwards.
AAAGAACCCCACCATCCGCCTCATCAGCAGCGCCACGGATGACAACGATTGGCTGGCCGTCAACCAGGTCACGCTCACCAGCCGCGAGCACTCCCGCCGATTCGACATGGTCCTGTACCTCAACGGCATGCCGGTCAGCGCCATCGAGCTAAAGAAAGCCGGCAGCGAATCTGCCGATGTTGCCGCCGCTCATGCCCAGCTGCAAACGTACCTGCGCGAATTCCCCATGGCGTTCCGCTTCAATCTCCTGAACCTCATTTCCGACGGGATCATCGCCAAGTTCGGCACTGCCTTCACTCCCCTGAACCACTTCTCCCCCTGGAATGTGGATGACGACGGCGTTCCCGTCCCGCCAGGTGCCATGCTCGACGGCGACCGCATCAGCGCGCTCGATACCACCCTTTTTGGCCTCTACAACCAGGAACGCTTCCTGCAGCTGGTCAACTCGTTCACGGCTTTTGACTCCGGTGCGGAAGGCTTATCCAAACGCATCGCCAAACCTCACCAGTACTTTGCGGTCACCAAAGCCGTGGGCAGCACCATCGAGGCCGTCCGTTCCAACGGCGAATCCCGCGGCAAGGCCGGCGTCGTCTGGCACACGCAGGGTTCGGGTAAGTCCATGGAAATGGAGCTCTACACCAATCAGGTCATGCGCCGCCCCGAGCTGCGCAACCCCACAGTTGTTGTCATCACGGACCGGAATGAACTCGATGGGCAGCTCTTTGAGGGATTCTCCCGGAGTCTGCTTCTGCCCGAATCCCCGCAACAGATCCGCCGCCGCTCCCAGCTGCGTGAGGAGCTGAGCAACCGCGTCACCGGCGGCATCTACTTCACCACGCTGCAAAAGTTTGGCCGTAGCAAAGGCGAAAAGGACGCCGGGTCCGATCACCCCCTGCTATCCGACCGTAAAAACATCATTGTCATTGTGGATGAGGCACACCGGAGCCACTACGACGATCTGAACGGCTACGCTCGCCACCTGCGCGACGCCCTGCCCAACGCCACACTGATCGCATTCACCGGCACCCCCATTTCCTTCGCGGACCGGGACACCCGCGAGGTATTTGGCGGGTACATCGATGTCTACGATCTGTCCCGTGCAGTGGACGACGGTGCCACGGTTCCGGTGTACTTTGAACCTCGGCTGATCAAGGTGGGCTTTGCCGACGGCGTTTCAGAGGACACCCTGGATGATTCCGCCGACGAGGCTACCCTCGGCCTTGACGAAACGGAGCGGGCCCGCATCGAGGCGAGCGTAGCCGTGGTCAATGCTGTCTATGGCGCACCGGAACGCATCGCCGCGCTGGCTCAGGACTTGGTGACTCATTGGGAAAACCGCCGCGGTCAAATGTCCAAGTTTATCGAGGCCCCGGGCAAAGCCATGATTGTGGGCGGTACGCGAGAGATCTGCGCGAAACTGTACGCAGCCATCGTGGAGCTGCGCCCGGACTGGCACTCGGATGATCTCGGTGGCGGCAAGATCAAGGTGGTGTACTCCGGAACAGCCTCTGACGTGCCTCCGGTTTCCAACCATGTGCGCCGTGATTCAGAGAACGCGTCGATCAAGGAACGTCTGAAGAATGTGGATGACGAGCTGGAACTGGTGATCGTCAAGGACATGATGCTCACCGGGTTCGACGCCCCGCCGCTGCACACTCTGTATCTGGACCGGCCACTCAAGGGCGCGCTCCTCATGCAGACTCTGGCCCGCGTCAACCGCACCTTCCGCGGCAAACAGGACGGGCTCCTGGTGGCGTACGCTCCGCTGGCCGACAACCTCACCAGCGCCCTGGCCGAGTATTCGGATACCGACCGCGCCAAGAAGCCCGCCGGTAAGAACATTGACGAGGCCATCGGCATGGTCCATGAACTTGTGGCACAGTTACGCCAAATCCTCGCCGGGCATGACTGGAAGGCCACGCTCATGAAAGGTGGGCCTAAAGCGTTCCTCAACGCCACGTGGGGAGCGGTGAATTACTTGCGGGACCCACTGACGCCGGGCAACGCCGTCGTGCCTTCTTCTTCCGCTTCCACTTCCGCGGACGGCTCCGGACAAGAGACTTTGGCGGGTAGCTACCGGAGGAATTCGTCCCGGCTGGCGCGGGCGTGGGCGCTGTGTTCGGGGTCCGATTCGTTGGAGCCGTTGCGCCCCGAGGTGACCGTCTATGAGGAAATTCGAGTGTGGATGGCCAAGCTGGACGCCGATGACCGGCAGTCCCGCGGCGAGCCCATCCCGGAGGAAATCCAGCGCATGTTGGGACAGCTGATCGCCGAGGCAACGGCAACCGGTGAAGTCCTAGATATTTACGATGCCGCCGGCATGCCGAAACCGTCGCTGGGTGATCTGACACCCGAGTTCATTGCTAAGGCGCAGAAGGCCCGGAACCCGCAGCTGGCCATTGAGGCGCTGCGGAAACTGATCTCCGATGAGTCGGCGAAGACCACCCGAACCAATGCCATTCGGGCCCGGGCCTTCTCGGAACGAATCTCCGAGCTAATGCGCAAGTACACCAACCAGCAGCTTTCCTCGGCAGAGATCATTGCGGAATTGGTGGAGCTGGCCCGTGAAGTGGCCGCCGAGGCAGACCGCGGGAAGACCTTTGACCCGCCGCTGGGATCTGATGAGCTGGCCTACTATGACGCCGTCTCGGAGAACGAATCCGCCGTTGACGTCATGGGCAAGGGCGTTTTGGCCGAGATCGCACGGCAGCTGGTGCAGATCATGCGCCGCGATGTTCGCACGGACTGGACGGTGCGTGAGGACGTCCGGGCTAAGCTGCGCTCCTCCATCAAACGGCTCCTGGTCCTGAACGGATACCCGCCGGACAAGCAGCCAGCCGCGATCAAGTTGGTCATGGAACAGATGGAATCCATGGCGCCGAGATACGCGGAGGAGCGGTCCGGGGCGTAAGGGCTTTGTGCGGAGCGAACCATTAACTCAGAGTAAATAGTTCGCCCCTGAGGCGCCGAGGAGTAGACCAGCGAGCAAAACCGGGCCCGCGCTGGAAGGTGCGGGCCCGGCGTCGTGCTTGAAGGAAGAAAAGAGCTAGGGCTTGCCGTTGCCCTTATCGCGATCGCGACCCTTATCCTTGCCGTCGCCCTTTCCTGAGCCCTTGGGGAACATCTGGACAACAGCGGGGCGGGGCGCACGTACCTCGCCGCGCTTCGGGGTGACGCCCTCGGCAACGTAGTCGGGGAAGTACGAGGTGTGCGCCCCATACGTCCCGTCCTCACCCGGGTGCTGCACGGCCACGTAGACCATGGACTCGTCGTCGTGAACGATGGGCCCGCAGGTCTCGGCGTCGCGCGGCATGGAGGCGAACTGTTGCACGTTGCCGCGGTTGCTACCTTCCAGGCCGACCTTGAACAGGCCATCGTTGTAGCCAATGACCGACGGCGCGCCATCAGTTGAGATCCACAGGTTGCCCTGAGTATCAAATGCCAGGTTGTCCGGGCAGGAAATGGGGCTGACCTTCTCGGCCGGGAAGCCACTGAAGTACGTTGTAGAGTTCTGGGCGGGGTCGCCGCAGAGCATCAGCAGGTTCCAGTTGAACGTGGTGGCGGTGGAGTCATTGCCGCGCTCGGTAATTTCCACAATGTGACCGTCACGGTTCTTGGTGCGCGGGTTTGCTTCGTCGGCCACCGCATTTGCGCCCACGCCACGGTTGGTGTTGTTGGTGCAGGCCACGTAGACCTTGCCCGTCTTCAGATTGGGCTGCACGTCTTCGCAACGGTCCATCTTGGTGGCGCCAGCCTTGTCCGCGGCGAGGCGGGTGTAGACCAGAACTTGCTGAACGCTCATGCCGGCGATGGCACTCTTGCCGTTGACCACCAAGGGCAGCCACTTGCCGGAGCCATCAAAGGCGCCATCCGCGGGAACCGCTCCGGTACCGTCAATCTCCGATGCAGAATCGCCGCTGAACTGAGCAACGTAGAGATCGCCCTCGCTCAACAGGGTCATGTTGTGAGCCTTGTTGTTCTTCTTGTACTTGTTCTTGGAGACGAACTTGTACAGGTAATCGAAGCGCTCGTCATCGCCGGAGTAAGCCACCACCTTGCCGTTGTCAGCAATGATGACGTTGGCGCCTTCATGCTTGAAGCGGCCCAGGCTGGTGTGCTTTTTCGGGACCGAGTTGGGGTTTTCCGGATCGATCTCCACAATGTAGCCGAAGCGGTTGGGTTCGTTGCGGTAGGCCTCGCCGCGGGCGTCGAAGCGGGGATCGTCCAGCTCCCAGCCCATCCCGGTGACGTTGTTGCCCAGGCCGTAGCGGCGGTCCTCAACACTGGTGCCTTCGGTGCGGAAGAAGCCGTTGAAGTTTTCTTCACCGGAGAGGATGGTGCCCCAGGGGGTGGTTCCACCGGAGCAGTTACCAAGGGTGCCAAGGACGAACCGGCCTTCCTTGTCTGCGGCTGTCTTCACGAAGTCGGTGCCTGCTACCGGACCCGTCAGCTCAAACTTGGTATCGAGGGTAATGCGGCGGTTCAGCCTGCCTCCGCGGACATAGTCCCACGGCTCACCCTTCTTATCGCGCTCCAACTCCACCACGCTCATGCCAACGGCGTTGCGGAAGATGTTGCGGCGCAGCGCCTTCTCGGCGTCGTTGGCAGGTGCGGCCGGAAACATGATCTGCGGGTTCACGTACTCGTGGTTGCAGACCAGCAGGCCCTGCTTGCCGTTAGGCTGGCGCAGGATCTCCAAGTAATCGTTGTTGTACCCGAACTGACCGGCCTGCGCTTCAGCGCTCTGGTTCGCGAAGTCAAAGTCCTGCGACTTCTTGAACAGCGGATCGCCCCAGCGAATGATGGGCTGCCAGCTGTAGCCAGCGGGAACGTTGAAAGCATCTACGGCGGCGTCAACCGGCTTGATCGGGGTGAATGCGAGCTTGGCATTCTGACCATTGTTGCTGTGGCCGTTGCCGTTGCCGTTGTTGCCTTGAGCCATCACCGCGGTACTGAGCACGCCAGCCAAGCCGATTCCCATGGCCGAACGGCGGGAAAACTCCGTCGAGACAATGTCGCGGAAGTAGTTGTTGGTTGAGGTGTTGCACACGGCCTTGGAACAAGCGTTGTCGCACTTGAGCTGGCAGGTGACGGCACTGCGCTTACCGCGCGTGTGGCCGAGCATGGGCAAAAGCTTCTTCAGATCGTTCATGGCGAACCTTCCTAACGTGAATGCGACCTTGCCACTGTGGCAGGGCCGAGCGACACGTTGGCACGAATCGGTTGAACGGCAGGTTAATAGGATGCGAACCATGAGTCTCGGAGGAGCGGAGTCGCCGCAGCCGCAGCCGCCACCTGGTTCGACGCACCCCGTGAGCGCAAAAAATAGCTCGACCATTGGGCCATTGCCGGTGGCATGATGGAACTCATGAACCAGTCCGCCAGCCCGGACGCAACATTCCCGGCACCCCCGCCGCCTACCCCGTTTGGTGTGCGCGCCCTGCTGAGCTTCAAAGACGGCCCAAACCGCTGGCCGGTGGGTCTCCGTGCGGCAATCTGCATGGGGGTGCCATTGCTGGTGGGATGGCTCACTGGGGACATGTCCGTGGGCTTGATGGCCAGCCTCGGTGCCTTCACCTCGCTCTACGGCAGCGGCCGGCCCTATCTTAATCGGGCCCGCCTCCTCGCCCTGCTGGCAGTCTCCTTCGCCTGTTCAGTGGCACTCGGGATGAGTGTTGAGTCGCTGCCATTGATGGTGGTGCCAACCGTGACGGTGATCGCCATGGTGTCCACTTATGTGTGCAGCGTGTTACGCGTGGGTGGGCCCGGGGCCTACATGATCACGCTAACGTGTGCGGCCGGCACCTCGATGCCCACTGCCGGGATGACGCCCTGGCATGCCGGGCTGCTGGTCCTTGGCGGCGGCGCCGTGGCGTGGGTGGTGCACATGGTGCCAGCTTTTTTCCGGCCCCGAGGCCCCGAAAAGCACGCGGTGGCAGCCGCCGGCCGTGCCGTTGCTGCCTACTCCCGGGCGGTGGGCACGCCGCGGCAGGTGGGCTCCCAGCACCAGGCCGCCGTGGCCCTGAACGCTGCGTGGGACACCTTGGTGACTTACCAGCCCACGCATCTTGCACCAGATGCCTCGCTGAACCGATTGCGCGGGATCAACCGGCGGCTCCATCGGCTGTTTGCGGAGACTGTGAGGGAGGCTGCGCACGGCGAACCCGTCTCGCCGAAGACGGGCGATCTCGCCGTTCGCTTGAGCTTTGCAGCAGCAGACAGCCCTTCGGAAACGTGGCAGGGTGGGTCCATCCCGCTGGGCGCCCCCGGGCCGTGGCGTGCTCTACGCGACGGGCTGCGGCCCGGATCTGTCTCCCAGCTGGTGGTCCTGCGGGTGGGTATCGCCGCCCTGGTATCCGGCATTGCTGCCGGCCTCTTGGACCTTGAGAGGGCTTACTGGGCCGTGGCCGCGTCCGTGCTGATCCTGCACGCTGGCATGGACAGGGTCCGCACGCTCCAGCGCGGTTTCGAACGTATGGCGGGCACCTGGGTGGGGCTTCTGCTGGCCGGCCTAGTCCTCGCAGTGCATCCGCAAGGCCTGTGGCTTGTGCTGATCGTCATGGCCCTGCAATTCACCATCGAGGTGACGGTGATGCGTAACTATGCTCTCGCCGCCGTGTTCATCACCACTGTTGCACTCACCATTGCCGCTAGCGCACAGAAGGTGGCGGAAGTACCCGGCATGTTGCTGGCGCGCGGTGTGGACACCACGATTGGGTGCTGCATTGCCCTGCTCGTCTTTGTTCTAGTCACCCCACGCGCCACGCCCACCCGGATTCCGGCGGCCATGTTGGCCCTGTTCACAGCGGCCCGCCCTGTGGCGGACTTCCTTGCCACCAACCAAACCGGCACCCCGGCAGCGCATGAAGCCAGATTCAAGCTGCAGACTGCCATCTTTGCGCTACGAGAATCGTTTTCCACGGCCATGGGCGGGTCCACCGCTCAGCGCCGCACTGCCGAGCAGAGCTGGCCCGCCGTGTCCACAGCGCAGAGCCTGGCTTATGCCCTTTTGTCCGCGTGCTGGCTTTTGGAACAGCACGACGGCGGGACGCCCAGTGAGGCGACCGCGGAAATTTCAGCGGACCTCACCCCGGGTACCGGAGGTGCCGAAGCCATCGCAGAGACGCTTGAAATCCTCGCCACGGCGGTTCGGAACGGTGTGAAGCCAGCGCCACTGCCGGCCTTGCCGCGTTTCCTTCGTAGGGAAGCCGCGGCTATGGTCGGTTCGCTCCCGCTGGATCAACGCTGACAGAAGTGGCTGCGATTCACCTCAACTCACTTTTGTTATGCGCCACACTCAGGCTGGGTGTGGCGCTGGAGCATCGGCAGCGCCACGCTGCCGTTCAGTTCGGCGCATAAACTACTGCTCCGGTCTTCGGGCCTGTCTTCGGGGCTGTTTTCGGGCCCATCGTCCCACTCAGTTGCCGAACGCCGGAGGGCCACCTCGTCCGGCCGGGCATTCTCTTCTTCCTTGCTCCGCTCCGCCGGAACGGTGAGGATGATCGCAGCAATGGCCACCAGCACCATGAACACGTTGAACAACAGGCCCACCGCACCACCAAACCGCAGTGCCACGTTGTCTTGGCGCCCCATGAACAGGCCCCAGGACTCAATCAGCTTCGGATCCACAGCTTGAGCCGCCACATACAGAGCCGCTGAGATGGCCACGCCAATCGCGTTGCCCAAGGAGGAAGCCATCTTGTAGATGCCCGAGGCGGCACCCACCTGGTTGTCAGGGACATTGGAAAGCGCCGCGTCCGTGGACGGGGTGGCATAAAAGCCCAGCCCCACACCGAAGAGGGTGAAGCCGATGACAGTCAGCACAATGTACTGGTCAATGAGCAGGAACGTCATGGAACACATCAGAATGCCCACGCCAGTGATGATGCTGCCCCACAACATGGGCTTTTTCGGCCCAAACTTTTGCAGCAGCTTCTCCCCGACGCGAATGGTGGAGAGGATGGCGACGAGGTAACCAAGCGTCAGTAGCCCCGACTGCAGTGAGGACATGCCGGCAGCCACCTGAACCAGACCCAGGGAAACAATCAATGTCCCGGCGGCACCGTTGAGCAGGAAGTTGGACAAGGTGGCACCGGTAAAGGTGCCGTTCTTGAACAATTTCAGGTCCACAAACGATGTGGACTTGCTGATCTCGATCTGCAGGAACGCCAAGCCGAACACCACAAAGGCAGCCAGCAAGGCAATTCCGGTCCAGCTGAGCCAGCCGATGTTGGGCCCCTGGGAGATGTAGACATTGATGGCCACGAGCATGACGATGAAGCAGACCAGTCCGCTCCAATCGAAACGGTGCGCCGGCGCGCCTGGCTCCACCGCGGCCTTGGATTCGGGGGTGCCGCGGACCAGGAACAGGGCCAGAATGGAGAGCACAATCGAGATCCAGAAGATGGAGCGCCAGCCCATGAAGGTGGCCGCCATCAGGCCGCCAAAGAGCGAACAAAAACCAGACCCGCCCCAAGAACCAATAGACCAGAAGGACAGCGCCCGCTGCCGGTCCTTGCCCTGATAGTAGGTCTTGATCAGGGCCATCGTGGAGGGCATGATGCACGCAGCGGACAGGCCCTGGACCACGCGCCCGCCCAGCAGCATGGCTGAGGTCAGCACGCCGGCGTTCTCCGGTGTGAGAACAATCAGCAGCGACCCAGCAATGCTAAGCCAGATACCAATGTTCATGATCTTGGCCCGGCCAATCCGGTCTGCCAAGCCTCCTGCTACCACAATGAAAATGCCGGAGAACAATGAGGTGACGGATACAGCCAGGTTTCCAACGGTTCTCTCAATGCCCAGTCCGTCTTGGATTCCGGGGATCACATTGAGCAGCGTCTGGGCGAATAGCCAGAAGTTGATGACGGCCAAGACAATACCCAGAAGCCACTTGTCGGTGGGCTTCCAGTCACTCCGGACGGCGGATGCCGATGCTGTGCTCATGGCGTTCAATTCGCCTTGGCCAGGTAGACGAATGCCGCAACAACGTGAGTCTGCGTGGCCACACTAAGCGTGGGGTCGATCGCGGGGGCGAAGAACGGCGAATGGTTCGCCGGGATGTCCTGCGCCACCGTTCCCTTTTCCACCGCGGCGCTGTACACATCAGACGGTACTGATCCCACAGTCCAATAGGTGTAGGGAACGCCGAATGCGTCAGGCAGCCTGCTGAAGTCCTCCGACGCCGTCGCCGGTGCAGTCTGGTAGACCATCCCGGGTTCGAAGTGCTCGGTGAAGGCCGCCGTGACTCGCGCGTTCGTGTCTGCATCGTTGGTGGTCAGCGGGTACTGGTCGTAGTACTCAAATTCGGGGTCCTTGGGCGAACCGGCGGCGGCGCATTCACCGCGCACAATCCGCTCGATCGAGGCAATGACACGCCTGCGCAGGGCTACATCATAGCTGCGGATGTTCAGCAGGAGCACGGCGCGGTCGGCGATGATGTTTGACTTGGTCCCGGCATTCGATGCTCCCACCGTGACCACGGCAAACTGCCCGGGCATGGTCTCCCGCGAGACGATGGTCTGCAGATTCATCACAATGGAAGCGGCCAGCACCACAGGGTCCACGGAATTGTGCGGCATGGACCCGTGGGCACCGCGCCCGTGGACGGTGATCTTAAGCGAGTCCCCGGCGGAGAGGATGGGCCCGGCCGTGGTGCCAATGGTCCCAGCCTCGGTGGCCATCACGTGTTGGGAAAGGGCGACGTCGGGCCGGGGCACCTTGGTGACCAGTCCGTCGTCGACCATGGCGCGGGCACCGGAGGCGGTCTCCTCGGCTGGCTGGAACAAGGCGATGTAGGTCCCTGACCAGGAGTCGCGCCCGTCCGCGAGCAACTTCGCCGCGCCGAGCAGGGCGGTGACGTGCACGTCATGGCCGCACGCGTGCATGACGCCTACTGTTGAACCGTCGGTGTCTGTGACGGTGGCCGTGGAGGCATAGTCCAGACCGGTGGCCTCCGTAACGGGCAGGGCATCAATGTCAGCCCTGGCCAGCACGCACGCCCCGGGCCCATTTTCCAACACCCCAACAACGCCGGTGCCTCCGATCCGCTGAACCGCAAACCCGAAGCCCGTGAGCTTTTCCGCGATGGATTGCGCCGTTGCGAACTCCTGGGAGCTCAATTCAGGGTGCTGGTGCAGGTGCTTGTAAAACTCACGCTGCCATTTGAGCTCTTGATCCAAGGCTGCGAGCACTGCTTTGACCTCTGACATGTATCTACCTCACTGTTCGGCGGCGAGCCCTGCAGCACTTCAACGGCAGAACCAGCCAGCGATTGCCACGCTAATCCTTGCAGCGGCCGGTGTCCAGAAGACTGGCCGCAGTATCACCGGGGAGTCCAGCCTGGTGCCCCAAGTTACGGGCCAGCTCCCAAACTTGCCATTTGCACCGCCGCAATGGTGGGCTGGGGCTATGAAAAGGCTATTGGGGATTCTTGCTCTGACACTTCTCACCCTGCTAGGCGTGGCTCCGGCGGCCCTGGCACAGACCCCCACAGCCATCGTTATAGAGGACACCGCAGGGGTGCTGTATCAGCCGCAGCTGCTGCCAGCCCTCGAGAAGATCAACTTCCACTCCCCCACCACTGTGGCGATTTACACCCGGAACGGTGAATCGAGCGATAACTTCAATGAAGAAGTATTGCGCTATGCCCGGGCCAGCCACCCTGAATGGATCAGCGCCGACGGGCAAAAATGGGCCGATGGGCTGTTCATCTTTGCCTTCGACCCGCAGGGACGCAAAGTAGGCACGTACATGGGTGAGGACCGCAAGGTATCTACGGCAAAGCAGGAAGCCATCCAGGAATCTGTGAAGGACTTGTTCCGCGATGCGCAGTGGACCGATGGCACCATCACCGGCGTCGAGAAGGCCGCCAAGCTAATCAACCAGCCCTGGTACCAATCAGCCGCGTTCATCATCACCACCAGCGCCGTGGGCGGCATTGTTCTGTTGGGCTTCGGCGTCCGGGCTGCCCTCCGCAGCAAAAACCGCGCTAAGGCGGCCGAGCATCTCCAGCGCGGCGACGCCGGTTTTGCCAGTGTGAGCCTCGCTCTGGACACCACTGAGCTGAATGCCAAGACCATCCCGGATTCCTCCAGCTACGGTGCCTTAGTGCTGAAAAAGTACCGCGATTTCAGCAGCCGTTACAACGAGGCCAGTGTGCTCAATCAACAGGTTCATTCCTTCACCAAGAAGGAATTGTCCCAGAGCGCCACTGTGAAGATCGTGGGCAAGTACGCGGATCTGGCCGAGGACTTGGACAGCCTGGACGATGTCATTGGTGACACGAACACGCTTCTCAACCGTTTTTCTGGGTGGGAGGGCGCTTGGGACCGGCAGTCGCAGCCACTGCTTGAGGACCTCAACCAGCTGCCAACATTAGTCACTCAGCGCGAGGCCAAAGGATTGCCCACCACCCTTGCGCTGGATTCCCTCCACGCGCAAAAGAAGTCCGAGCTGGATCAGCTGGGGGCCTCTTTTCAAGAGGGTAAGCTCTCACCTGAAGAGGCCCTTGACCAGCTGCGGGGCCTGCGCAAAGAATTGACGACCGCGCTGCAAGAACACTCGGATGCCATGATTGAAAAGTACGCCAAGACCAAGTCCGAAAAGTCGCAGATGCGTCTGGCCATGGACATCAGCCGCAAGAGCGCCTACCGCAGCAGCTCACCCACCATCCTCGGTTCGGTCTATGGCTGGAGCGCCTTCTACTCGGTGCCGTCCTTCAGCACAGGCTATTCCAGCGCCCGCGACGCGGTGAAAGCCTCCCGCAGCGACTCCGGTTCCTCCAGTACGGGCTATGGTTCCAGCGGCGGCAGCTTCTCCGGTTCAGGAAGCTCCTCCAGCTTCTAATTCGCCGCCTCTCAGGTACGTCTCTTAAGTACGACGCCGGGTCCCGCCCAGAGTGCCTACTTCACCCTGGGTGCGCCCTGGGTGATCTCCTGACAGCTTCCGTACGAACCCTCCCTCACCTAATGGGGTGTTTTCACGAACGCTCCCTCGCATCGCAGCAAACGTCGGCCAAAAAACGGCCATATGCGCTTCGTGCCAGCCGTGGGTGAGTGAGTTTCTCATTCAGCGTTGGTTGCGCAGAAGCGTCAGGCGAGGAGCGCCTCGGGGTTGACCGGGTGCGGTGGGAGTTGGCCCATTGCCATGGCGATCGCATTGGCCGCTGCCAATACGGCCATCTTGGACCGGACGGGGCCTGTTGCGCTGCCAATATGAGGCAGCAGCACCGTGTTGGGCAGCTCAGCCAAGCCCGGCGCCAGTGCGGGTTCACTCTCGTAGACATCTAGGCCAGCACCGGCAATGATGCCCTTTTGCAAGGCGGTGACCAGTGCAGCCTCATCTACCACCGGGCCCCGGGCGGTGTTGATCAGAATCGCGCCCGGCTTCATGGCCGCCAAGACGGAGGCGTCCACCAGGTGCCGGGTATCCTCGGTCAGCGGCACGTGGATGGAGAGGAAATCGGCCTGAGCCACCACGTCCTGCCACGGCAGTTGGCGGACCTTTCCGGCGAATTCCCCCAGTTCTTCATCGGAAACAATTCGCTCGGCTGGCGGGCGCGGTGAGAACACCACGTCCATGCCAAAGCCCAGCGCCCGGCGTGCCGTAGCCCGGGCGATGCGCCCGAATCCAGCCAGTCCCAGCACCTGCCCCGCCACGTCACTACCGATCATCAGCTGGGGTTTCCACCCTTCGAAGCCGCCGGAGCGGACCAGCGCATCTGCTTCCACTACGCGGCGGGCCGTGCCCAGCAGAAGTAGCAGGGCAATGTCGGCGGTGGCGTCGGCGAGGACGCCGGGGGTGTTGCTCACCAGAATGCCTTTGTCGGTGGCCGCTGCTACATCAATGTTGTTGAAGCCCACGGCGTAGTTGGAGATTCCCCGTAGTTTGGCACTCGTCAGAAGCTCCGCATCTACGGTGTCAGCCAGCTGGGACAGCAGCACGTCATAGTCACCGCTGGCACACAGAGCACGCAGTTCCGCCGGGTCCGGGACCGTCGGCAACACCGTGACCTCACCGGCGTCGCGCATCATCTGAAGGCCAGGTTCCGGGATTCTTTCAGTGACTAAGAATCGAAGGTTCATTGCTGCTTTTTCCTTGAGATCATTGGTAGGTAGTGAGGGAGCGATGCTCAAAACATCGCCATATGTGAAGAAGCGTTGGGTAAAACGGCCCGATACGTGATGGAGCGTTGCTGAGGAGAGCTTAGGTCACCGAGGTCTTGGCGCTTTCCACTGGTTCCGCAGCCGAATCTTCAATGTACCGCTTGGCATTGATCATGACGGCACCTGTCATCATGACCGCCATGCAGACGCCCAGCATGGCAAAGGAGGCACTCCAGGAGCCGGTGGCGTCGTGGATGGTGCCAAAGAACAGCGGCGCAATGCCGGCGCCCGCGTAGCCAAGGCCCTGGCTAAAGCCGGAGAGAACCGAGGAGCCGTGGGTGGTCCGCGAGCGCAAGTTCACCATGAGCAGGGCCGTGGCGAAGGTGCCTTGGCCCAATCCCGAGAACGTCACCCACAGCCATGTCCCGTCCAATGGCGAGAGGTACAGGCCCAGATGTCCCGTAGCCCAGCACAGCGCGAACAGACTGATGGCTACGATCGGGTTTTTCATGCGCGGCACCCATAGCGGCACCAGCAAGCTCACGGGCAGACCAAGGATGGCGAAATAGGCCAGCGCTGTGCCTGCCGTGGCGGCGTCCAGCCCCTGACCGGAGAGATACGGCGGCAACCAGGTGAAGTAAACATAGGTCTGAGCCGAGTTGCCGGCCAGGAAGATGGCCAGCCCCCAAGCCACCGGCGAGCGCCATGGCCGCAGCCGAGGTGCGTGTCCGGTGCCTGACCCCGCCGGGGTGAGGTGGGCAGCCGGTCCGGAGGCGCCGTCGGGAGTTCCCGCGCGTTCCTTCCGGTCCCGGACAAATTGGATGATCCACGGCAGCAGCACCATCAGACTCACCGAGGCCCACATACCAATGGACACGCGCCAATTGCTGAGGCCAGCCACCGGCACAGCCAGCTGTGGGCTGATGGCCGTGCCCACGGACAAGAGCGTCACATAACCGGCAGTCACCACGCCCACGCGGTCCGGGAAATATTTCTTCACCAGTGGTGGCAGCACCACATTGCCAATGCCGTAGCCCGCCATAACCACGGCCGTGAAGCCCAGGAATGGCCAGACTTGATCTGTTGCGGCACGCGCCAGCTGCCCCAGCACGGCAAGCACGACGGCGGCAACCAGCGCCTTCTCGAGCCCGAACCGGCGGATCAGGATCGGTGTCAGCAGGCCGAAGATGGCGAACATCAGCGGCGGCATCATGGCCAGCAAGCCCGTGGATGCGGCGTCGAAACCGAGTTCTCCCTTGAGCTCGCCCAACAGCGGCGGCACCACTGAAACGGCAGTACGCAAGCTCAACGCCATGACCATGATGCCCAAAAGGGCGCCGATGCGGCCGGTCCAGGGTCGTTTTACAAGAAAATTGGTCACCGCTCAACAGTAGCCAATGACTGCCAGCTCCCATGACGTGCCCCATTTTCAGGGACTATCCCAGGGCCTAGGAGACCTAGACGGGATAAGTCGGGCCAGACGGGCCAAGTCTCCCAGACGTACCAAACAGCTCAGCCAACCCAGACGGCTCAGCTCCGCAGTTCGCCAGCGGAAGCGCACCCCGCGGGAGTGCACCGTCATTTTCTGCAAGATCATGCCGAAAAATGCCGCCATGGGCTTAGGATGGAGACACAGGACACTCAACGGCCTGTGGAAACTTAGTACCAGTTGCGGGGAAAGGTGCGAATCAGCATGGATGTTGCCGAATTAGGCGCGGCCCTTCGGGCGAGGCGTCGATCGCTGAACCTGACCCAAAGCGAAACTGCCGATCTCGCCGACATCTCCACCCGCGTGCTCAGTGATCTGGAGAACGGGCGTGAAACCGTCCGCCTGGACATCCTTACTGCCGTCACGGCAGCCCTGGGCATGAGCCTGACACTGGCGGTAACCCGGTGAAGAACCTCGAATACGCCAAGGCCGTCACCCGAGCCGTTGTGTATAAGCGAGGCGTGGCAGCGGCAACACTGTCCCGGCAGGCCGGCCTGGGCGTGGTCTTCGCCTACCTGCCGGAGTACCTGAAAGCTGGCGGGCCCAGCATCGCCTCCACCCTGCCCGCGCTGGACGTCCCCGTGACGCTGAGCCATGGCAGCGTGCCGGCCTTCTTCGCCGGGTTACTGCCGGAGGGTGAGCGGCTGGCCAAGCTGCGCTGGGCCGTCAAAACCACCATGGATGATGAATTCTCCCTGCTCGTGGCCGCCGGCGAGAACCCCCTGGGCGATGTCCAGATTGTTGCCGCCGGGCAGAAACCCGAGACGATCCCATCCCTCTTGACGGTCACCAAAACCATGGATGACATCAACTTTGCCGATTTTGCCGCGGTCCCTGGCCCCGTTGACCTCTCGGTGCTGCCCGGATTGCAGGACAAGGTCACGGCCTCTTACCGCCACGACAAGGACCCCACCCGCGCCTACATCCTCAAGTTCAACGACGGCAGCCACCAGCACCAGGTCGAGACTGAACACCTCCTCCTCACCAAGGCACGCGCGCTGTCCATCCCCGTGGCTGATGCCCGCTTGGTGCACGACGGCGTTGGCCAAGCCGCGCTGCTCGTCTCCCGTTTCGACCGGTCCCCCAGCGGACCGCTGGCGGTGGAGGACTGCGCGCAGCTGCTGGGTCTGGGGCCCAGCCGCAAATACTCGGTGCCCAGTGAGGCCGTGGCCTCCGCCGCCATCAGCATGTGTTCTTCCAAGGCCTTGGCTGCGCGAAACATCTTCCTGCAGTTCCTTTTTGCGTGGCTGACCGGCAATGGAAACCTTCACGCCAAGAACATTTCAGTGGTCCAGCAAAGCACCGGTGAATGGTTGGTGGCCCCGGCCTACGATCTGCAATGCACGCTGGCCAGTGAGATTGAACAGGGCTTCGCGGCAGGCGTCCCCGGCGGTATCCTCACAGAACTCACCGACGGCGACCCTTCCCGCGACCCAGGCATGGCCCTGCCCGTGGGAGGCAGCGCCGGCAGCCGTACGGGGCTGAACCGCAATGACTGGCTGCGTTTTGGCCGGTCCTTGCATATCCCTGAACGGCTGGTGGCCAAGTGCATTGACAAGGCACTTTCGGCGTCCTTGCTTTCCACAGCGGACCTGCCGTTCGAGCGGCACGTAAGTGCCGCCGTCGTACGTGTCCTGAGCATTCGGCGCGAGGCGATCCAGCGCTAGCGAGTCCCCGCGTACAAGGGCGAAATACTTTTACTGACAAAATGACGCTAAACTGTCAGTATGCCCAGAATAGCCGCCTCCACTAACGCGGCGCAGCGAGAGCAGACGCAGCGCAAGATCCTCAACGCCTTTGGCGAACTTCTGTTCACTCATGGCCTGCCCGGCCTGACCATGACCGATGTTGCCAGAACCGCCGGCGTGGGACGCACCGCCGTTTACAACTATTTTGCCGATCTGGAACAGCTCCTGGTGGCGTACGCGCTGGATGAAACCGGCCGATTTGTGGTTGATCTGCGGACCAGCCTTGAGGGCTTGGAAAATCCCGTGGACCGCCTGGCACTCTATGTCCGGGCGCAGATGGAAGACCTCACACGGCGTCACCTGCCGCCCGGTCCCGCCATGCGTTCGGTGCTCTCGAGCGAATCGTTCGCCAAGCTGGGAGTCCATGTGGGTGAACTGAACACCTTGCTGACGGACATCCTGCGCGATGGCATCGAGCAACGTTACCTACCCGTGGCTGATGTTGACGGGCTGGTGCTGCTGATCCATGGTTCGCTGACCACCAGCGCCTCCCGGCGCAATGTGGACACCCCGGATGAGGACCACATTGCCGGGGCCGTCAGGTTCATTCAGGCAGGCGTTGGCGCCAGTTTTGACGCCGATGGACGCCCCCTCAAACTGAGCTAAGACTTGGCGACAGGTTAGGGCTTGCGCGACCTTAGGGCTCGCGCTCGTTCAAGGCTTGCGCGTGTTCAAGGCTTGGCGGGTGGAACCGCCGGGGCGCCTGTTGCTCCTGAACTCGGGGCAACACTTGGCGGCGGATTCAGCCGCGGGCAGGACAGCACACCAGCCTTCTGATCTACCTGTTTGGCCGCCACTAGGTCACCGAACTGTCCGGTCAACACCACATCCACCGTGGCGTCTTGGCGATCGTCCTCGAGGTATTCGCTGTTGGGGAAGTTGCGCTGCAAGTTGAATGCGCCCGCGTGGCCGCCGGGGCCGGAGATGATGACGGACGGTGCCACCGGGTCGATGACCTCGTTGTCGATCTTCTTGACTTGGTAGCCGCGCTTTTTCAGCTCGTCAGCCACTTTTCCAGCGGCACCTTCGACGCTGCTGCCATTGTAAACATTGACCACGACAGTCTTGTTGGCTGGATACTTCAAAATTTCAGCAGGGCAGGACAGTGGTGTTGGGCTGGGCTTTCCTGCACCCAATTTCAGCTCCAGCTCGCCCCTCTGGACCATGCCGACCAAGACCACTCCTGCCACGACGAGTGCTAACAGCAGCACCAGCACCACTGCGTGTGTGATGCGCCGGCTGACGGTGCTTGGCAACAGTTCAGGGGTCTCTGGCTCCGGGAAAGCCTCCGCCAAGCCACGGCTGTCCACAATATGGTGGCCCCGCCAGGTGGTGCCATCCTTGGCTTTCTTACGCTCCCTGCGCAGCTCGTAGGCGTCATCCTTGGCCTGACGGCGCTCTTCACGCGCGTCACGGCGACGCTGGCGGGTGGTGAGCAGAACATCATCGCCTTCTGCCTCGTCCTCCGCATCGTCAGCCGCAGCATCCTGTACCGCTGGTTGCGTCGACGCCGGGCGCGCCAGCGCAGCGCCACGCGGCGGCTGGTTGGGCATGCCCGGCACCTGGGCGGGCGGGTCCGGCGTCGTGCTTCCCATAGGAGAACTTCCTGGAGCAGCAAATGGCGGTGTTGCATCGGGATCGTCTGCGGGACTGCCAAAGGGCGTTCCCACAGGCGGGCTAGTCATCTATCACCAAGACTCGGGCATGCAAGATGGTGCGCTGGTGCAACGCAGTGCGCACGGCACGGTGCAGACCGTCCTCGAGGTAGAGCTCGCCCCGCCACTGGACCACATGGGGGAACAAATCGCCAAAGAAGGTGGAATCCTCGGCCAACAGCGCCTCCAGGTCCAATTTCGCCTTGGTGGTGACCAGTTCAGCCAGGCGGACTTGGCGCGGCGCTACGCCAGCCCAGTCCTTGGGCGTGATGTAGCCATGGTCCGGGTAAGGGCGATTGTCGCCAACAGCTTTGAAGATCACTTCCCCAGACTAGGGATAAGTGGGTGTGAAAGGAACTGTGCCACCCCCAGCGGCCCGGCGTGTTGCGAAATGGTTACCAAAAAGTGGTTCATCCTTGCCACTTGCTGAGACCATGGAGGCATGACAATCGCGCATCCTTCCCTTGCCCTGCTCCTCGATGTTGACGGCCCGCTGGCCAGCCCCGTCACCCGCCGCGTCTCCCCCGGCATCATCAGCAACTTGATCGAATTGGTGCGTCTGGGTATCCCCGTGGTGTTCAATACCGGCCGATCCGACGCCTTCATTGCCGAGCAGCTGATGGTTCCCATGCTCGAGGCCGGCCTGCCCGAGGGCTCCATTGTCCACGCCATCTGCGAGAAGGGTGCCGTCTGGTTCAGCTTTACACCGGAGGGCCCCGGCACCGTCCACGTCGACAAGTCGCTGGCCATGCCCGCAGGCTTTGGCGAGGACATCCGCAATCTTGTGGCCGATTCCTACGCCAATCACATGTTCTTTGATGAGACCAAGCGGGCCATGGTCTCCGTGGAACAGCACATTGAGGTGGAGAGCAGCGTCTACCTGGGCGAGCAGGAGAAGTTCGACGCCGATGCGTTGACTTTGCTGGCCATCCACGACTTGGGTGCCGTGCGCCTTGAGCACCGGGCCCCCGGGTCAGCGGGCCGCATCGACTACAGGGTTGACCCCTCCATCATTTCTACAGATATTGAATCGGTGCGCTTGGGCAAGGATTTGGGCGCCAGCCGGGCCGTGGAGCTGCTGGCCGCACAGGGAATTGTTCCGGAGGCTTGGCGCACAGTGGGCGATTCCCGCACCGACTACGCCATGGCTGACTGGCTGTTCCACCAGGGCCACGCCGTGAAGCACATCGATGTCCGCCCGGCCGAAGGCGTCCCGGAAAAGCCCTACCCCGTGAAGACCGCCGCGGATCTGGAATTGGGCGACGATGTTGTCAATGACTTCGCCGGCGCAGCATTCCTGCAGTTCTGGCTGGACGGTTTGGCCAAGTAGCTCCCGGCCGGGAGCCAGCGTTAGGCGATGGCTGCTTCTACAGCCGCTACCAGCTCGGGCGAGTCAGGCGTGATCGCAGATTCAAAACGGGCCTGTACGGCGCCGTCGTGCGTGATGAGGAACTTCTCAAAGTTCCACTTGATGGGCTCGGCGCCGTCACCGGTGAGCAACGCGTAGATGGGGTTGGCGTCGGGTCCGTTAACCTCGGTCTTCGCGGCTAGGGGAAACGTCACGCCGAAGTTCTTGCGGCAGAACTCAACGATTTCTTCTTCGGTGCCGGGCTCCTGGCCGCCAAACTGGTTACAGGGAACGCCAACAACACTCAGGCCCTGATCGCGGTACTTGGCGTGAAGGGCTTCGAGGGCGTCGTATTGCTTCGTGAAGCCGCACTTGGACGCCACATTGACGAGCAGAACAGCTTTGGGAGCCAGCTCGGGCAGCGTTGCAGCAGTACCGTCGCTGAGCGTGAGGGGGATGGTGTTTAAGGTTTGCGTAGTCACACGGTGAGTCTAGCGCCGCGTGGGACATTGCGGCGATCACTGGGAAACAAGTCGACTTCTGGTCGACTTGTGCTCGCGGGCTCTTGGATTCGGGGGTAGAAGTTACCATTCGCGGCCGGTACGGACACGCTCCTCGTGCCCGGGGGTAGTTATTACCTTTCGCGCACGGCCAGCCAGGCGCGAAAGGTAATAACTACCCCCGGACCTCGGGTGAGCCCCGCAAACCGGCCCGCGAACCCCCGAAAGTGGAAGAAGCCACTGACACGCCCGGGCTGTACACACATTTTGGCCGCTAACCCCGACTTGTGGTCGACTGCTGGTCGCCACTGCGCCCTAGCGATTAACGAGAAAAGACCCGGAATCTTGGGCGATTCCGGGTCTTTCTTGGCGGAGGATGGGGGATTTGAACCCCCGAGGGCGTTAACCCAACACGCGTTCCAGGCGTGCGCCATAGGCCGCTAGGCGAATCCTCCAGCTTGCTGTGCGAAACACGGCAGGTTCAAGAGTACCTGACAAAGTGCTGAAGTCACGAATCGTGGTTTCCCCTAACTCCCCTCAGAGTGCCTCAGGAGGGTTTTTGGGCAGAAAATAGGGGCAGCATGGCCCCGTTCAAGCCCCACTACCCTTATGTCTCATGCGGTTCATTCCGGAAGGCAGTCCTCGCATAAAGGTAAGGCGCACAAGGCGCCAGCACCACAATCAAGCATTCCTGCCATACTGCGGCACCCTGCCAACTTTACAACATTTGTCATACGAGGTGACGTTCCTCACGTCGAGAGCGTGTCGCGGGGATCTATTGGGAAATTGACCCCACATCGGGCCCCGATTCTTCTCCACAGGGTCCATCACATAGTGGAGCGCATGGCCAATACCGCGGTGACAAACCCGCACACAGCAAAAACCACCGTCAGAATAATCAAGAGGGACTGCTGACCAGAGTGGCGATGCGTCCGTTGAGATGAGTGAGAGGAGAGGACTTCACTGCGCATGAGCACCAAAAGTCCTGTTCCAATGGCCAGCACCCAGAAAACCCATTCGAATAGTCCGTAGCTAAACATGACTACCTCTTCCTTGATGGCCCGGGCAACGCAGGGCGAAATCATTGCGGGACCGGCGTGAAAATGACCTTGCGCCCTGTATGTGGCGAACGTACCACCGTCGGCAGAAAATTGATATGCCCACCATGAGAACCGCCGGATTCGCACGCACCGCCACTGTCAGGTAAGCTGATTCCCGGCCCCTCATGTGGCGTCACCCTGTGAACTCCCCCAGGACCGGAAGGTAGCAAGGGTAAGCGGGCTCTGGCGGGTGCATGGGGGGTCTTTATTTATCCCCAGATGCCCCCAATATGCGCGCATCGTGCGGCAATTTGTCAGGCGGATTAGATAGGGTTTCAATTGTGAGTGCACCAACAGCCCTGTATCGCCGGTACCGTCCCGATTCCTTCGCCACTGTCATTGGCCAAGAACATGTCACCGCCCCGCTGATGACTGCCCTGGACAAGAACCGCGTTAACCACGCCTATCTCTTCTCCGGCCCCCGCGGCTGCGGAAAAACCACCTCGGCCCGCATCCTTGCCCGGTGCCTGAACTGCGCCAAGGGCCCCACCTCCCACCCCTGCGGTGAGTGTGACAGCTGTGTTGAACTGGCCCGCGGCGGCCCCGGCTCCCTGGATGTCATTGAAATTGACGCCGCCAGCCACGGTGGCGTTGACGATGCCCGCGATCTCCGGGAACGCGCCACCTTCGCACCCATTCGTGACCGCTACAAGATCTTCATCATCGACGAGGCCCACATGGTCACCTCGGCAGGCTTCAACGCGCTGCTGAAGATTGTTGAAGAGCCCCCGGAACACATCAAGTTCATCTTTGCCACCACCGAACCTGACAAGGTCATTGGCACCATCCGCTCCCGTACGCACCATTACCCCTTCCGGCTGGTGCCCCCGGAACCGCTCATGGCCTATTTGGCACAATTGTGTGAACAGGAAAACGTTGCCGTTGCTCCCGGCGTTCTGTCCCTCGTAGTACGTGCCGGTGGCGGTTCCGTACGCGATTCCCTCTCGGTCCTTGACCAGTTGATGGCCGGCGCCGCTGCGACAGGCCTGGACTACGATCTGGCCGTGGATCTGCTTGGCTACACCCACTCCTCCCTCTTGGATGACATCGTTGAGGCCCTGGCTGCCAGCGACTCCGCCACGGTTTTCAAGTCCGTGGACCGGGTCATTCAGACCGGACATGATCCCCGCCGCTTCGTCGAGGATCTGCTGGAGCGCTTCCGCGACCTCATCATCGTCCAGGCCATGCCGGAAAGTGCCCACGCAATCCTGCGCGGCACCCCGGATGAACTCATTGCCCGCATGCAGACTCAGGCAGCTCAGCTCGGTGCCGCCGAACTCTCCCGTGCCGCGGACATCACCAACGCCGCCTTCAACGAGATGACCGGCGCAACTTCTCCGCGCCTGCACCTTGAACTGCTGGGTGCCCGGCTCCTGCTGCCGGGGGCTGACGCCTCCACTCGCGGCATGGCCACCAGACTCGACCAACTCGAACGTCGAATCAACTACGCCGGCACCCCGCTGGCCGCACCCTCGGGTGAGGTACCCGCCGCGGTTCCTGCGCAGGGAATGCCTGCCCAGAATTTCCCCAGCCCAGGTACTGCGCCGGTCACGTACGATTCCGCACCCGCCGACTCCGGCAGTGCTGCTTCAGGCGGCGGTACTGGTTCCGGCGGCGGTGCTAGCGGCGGATTGGCCGCTGTCAGGGCACAGCTGGCCCGCGCCAAGGAAGCCGCCGGCGCCGAAGTTGCGGCACGGCAGACCCAGGATGCCAGCCCCACAACGGCACAGGTAGCTCCTGCGGCACAGGCGTCAGCCGCTTCGCCGACACCTCAGACAGCTCAGACCGTTCCGTCAGTTCAATCCGTTCCGGCGGCTCCGCACGTTGAGACTACCCAGCCGGTTCAGTCGGGCCAGTCGGTTCAGTCTGCTGACACAGCTCAGCCCGCCGACACCGCTTCGCCGCAACAGGCTGCTCGCCCTGCCCGCACCTGGGATGATCTACCCACGCCCACTGGCAATACTGATTTTGTTGGCCAGCAGCGCGAAGTCCCGGCTGCTACAAACGCGGCCCAGACTCAGCCGCAGGCTCAGCAGTCGACCCCGCGGACTCAGCCAAACCAGCCAGCACCAACACAGTCCACACCACCTGACGCTGCCGTAAATACCGGCGGCGCTCCAACTGCCGGCGTGGCTGCGGGTACCTCAGCCGCTGGCTCCTCCGGCATTGAAGTCATCCGTCGAGCGTGGCCGGAAATCATCGGTGCACTGCGCAATATCCGTATGGCGTCGTGGGTTATTGTCAACCAAAACGTGGTGCCGCAAACTTTTGACGGACAAGAACTGCGCGTCGGACTTCCCTCCACCGGCCTCATTGCTGCCTTCAGTAATGGCGGGCACCTGGCGAACCTCCAGCAGGCCATCAACCAGGTTCTCGGCCTGAACGTCCAGATCCTCCCCGTTGACGGCGAGGCCCCGAAGGCGAGCTCTGAACCAAACCCAAAAGTTCAAACCGGTAACCCTTCACCACAGGGTGGAGGGCCTGGCAACAATGCCACCCCGAGGGCGGAAAGTGTCACCAGCCAAGGCCAGATGACTGCCCCTGCGCAGGCTGTCCCCGCTCCCGTTGCTGCTCCGACTCAGGCACAGGCACAGGCATCCTCTCCAGCGCCAGCATCAGCGCCCGCATCAGCCCCGCCCCAAGCACCCGCTCAGACTGCAGCACCGACCGCGACTCAAGCACCGGCCCACGCTGCAGCGCCTGTTCAGGCACAGAATTGGCAGCAGTCAGCCCCCTCTCAGGGGCAGCCTATCGCCGCCGTTTTGCACGATTCTTGGGGACTGCCCGTGGAGCCGGCTTCAGCCCCGGCACCAGAGGCTGCGCCGGCTCCGTCACCCGAGCCTGTAACGCAGCAGTCGGCTGCGCCCTCATCCGCTGCTGTCCACTCCCCCGCATCACAGGCGCCCGCAGCACCCACAGCAGCTGTTCCCTCCCCCGAAGTCACCTCCACTGTGGAGTCAGCTCCCTGGGATGGTCCGCTGGAACCCAGCGATCCTTGGGATGAACCCCACCCCGAGTTCGTTCCTCCGGCGGATCCCTACGAGTCAGGCTCGGCGTACCCTCCGGAAGACGCGTACCTTCCCAGCGAAGCTACCCGGGCCAGTAGCCCGGCTTCCGCCGCAGCGCCGGCGTACACACCGCCCAAGATTTCACCCATTGCGGCGTGGACCACGGGTTGGGACACTCCTGCCGTTGAGGAGCCCGTAGCCGCACCGGCCTTGCCCGAAACACCGCGCCGCAGTGAACTGCTCGCCCAACAGGTGGCTCAACAGTCCACCCAACAAGCTCCTGCAGACTCTGCTCAGGACTGGGGAGTTTCGCTGGGCCAGACCCGTCGATCCGATGTGGCCGATCCTGGTTGGGGCGCTATGTCTGCCGCACCCGATTGGGCACAGCCGGGCACAGCAAATTCGGACACGGCAGATTCGGGCACGGCAGATTCAGGAACTGCAGGACCCGGCGCCGCAGAATCCAGCCCAACCGATTCCGGCGCAGCTAATTCCACAGCTCCGCTATCCCCTGCTCCCACGGCAGAACCGGCCGCACCGGCGGCAAGCCCCGAGCCACCGCCGGCACCGGCCAGCAACGTCGCACAAGCGCCGCGTCCCCCCAGCCAGGGCGAAACCTCGGTGACGGCTCCTGTTCAGGAGGATCCGGCGTCGAACGTGTCAGAGGGCGGGGAAAAGCTGAGCATGTATCAGCGCCTGGCCAACAGCCCAGCGGCTCAGGCAGCGCGCGTCCAGACTCCGGCTGCCGCGGCCAACACCCCGTACGTGGAAGACGTCCCCAGCCCGGACGATGTCACCATCGAAGAATCCGGCGTGGTGGGACAAGCCGCCGTCGAGCGTATTCTTGGCGGAGTACTCATCGAGGAACGCCCGCTCAATAATTCACATTGAGCTAGCCCCACCACCATTTTGAAATAACCAGCAATAGACAAGAGGCAGTGTGTACGAGGGAGCAGTTCAGGAGCTCATTGACGAGTTGGGGCGCCTGCCAGGGATCGGCCCAAAATCGGCCCAGCGGCTCGCCTTCCACATCCTTGAAGCGGATCTGGACGACATGAAGCGTCTGGTCAGTGCCATCACCACTGTCAAGGAACGCGTCAAGTTCTGCACGGTCTGCTTCAACGTCACGGAAGCGGAACTTTGCAATATCTGCCGGGATGAACGCCGTGACCCCACCATCATTTGTGTGGTCGAAGAATCCAAGGACGTGCTGGCAGTGGAGCGCACCCGCGCCTTCCGCGGCCGTTATCACGTGCTGGGCGGCTCCATTAATCCGATCGCCGGGATTGGCCCCGACCAGTTGCGCATCCGCGAACTGCTCACACGCCTCAACGATGCTGAGATCCAAGAGATCATCATCGCTACCGACCCCAACCTCGAAGGCGAAGCGACCGCAACGTACCTCTCACGCATGCTGAAAACTCTGGGCATTGCCGTGACGCGCCTGGCATCAGGTCTGCCGGTGGGCGGCGATTTGGAATACGCCGACGAGGTCACCTTGGGCCGCGCCTTCGAAGGTCGCCGCAACGCGCTGACGTAAAGTTCTCCGCCCAATCGAGGTGACAGTTAACGTCGATGTTGAGGCGGCAAAACATCAACATCAAGTGTCACCTCGATTCGGGTTAGCGCCGCAGCGGCTAGTGGTGGGCGCCGTGTTCGTGCTCGGCGGGCACCTGCCCCTCCGTCGCCTCAGTTGGACGGGTCGATCGTCTCTTTGATTTTGGCGGCAGCAAAGCCCAACGCCTGACGCACTGTGGTCTTCGGCGGCAGTGACACTTCCTCCGGGTTGGTCCGGACGTCCACCAGTACGGGGCCAGGGTGCGCCAAAGCGGTACTGATGGCGGCGTCGAGCTCCTCGATGTTCTCGACTCGGACACCGTGAAAACCACAGGACCGTGCTACATCTGACAGGTCCGGATTGCGAAGGACGGTGCCGAACTCGGGCAACCCCACTTGCTCCTGCTCCAGCTTCACCATCCCCAGCCGGCCGTTGTTGAACACAATCAATTTGACTGGCAGATCGTAGCTCACGGCCGTCAGCAGATCACCGAGCAGCATGGTCAGACCGCCGTCCCCGCAGAATGCCACTACCTGCCGTGTCCTGTCCAAGGCCGCCGCCCCCAGCGCCTGCGGCATGGCGTTGGCCATGGAACCCAAGTTATAGGAACCGATCAATCGCCGGTCTCCATCCAAGGTGACGAAGCGGGACAGCCACACCGTCGACATGCCTGTATCCGAGGTAAAAATGGCGTCGCTCGCGGCGTGCACGTTGACGGCGGCGGCCACGGCCTCCGGACGGATAAATTCGTGAGGGTTATCCACTGTCCCTCGCAGTCGCCCCACAAGAGTCGAATCGTAGCCCGGCTCCGCCAAGTGCGATTGTTCTGTTCTCCAGTGCAAGTATTTCTTCCGCGTCCGCACCAGATGACCGCCGTCCCGGCCGCCCCGCAGCTGCGGGAGTATCATCTCCAGCGCCAAAGCCGCGTCACCCACCACACCGTGGTCAACGTTGATACGGGCACCAATGTTCTCTCCGCGTAGATCCATCTGGATCACCACTTTGCCGTCCGGCAGCCATTCGCGGTACGGGAAGTCCGTGCCCACCATCAACAAGGTGTCACAGGATTCAAAGGCATGCAGCGCCGCAGGATTGCCGATCAGCCCGCTTTGACCCACCTGGAAGTCATTGTCCTTTTCCAGCCCCTCCTTCGCCTTAAGCGTCAGCACCATCGGCGCCTGCAGAGCCTTGGCCACGGCAAGAACTTGAGCCCGCGCTTCTCTGGCTCCCATGCCCACTAACATGGTGACCGCCTCGGCGTCGTTGAGTGCCTGCACAGCGGGAGCGACGGCGTCCGGCTCCGGCGACTGCCGCCGTCGAACATCAACAAAATGTGGCCGCACATTGGATTCTGCCTGCTGGGAGCCAATGTCCCCCGGGATGCTCAGCACGGCCACACCGGACAAGGCTTGGGCGGTATTGACAGCCTGCTCCAGCAGATAAGGCAGCTGCCCGGGGGTGGTCACTGTCTTGCAAAAGACCGAGACGTCGGCGAAGAGCTGATCGTTGTTGACCTCCTGGAAGAAGCCGCTGCCAATTTCTGCACTAGGCACCTGACCGCAAATAGCCAATACCGGGGTGCGGGACTTCTTCGCGTCGTACAGACCGTTCAAAAGGTGGATTGACCCGGGTCCCACAGTGCCCATGCACACCCCCAATACACCAGACAGCTGGGATTGGGCGCCGGCGGCAAAGGCGGCCACCTCCTCGTGCCGGACCCCGATCCACTCGATCCGCTCCTCGTTCCGGATGGCCTCGGTGAGCGGGTTCAGCGCATCTCCCACCACGCCCCAGACCTGCCTGACCCCGAGATCCGCCAGTGCCGTGACAATCATGCCGGCAAGAGTGCCCATGGTCTTCTCCCTGATCGATGCTGGCGCCACGACGTTGACGTTGCGATTGATTTCTAGTGGCGTGTGAACGAGTCGGCACTGGCCACGGCCCAGTCTTGCGCCCAGTCCTGCGGCACCTGGTGCAGGAGTTCCCCCGGCTGGAGCCAGTTATAGAGCTCCGCATAGGACTGGGTGTTCAGGTGGCCGATACGGCGCCGGAGCATTTCAGGTGAGAGCTCCGAGAAGTTGCGGGCCCCCATGGAGGCCGCCATGCGCAACGCCTCGGCGACTGTGGCGTGCTGATAGCGCTGGACGCGGTGACTCTTGTCCTCAACATCCAGCGCGGCTGTCCGGCGCGGGTCTTGGGTGGCCACCCCCACCGGGCACTGGTTGGTGTGGCAGCGCTGGGATTGGATGCAACCTGTCGCCATCATCATGGCACGGGCCGCGTTCGTGTAGTCAGCCCCCTGAATGACGCGCTTGATGATGTCGGCTCCGGTGGCGACCTTCCCTGACGCACCGATGCGGATGCGGCCCCGCAGCCCGGTGCCGACCAGCGCATTATGAACCAGCATGAGCCCCTCAGTCAGCGGCGTGCCCACATGGTCCTCATACTCCATGGGAGCGGCCCCCGTCCCGCCCTCAGAGCCGTCAACAATGATGAAGTCCGGAGTAATCCCTTCAGCGACCATTGCCTTGCAGATGCCCAGAAATTCACTGCGAGCGCCCACACACAACTTGAATCCCACGGGTTTCCCCTGTCCCAATGTGCGCATCCGGGCCATGAACAAGACCAGTTCTCGTGGCGTGGAAAACACCTTGTGGGAGGCGGGGCTGACACATTTTTCGCCCTCCGGGATACCGCGTGCCCGCGCAATTTCAGGGGTAACTTTCCCCGCGGGGAGCACCCCGCCAATGCCGGGTTTGGCGCCCTGGCTCAGCTTCAGGCTCAGGCACCGTACGGATGCGTGGGCGGCCTTGTCCGCAAACATGTCCGGATCAAAATCACCATCCTTGGTCCGCGCACCAAAGTAGCCGCTGCCGATTTCCCACACCAGATCTCCGCCGTAGCGCAAGTGGTGGTCGGTCAGTCCGCCTTCGCCGGTGTCGTGGGCGAAGCCGCCCATGGCCGCGCCCTTGTTCATGGCCATCAGGGCATTGGCGGACAAGGCACCGAAGCTCATGGCCGATACGTTCAGCAGTGCCATGTCATAGGGCTGCGTGCAGTCAGGCCCACCAATACGGACCCGCGGCTGTTCCTCCGGCGGTTCCAACGGCGCCGTGCTGTGGACCAGGTATTCATATCCGACGGCGTTGACGTCCAGTTCGGTGCCGAAAGCTTGCTCCTGATTGGTGCCCTTGGCGCGCTCATAGATCAGGGAGCGGGTGTCTCTGTCGTAGGGGCGTCCGTCAAAGTTGCGTTCAATGAAGTACTGCTGCATTTCCGGCCGGATGTATTCCAACAAGAAGCGCATGTGTCCTAGTACCGGGTAGTTGCGCAGGATCGAATGCTTTTTCTGGGAGACATCGTAAACCGCCACCACCAGCAAAAACAGCAGGACAGCCACGGCAACCCACCATCCAGGCCCCGCAAGCCAAGCGAGCGCCACAGAGCCGATTGTCAGGACAGAAAGTGCACACAACATTGTGATCCGCAACATGATGTCATGCTACTCCCCCGCCTGATTCGCGGCCCGCCCCTCCGGGACCGAGGACGTCTACAGGATCTGCGCAGAGTCTTTCAAGGGCGTCGAGCATCCTGCTAAGGCCGAGGCGAGGCCCTGGTAGACGGCGTCATCTCCCAACTCAGCCCAGAGAGATTCCTAAATCGAGGTGACACTTAACGCCGATGTTGAGGCGGCAAAAAATCAACATCAAGTGTCACCTCGATGAGTATGGGCCGCGCTGCTTACGCTCCACCCGCCGCGATCTGCGCCAATCGCTCCTTGGTGGGCGTCCCTGCCGTGGGCACATACATGACAAAGTGCAGGTCCGGGACATCGGCGGGCACCAGCCGTTGCTGCTCAAACGTCAGCTCCCCCACGAGCGGATGAACAAAGACCCGCCGCCGCGAGGAAAAGTTCAGCACCACATGTTCGGCCCAGATACTGGCGAACTCCACACTGGCCGCTTGAAGTTTCGCAACCAGCGCCGTGTGGGACGCTGACCCCAGCCGGGAGCCGGACTCGGCCCGGAATTCCGCCACAAAGTTCCGTGAGGTGATGTCCCAATCGGGCAACATTTGGCGCAGCACCGGGTCAGTAAAGACCAGCCACAACAGATTCCGTTCGGCCGGGGACACCTCAGCAATGTGTGAATATAGTGCCTGATAAGCGCTGTTCCAGCCCGCAATCCCCCAGTCCGGAGACACCGCAAACGCCGGAAAGTCCACGGCGTCGAGCAGTGCTTGCAGGTGTGCCGGGACGGATTCGACGGCGACCGCACCGGGCGCAGGCACGGCTCCGTGTCCACCCAAGGCCAGCACATAGGACTGCTCTGCCGGGCTGAGCCGCAACACCCGGCCAATCGAGTCCAACACTTGGCGGGAGGCGTTGATATCCCGGCCCTGTTCCAGCCACGTGTACCAGGTAACGCTGACAGCGGCGAAGGCCGCAACCTCTTCGCGGCGCAGCCCCATAATCCGGCTGCGGCCAATGGGCGGCAAACCGTGTTCCGCCCGAAGCAGCCCAGCCCTGCGGTCTCGGAGAAACTGGCCCAGCTCACGCCGTCGTTCTTCATTCATTTCACCAAATCTAGCACTGCCACTACTAGTATTAGCGCCGTCTTCCGGTCCGGCACCAAATGCTGGTTAACTAGGTGTCATGCCTCCATTACGTTCACGCACAGTCACCCACGGCCGCAACATGGCCGGCGCCCGCGCCCTCATGATGGCCTCCGGCGTTGCCAAGTCAGACATTGGCAAGCCGATCGTCGCCGTTGCCAACTCCTTCACCGAGTTCGTCCCCGGCCACACGCACCTTGCCCCCGTGGGCCGGATCGTCTCCGACGCGATCCACAAGGCCGGCGCCATTGCCCGCGAATTCAACACCATCGCCGTGGATGACGGCATCGCCATGGGCCACGGCGGCATGCTCTACTCGCTGCCCTCGCGCGATTTGATCGCCGACTCCGTCGAGTACATGGTCAACGCGCACTGCGCCGACGTGCTGGTCTGTATCTCCAACTGTGACAAGATCACCCCCGGCATGCTCATGGCAGCCCTGCGCCTGAACATCCCCACCGTGTTTGTCTCCGGCGGCCCCATGGAAGCTGGCCGCGTCACCATGACCGACGGCTCCATCCGCACGCTGGATTTGGTCAACGCCATTTCCGACGCCGTGGACTCCTCCGTCTCCGACGACGATATCGAGCTCATCGAGGACAACGCCTGCCCCACGTGCGGCTCCTGCTCGGGCATGTTCACGGCCAACTCCATGAACTGCCTCACCGAGGCCATCGGCCTGTCCCTGCCGGGCAACGGTTCGCTGCTCGCTACGCACACCGCGCGCAAGGAACTCTACGAGCGCGCCGGTGCCACCGCCGTCGCCATCGCCAAGCGCTACTACGAGGACGACGACGCCTCCGTGCTGCCGCGGAACATCGCCTCCTTCGAAGCGTTCGATAACGCCATGGCGCTGGATATCGCCATGGGCGGCTCCACCAACACGATCCTGCACCTGCTCGCCGCAGCGCAGGAAGCGGGCCTGAAGTACGATCTCGAGGACATTGACGCCAAGTCACGCCAGGTGCCGTGCCTGGCCAAGGTGGCCCCGAACGTTGCCGGCAAGAAGACCTTCTATATGGAGGACGTGCACCGCGCCGGCGGCATCCCCGCCCTGTTGGGTGAGCTGAACCGCGGCGGGCTGTTGCACACCAACGTCAAGTCAGTCCACTCTGAGGGCCTCACCGATTGGCTGGACGACTGGGATATCCGCGGCGGCAAGGCCACTGACCAGGCTCAGGCTCTGTGGACCGCTGCCCCCGGTGGCCAGCGTTCTTCCACCGCCTTCTCACAGTCGGCCGAGTGGACGTCTCTGGACACCGACGCCGCCGAGGGTTGCCTGCGCGATGTGGCCCACGCGTTCTCCAAGGACGGTGGATTGGGCGTACTGCGCGGCAACATCGCGCTCGACGGCGCCGTGGTCAAGACCGCCGGCGTGGACGAGTCCATCTGGACGTTCGAGGGCCCGGCCGTGGTCTGCGAATCCCAGGACGAAGCTGTTGAAAAGATCCTGTCCAAGGTGGTCAAGGCAGGCGACGTGGTGGTCATCCGCTACGAAGGCCCGCGTGGTGGCCCCGGCATGCAGGAAATGCTCTACCCCACCTCATTCCTGAAGGGTCTGGGCCTGGGCAAGGTCTGTGCGCTGATCACGGATGGCCGCTTCTCCGGCGGCACCTCCGGCCTGTCCATTGGCCACGTCTCCCCCGAGGCGGCCGCCGGTGGAACCATCGCCCTGGTCCAGGACGGGGACCGCATCCGGATCGACATCCCCAACCGTTCACTGGAACTGCTGGTGGACGACGCTGTGCTGGATGAGCGCCGCGATCTGCTCGAGTCCACCACCGGCTACCAGCCCGTGGGCCGTGTGCGCGAGGTTTCCGCAGCACTGCGCGCCTACGCCTCCATGGCCACCAGCGCCGATAAGGGTGCCATCCGTCAGGTTCCGGCCGATGAGGTTCTGATGAAGGCCCCACGCGCTGCGGTCCCCGTCGCGTAGCATCCTGTGAATGTCCGACGGCGTCCGGCCCACCTAGGTGGGCCGGACGCCGTCGTGCTTTATTCAGCGCTGGCTGAGCCAACGCAAGAAGGCGGGCTAAGCCACCCGGGTCCCCTTGGGCAATTTGCCGGCCGGGGTGCGCAGGGCCCGCCAACCGAGGGCCAGGATTGCCGCCGCCACCAGCAATTGCAGCCCCAAGCCCAACGGCCAGAGCGGCACCTGCTGTTCAAGCTGCGACGCCGTGACCTTGCCTCCCGCGCACTGATACGTTGCGTCTGGCCCTGCCTGGGCGTATCGGGCGCCCTGGCTGATGTTCTCAAACACGCCGATCGCACCGTAGGACTGCTCCTGGGTGGTCCGCGCAGGGTAGGGAATGGCATCGGCCACAACCACAAACGGGTTCATGGCCAGCAGCCAAGCGACCCGTTCGGTCCGGCTCACCGATTGCGGCTGTAACGGCCCGTAGCACGCGTACTCGTCATTTTCATCTGTGACGTCCGCCGGAAGCGGTGCCGGCGGATACATCTCCGGGTCCTGGTCCGGGATCTGCCTATCCGGGTACATCTCCATGCCTTTGAAGAAAGCTTGGTTGGCGTCCACCGTGCCGTTGCTGACGGCAGCGCCCAGGCCAAAGGCAATCAGCGTGCCAAAGGTCAATGCGGCCACCGTCAAATATGTGACCACAATCGAAAAGAGCGGCCGGTTGGCCAGCGCCGAAATCCCCACGCCCAGGGCGCACACCACGCCGAGTTCAAGGGCGAGCATGACCAAGGCAAGCAAAATGTAGCCGGCACCCAGGCCGCCTTGGGCGATGCCGTAGATCAGGAACGGCACGCTCACTACCAGGAACGTCAGGCTGACAACCCATGAGGCGAGGAACTTCCCCCACAAAAGCTGCCCCGGCCGCAGCAGGGTCACCTGCATGATGGCCAGGGTTCCGGCCGAACGGTCGCCGCTGATCGCGTTGGCCGAAAAGGCGGGCGCCACCAGCAGCCCGAACAGCAGCACAAAAGCACACACCGCCTCAAAAATCAGCGGTCCCGGACCCACGCTGCCAAACCCGGGGTCAAAGTTGTAGCTGGACTGCGCCTTCCAGCTGAACCAGATCAACGCTGTCACCAGCCAGATCAGCGCAAACCAGATGCCCAACATGATGTACCAACCCCGCGAGCGCAGCCTCTGGCGTAGTTCCATGCCGATGACGGCGCTCACCCCTTCTAGGTAGCGGCCGACTGTCCCGGGAACACCCTTCGGGTCCACCGTTGGGGACTGTTGATTCTCGGGTGCCTGTTCATCGTGGAGCGTTGTCATGGCTGTTCCACCTCCATACTTAGGTATGTTTCTTCCAGGGCGCCCGTGGCGGGGCCAAAATCGGACACAGGAACGCCGGCGGTGATCAGCTCTCGCAGCAAATTGGCTGCGAGAATTTCAGAACCAACAGTGACCACCACGGCATCGCGCCGACCAGTGCCGGGGACAAAGTCAACACCCAAGGTTGCCAGCGCCGCCGACAACGCGGGGGCATCAAGCGCGGCAATGGAGTACTTGCGTCCTTGCGCAACTGCCTGCTCCACCGATTGCAGCAGCACTGTCCGGCCTTGATTGACGAACACGGCGCCGTCGGCAATTTCATCAAGCTCAGCCAACACATGCGATGAAACCACAATGGCCTTGCCCTCGGCAGCCAGTTCACGCAGGATGCTGCGCAACGCGACACGCGATCCTGGATCAAGCCCGGAGGCCGGTTCATCCAGCAACAACACCTGCGGATCATGTAACAGCGCCCGTGCCAAGCTCAGCCGCTGCTGTTGTCCGCGCGAGAGCACCCGTGCTCTTTGGTCCGCGAGTGCCGAAAGATTGACCCGTTCCAGCAGTTCCGTCACACGGCTGGCAATAGTGGCCTTGGGCAAGTGGTAAAAACGGCCCATGGTGGTCAGGATTTCCCGCGCGGTCAGCGCCTCCCAAACGCCCAAGCTGTCCGGCATCCACCCGATCTTGGCCCGCGCTGCGGACGGGTTCTTGACCGGGTCGATCCCCATGATGCTGATCGCTCCGGTGTCCGGGGCCAGCAGCGACGCCAGCATCAGCAACAAGGTGGTTTTGCCGGCCCCATTGGGACCAATGAGGGCTGTAACCTGCCCAGCCGGAGCGTACAGTGTCATATCTACGACGGCGTGCACCTCACCAAAGCTGCGGGACAGCCCGGTGGCGCTGAGCCCGTGAAAGGGCTCCGCTGGAATGGCTTCGGGTGGCTTAGCTCCGACGGGCTCAGCTTCAGGCGGCTTGGCGTCAACCCCATCAGGCGGCGGTGGCTGGTCTTCGGTCATCGTTACCTCCCTAGGCGCCGCAGTCGCGGTCTTGGGATCAGCCTAGGCCTCGTCGAGCGTCCCGTCATCATCCCGCCGTCGGAGGTATTGGGGGTTTTCTGCAAATCTCTACAAAGCCCTGAGCTAAGCGTGACGACTTAATAGACCACCATGTGGACACGACAATTCCACGTTGGCACCCCTCCGCGCTAAACTTGCCAGAACTGCCCTCCGCGCTGATGACGCCGCACTTAGCCCAGCGTACGGTGCGGCCCGGCGTGAGCGGCAGCAATTTTCCTCTCTCCTAGTGTTGCGTTAGGTAAGTCAATGAGTGTGCACCCATGAGCCTGATTGTTCAAAAGTATGGCGGTTCCTCCGTGTCTGACGCCGAGGGCATTCTTCGCGTTGCCCGCCGGGTTGTTAGCACCCAAGCGGCCGGCAACGAGGTCGTCGTCGTCGTTTCAGCCATGGGTGACACCACCGATGAGCTGCTGGATCTGGCCGCCCAGGTCGCCGAGCATCCCCCGGCCCGCGAGCTGGACATGCTCATGACCGCAGGTGAGCGTATTTCCATGGCCCTGTTGGCCATGGCGATTAGCTCGCAGGGCGGCGTGGCTCAATCCTTCACAGGCAGCCAGGCCGGCATGATTACCGATGGCATTCACGGCAAGGCCCGCATCATCGATGTGGACCCGCACCGCGTACGCACCGCCCTGGACAAGGGCAAGGTGGCCATTGTTGCCGGCTTCCAGGGCATGAGCCGCACAACCCACGAGATCACCACTATGGGCCGCGGCGGCTCCGACACCACCGCCGTTGCACTGGCCGCTGCCCTGAACGCTGACGTTTGTGAGATTTACACAGACGTCGACGGCGTGTACACGGCCGATCCGCGCGTGGTCCCCAGCGCTCAGAAGATCGACAAGATCTCCAGTGAGGAAATGCTGGAAATGGCCGCCTCGGGCGCCAAGATCCTGCACCTCCGCTGCGTGGAATACGCTCGACGTTTTGGACTGCCCATCCATGTGCGGTCATCCTTTAGCGACAACGAGGGAACCTGGGTTCTGCCCAGCCCCGATGACAAAATCAAAATCTCAGAGGGAGTTGCCTTGGAGCAGCCAATCATCTCCGGCGTGGCGCACGACCGGTCCGAAGCCAAAGTTACAGTTGTTGGTGTGCCGGATATCCCCGGCAAGGCCGCCATGATTTTCGGCATCATTGCCGGGGCACACAGCAACATTGACATGATCGTGCAGAACATCTCCACCCACGGATCCGGCAAGACGGATATCTCCTTCACGCTGCCCATGGTTGAGGGCGAGGACGCGCTGGCCGCCCTGCGCGCCCGCCAAGAAGATGTTGGCTTTGAGGACCTGATCTATGACGACAAGATCGGCAAGCTGTCCCTGATTGGCGCCGGAATGCGCTCCAACCCGGGCGTCTCCTACAGCTTCTTCAAGGCCCTGTCCGACGCCGGCGTGAACATCGATTTGATCTCCACCTCCGAGATTCGCATCTCCGTCGTGACCCGTGCGGACCTGCTGGATACGGCAGTTCGCGCCGTTCATAAGGCTTTTGGCCTGGACACTGACGACGAGGCAACGGTCTACGGCGGCACTGGCCGCTGATCCCCACTCACCGGCCCAGCAAATCGCTGACGCGATTTCCTGGGAACCTGGTGAGCGTGGGCCCAACACTACGGGCGTACACACCAAAGAAGCTGACCTGCAGAATTCTGCGGGTCAGCTTCTTATTTGGGGCTAATGTTCCTCGGCTGGTTCTTCATCCTTGCGGACAGCGTAATGGTGGCCGTCTGAATCCGTCCGCTCTTCAAAGTGGGTCAGTTGCTCATCGCTGCTGTCTTCGAAGTCGTCATGGCGATGTACCACAGGGGAATCCATGTCGCCCTGGTCAGCAGACCCATAGACCTTCTTGAACTTCTCCGTGGCATGCATTAACTTGTCCACGAACTTTTCACCGCTCGTCATCATCAACACCCCCTCTCAACAAGAGAACCGCGTGTACAGGATTCCCTCATTTTACGCCTCAAGGGCGCCAATGGCACAGATGAATGTACAGCAGCGTTCACCGAGGCGAGCTAGCGAAGTGACTGATCGTCCGGGTCCCGCGGCACCAGATACGTGCTCCCATCGGGCCTGGTTGCGGTGATGAACGCTTGAGACGCGGCCTGCTGGGATGCCAACAGCGCCTTGTTCTCAGGCGTCATTTCATGATCCAGCGGGCTGCTTACTGCGGGGCCAAAAATAAAGCGCAGACGGCCCGTGAAGCGCATCA
Organism: Arthrobacter alpinus; assembly: GCF_001445575.1. Lineage (NCBI taxonomy): Bacteria > Bacillati > Actinomycetota > Actinomycetes > Micrococcales > Micrococcaceae > Arthrobacter > Arthrobacter alpinus. Next base: position 870,191 of record NZ_CP013200.1, on the reverse strand, counting down.
TTCTATGAATAAAAGGAGTCTTGGGCATAGCTGGCAGTCCTTGCGGTGAGGGGTTGTAAACATGCTTTTCAACCCGATCGGCGGTGGCGACAGTATCCATAGTACTCTGATACTTAGTGCACTAACTAAATGAGGAGCAACACCGTGACTGCCGTCGAGAATGATCTGCTGCTTGAGCGCCAGCTGTGCTTTGGCCTCAGCGTGGCCTCCCGCAGCGTGATTACCGCCTACAAGCCGGTCCTCGCCGAACTCCAGTTGACCCACCCGCAGTACCTGGTGATGCTTGCCCTGTGGGAGCAGGCCCCGCGCCGCGTCAAGGACATTAGCGCCGCGCTTTTGCTGGAATCGGCCACCCTTTCTCCCCTGCTCAAGCGGCTCGAAGCGCTTGGTTACCTCACCCGCACTAAGGACGGCGTCGATGAGCGCGCACTGGCCATTGACCTCACCCCAGCCGGTGCGGCCCTGCGCGAGAAGGCCCTCTCCGTGCCGGGGACCATGATGGCCCGGCTCGGACTGACTCGCGAAAGCGCCATGGCACTGCACCACTCCATGATGGCCTTGATCGATGCCGCCACCCACGCCGACGCCGGCGGTGTGCCCGAAACGGTGATGACGGGCACGCCCGCCCATGACACCGCCGTAATGGCGGATAATTGAGACCATGACCCCAGCCCTACTTTCCCTGCCTGAGAGTGTGTGGCAGGCCCGGGCGGCCGCGCACCAACAACGCGTTGACCGGTACGCCGCCCCGTACCTGGCCCGCCGCTCGGCAAATCAGAAACACCCTGTGGAGGATTTCCTCTTCACGTATTACACGCAGAAGCCGGGCCAGCTTTCCCGCTGGCACCCTGGCCCCGGTCTAGTCCTGACGGGTGCCGCCGCGGCCGAGCGCCTGGGCTGGAAGTTCTACCGCCCGGCTGCCGGGAACGAGCTCGAGGCGGCGGGGGCACCTACGGAGGGGCCCGGCGTCGTCCTTGATCTTGAGAAGTTTCTGGAACAGCGCAAGGAAGCAGTCGATTTTGCCCGGATCATCCTGGGCCGCACGGCAGCACGCCCCGCGCAATTTGGCTGTTTCGGGCTGCATGAATGGGCCATGGTGTACCAGCAGGAAGCCAATGCCGTGCGGCACGAATATCTCGAGCTGCGGCTGGGCTCGGCCGGAACGGATAGGACGGTGGAGGAGAACCGCATCCGCTGCACGCATTTTGACGCCTACCGCTTTTACACGCCGCAGGCTTCCGGACTCAATGAGTTGAGACCTACGCGTGAGAACCAGCGCGATCTGGAGCAACCGGGATGCCTGCACGCCAACATGGACCTCTACAAATGGGCGTACAAGCTGTCCCCGGCGCTGCCCAGCGAACTCGTCATGGACTGTTTTGAGCTGTCATGGCGGATCCGGGCCATGGACATGCAGGCCTCCCCGTACGATCTCGCCGCGTGGGGTTACCCGCCCATTCCCATTGAAACGGCGGCGGGCAAGTCAGATTATGTGGCACACCAGCGGGCATTCAGCGCGGAATCGGCGGTGCTGCGGGAGCGGCTGCGGGCGGCAGTGGACGCCCTCCCCTAACCCCCAACGCTCTATCACCGATTGGGGTATCTGGACCGACGCTCTATCACCGATTGGGGTTTTCTGACCGACGCTCTATCACTACACCCGGGCTGCGATTCATCCACTGCGGACGCGTTAGTCAGAAATGCCCAAAAGGTGAGGGAGGGATTCGGAAAACACCCCAATCGCTGAGGGATGGTCCGGCTGCGGGGGCGGTCAGGGGAGGAAGGCTGCCAGCTTCGGGGCTAGCCGCTCCGCCATGAGTGCGTAGCCTGCGGTGTCCGGGTGCAGGGTGTCGGGCATCCGCTCCGCCGCCTCCTGTGCCGTGAGCACCGTGGCGCCGTCAATGACATGCAAATTCGTGTCCCCCTGCGCCTGCATCACGGCAACAACCTGGGCCGTGGCATTGCGGTAGTCGGCCAGGGTCCAACCGACTGCGTTGGCCTTGTCCTCGCGGGGCAGCGAGCGCACAGCGGTGATGACCACGATCGGCACCTCGGGGTGCGCGGTGCGAATCGTCTTGATGAAGCCCTGGAGCGCCGGGCCATAGCTGCGCTCGGAAAAAACGGCGGCGTTGTAGCTGTTGATCCCCACACACAGAGAAATGATGTCCGCCGGGGTTTGGGCAATGGTGTCAGCGGCTATGGGGTCCAACTGGCACTCCCCCGCCAAGCCCAGGTTGCTCAGCCGCCACCCATTGCCGTTTGCCACGAGCGCTGGCCAGGCCTGCGTTGGCCCGTCGGCCTGCTGGCAGTGCGTGATGGAGCTGCCGTAGGTGATCCACCGCGGACCCTCTTCACCCACTGAGGTGACGTTTGCGCCGTCGAACTCGGCTTGAGCGAGGGTGAAGTCACCAAAGTGCGGCAGCCACAGCTGGACCAGCGAGTTGGGTGCCAGGCCGTCCAAGACCACTTCATGGCGATGGGCGCCAGCGGCAGGCAGTCGGTGGGCGCGGTGTCCGTTGACGAGGATGTCATAGGGCGCGCAGTCCTCGGCTCCTCGGCCTTCAATAGTGAGGGTGCCGCCGTCGGCGTGCCAACCGGCGCGAACCCCGGCGGCCATGGCGGCGCGGTTCGCCAGGCCGTCGGTGAACGGCGGCAGGAATCCCGATGGGTCCAGACGATCAAACCGCTGGGAACCGTCGTCTTCCTGCTGGGTGGCGAACATTCCGGACCATTGGGCGGCAACTGAAGACATGGTGCAATCTTACCGAGAATGGGCCATCCACCGTGGCGCGAACAGTGCAAAGAATGCGGGGCTGCCAGCAATGTGCCAGCAGCCCCGCATTCTTGGTTCATGAGCTTGCGCTATTGACTAATGACGGGCACCACCGGTCGAGACGCGGCGCATCACCAGCAACCCGACCAGAAGCAGCAGGCCGCCAATCAACAGCAGCGGCGTCGTGCCGAACCCGGTGTTGGCCAACCCGCCGCTTCCACCGGAAGTGCTGCCATCGGACGACGCCGTGGCAGCAGCTGCTGTGGTGGCTGCATCCGTGGCGCCGGCACCGGTGGTTGTTGCCGGGTTGGTTGCACCGTCGGTGCTCCCTGCTGCGGCAATCTCCAGTGCGATGCTCACTGAAGCATCTTCGCCATTTGCAGCGGTGCCCGTGATGATCACAGTGTGTGAACCGGCAGCGATTCCGGCAGGAACCTTAGCCGTTAGGGACACGGATCCGTCCTCGTCAACAACAGCCGTACCCAGAACCACCGGGTCCGAGTGCAGCGTGAAGGTGGCCGTGGTGCCGGGCTTGAAGTTCTGGCCGGTGATGACCAGCTCCCCGCCGGCAGCAACCGATGCATCACTGACTGAACCGGCTGGTTCGCCGTCGGCGGGCGCGGTCGGCGTTGCCGTCGGCTCCTGCGTTGCGGTCGGCGTTGCCGTCGGTGTGATCGTAGGATTCTGCGTTGCAGTGGGCTCCGCGGTCGGCGTGACCGTCGGCTTCTGCGTTGCAGTCGGCTCCGCGGTGGCGGTGGCCGTCGGCTCCTGTGTTGCCGTGGCGGTGGCCGTGGGCTCCGGGGCAATGTTCAACGTGAACGCTGCGCCGGTGGCTTCCTTGGCCACTGATTTGCTGCCGTTCTTGGCAGCGGCAACAGCCGTGCCTACCACGTGGCCGGCGGCCAGGTCAGCTCCCGTCAGGGTGTGCTTCATGGTGCCGTTGCTGCTGGCACCCGCGGCGAGGGTTGCGGCCGGGCCGTCCACACTGGGAACAGTGATGTCTGTCAGGGACACATTGCCATCGTTTTTGACAATGATCGGGAAGCTCACCACGTCACCAGCACTGGCAAAGCCATCGCCGTCCTTGTCCTCGAAGACGCCGGCACCAACCGACACGGCCAGCGAAGGCTTGCGGACCAGGACGTCAACTTCGCCGCCGTCAATCGTGTAATTGACGGTCGCGGAACCTGCTGCTTCAAGGGCCCATTTTGTGACGGGCTGGAAGAAGCCGTTGGCGACATCGGTTGCCGTGACCAGGCGCTTTGCCGTGGTGCAGGTGTAGCCCTGCCCTGCGCCAAGAACGCCATACCGGCAGTTGGGTGATGCATTGATGTTGAAGCCGGTAAATTCACCCGAGGTGGGGTAGATCTTGATCGTGACGGGAGCGGTGCTCTTGACAACGAAGTTGTACGGCAGCTGGTCTCCGGACTTGTATGGAGTAGTGGCCAGGTCGCGACCCGTATCGGCACGCTCCCCCTTGATGGCGGCACTGAGCACCGGCACAGGAGCCGTGACAACGAGCGCCGCGGTAGCAGTAACTTCACCGGAAGTGGCCGTTACAGTATGGTTTCCAACCGTTGTTCCGGCCGGAATCGTGACGGACTTGCTGGCGGCGCCAGCCGCGTCCGTTGTCACTGAGCCGAGGGACACAGCCGCATCGAGAGTCAGGGTCACGGCACTATTCGCCGGGAATCCCGCCAGCAGCATGCTGGCATTCTGGCCAGCTTCGAGCGATCCCGGGGTGGCTGAAACTGTTGCCGTCCCCGCCGCGATGGGGAGTCCGGCAATGTTGACTTCTGCACCGCCACCAAATTCGTTGCCAGCAATTGAATTCAGGCCCACAAGTTTGACGTACCGGCCAACCTTATTACCGGCAATGGCGATGCGCTGGCGATCCTTCGAGGCTGTAAATGCGCCGCTGTGGACTTTTTCGCCAAACTCAGTGGCACTGTCGGAAACATAGATCTCGTAATCCTTGAACTGGCCGTTAACTGCGGTGGAGCCCAGCCGTTGCGTGTATTCAAAGTCCGTGACCGTGTAGCGGCCGCCCAGGTCAAAGACCACTGAGTGCGGGAAGACATCGGCAGTGCCGGACCATTTGGTGTGCCAGTACGTGTTGGCGTCGCCATCAAGTAGGACTGACACCGGGCCGTTGGGAACCGGCTCCCCGGTCGCTGCCTCAGAAGAGACGGATTCAATGCTGATCTGCTTTTGCGGGATCTGGTTGTCCATGGGCGGCTGCGCACCACACAGCTCATCGGAGCAAGCCGCAACGGGGGCTGCCGAAACGGAGGAAGCAGCTCCCAGTGCACCATTCTTCGCGGTGACAACCAGACCGTTGACTACCTTGTTTGCCGCAACATCAGCCGCAGTCAAGGTGTAGAGGGACGTCAGGGTCTTGCTTTCAGCCGGCGCCAGTTCAAAGGCGCCCTGTCCTGCGACGGTGACCCCGGTGAGCCGGACATTGCCCGTGTTGGTAATGACAGAGGTGTAGCTGATGCTGTCACCCACGGTGGCGTAGCCACTGGCATCAACGTCCACCAGTTCTGCACCAACGTGAGTGGCAGACAGTGAGGGCTTGCGGACCAGCAGGTCCACTTCCTCACCGGTGACAGGAAGCGTCTCGGTAAGCCCGCCGCCCGTGGTTCGCCAAGTGGTCTGCGGAACAAAGAATCCGTCCGCCAGTTCAGCTGCCGTAACCAGGTGGAGCGGCGTGGCACAGGTGTAGCTCTGCCCCACAATGAAGGTGCCGAAGCCACAATTTCCTGAGTTACTGGTACCCCCTTCATTGGTGCGGCGCAACGGGTCAAAGTTGCCTGCCGTAGGACGTACTTCTACGGTGAAGTTGCTGAGGTTATCCACCTTAAAGGCGTAAGGAATTTGCTCCCCCACGGCATACGGGGTGGTGGTCACATCGCGCACCGGCGCGTTCAAAAAGCCGTCGACGGCGATCTTGGCAACGTTCGCGGTTGCGCCACCCGTGACAGTGAGGGCCACATTAGCCGTGATGCTTTGTTCACCGAGGCTCAGCCGGGCGCTTAGGGCAACATTCCCGGCACGGGAAGAGGCCGGAATAGCAACCGGAACATTGACAGTTGCGGTGGCGCCTGGTGCCACATCGGGAACCACCACCTTGCCAAGGGCCCAGCCCAACTTGGCTGCGAAGGAAATCCTGGCGCCGGAGAGCACCTTGTCTCCATTGTTGGTCACTGTCAGAGCCGCATCAACCGTGGTGCCATTGGTGCCGGAGACGTTTGTTGCGGTGAGGGCCGCGTTCATGGTGCCGAGGCAGTCAACACCCAGCCATGCGGCGTCGAACTTGCCAAAGGTAATTGCATTGCCATCAGCCTCATAGAGCAGGCCAAAGTTTCCGTCGCTGAGAGCCGTGACGGTGGAATAAGACATGTAACCGCTCTTGAACTGCTTGCCGGCGCTCCAGGTGGAGCCGTCATCGCAGGAGTAACGGATGGTGCCATTATTGCGCCCAGTATTGCTGTTCGCATTGGAGAACATGAGGACTTTGGCTTCAGCGGAACCCTGCGGAGCATTGGGGTAAACCCGCGCAATGGACGCGTTATTAACTGGGTCGCGCAACGTGGCGTCAATGGTGACCGCACCGTAGCTCTCACCGCCGTCCTTGGAGATGGCAACCTTACGGCCACCCTGGCCGCCGGAGCTGGCGCGGGAGTTCATCATGACATCACCGTTGGAAAGTTCAACGGACTTGTTCTCATCCATGCCGTCGCCGGTGAATGCGCCGCGCTCCCACGTCTTGCCATGGTCATCGGAGTACACGCTGTATGACTGGAACGGGGTGCCGCCGGATGCATTCTTGACCTTGCCGGTGAACTGCTGGATCAAGCGGCCCTTGTTTGGACCGTACTGCAGCTGGATTCCCTCGCCTGAGGCGGCAAAGAGGCCAGCGACGCCGCCAACATTGTTGACGCTGCCGACCGTCCCACCAGCAGGCTTGACCACATTGGAGATCAGCGGGCCAGCAAATTCGGCGTACTTGGAATCGGCGGGATAGTCCACCAATGCGGGCAGAGTGGGCATGTTGCCCGGGTCCATGGACCATGTCAACCCTTTATCCGTGGAAACGGCAACAGCTGAGCTGACCATCTGGCGGTCGGCATCATCCGAGCTGAAGGTGCTGCCATGAAAGCCTTGGTCCTTGGAGTACACAAAGAACGCGAAGACGTTGCCGGTCACCTTGTCCACGACGTAGCTGGGGTCGCTGAAGCCATATTGCAGGCCGGTCTTTGAGGCCACCTGGCCGCGCGCAACAAAGGTGGGCGTACTCCAGGTCTTGCCGCCGTCAACACTGCGGCGCTGGACGATGGAGTTCGGCGATGGCGAGTCACCGCCGTCGGGACGGCCGTCATAGGCTGCCAAGATTACGCCGCCACCCAAATCTGCCAGGGCGGGAATGCGGTAGAACGCTTGGTTCGGCACTATGGCTTTGTCGCCGCTTTTGGCCAAGACCTGCTCGGCGTAGGAACCGGCAGCTGCCGGGGAAACAGGATCTTCAGCGAAGGCCGGGCTCATCATGCTCGTCAGCAATCCGGCGGTCAGTACCCCCGCGGTGACCGTCGCATACCTGCGTCTGAGACGGTGCGCTCTATCGGTGGATTTCATCGATTCCTTTCATGTGGCCGTCGACGGCCATCAAAGACTTGCAATCACATCAGGCATCCACCGACAGTCGTGGAGAAAGTCGGACATAGGATGACCTGCATCACACTACCGTGTTACGGATCACAATCACTAGTGTTCTTGCAATTGTTTCGGAACCACCTGCATTGGCGGCCACTCGAGCGCGAATGCGACGTGCGCCACTCAAATTCCTGAGTTTGCAATCACTGCGTAGAATGGAATGGCAAGCTCGCGGAGCGCCTTCTCATAACATTTCAGGTCAGCAATAAGTGACCCGATAAGTTGGCGTAAGACGGCACCTCCGCGGCACCCTCTCTTAAACACCAGGAGTTCCTTCGATGCCTCGGATCGTTGTCGACGTCATGCTCAAGCCCGAAATTCTGGACCCGCAGGGGAAGGCCATTGTTGGCGCACTCCCCCGCCTGGGCTTCACTGCATTCTCTGCTGTCCGTCAGGGCAAGCGCTTTGAATTGACCGTGGATGGCGAGGTGACCGAGGAGATCCTGGCCCAGGCTCGTGAAGCAGCGGAAACCATGCTCTCCAACCCTGTCATCGAAGACGTAGTCAACGTTGAAGTTGTGGCGGACTAATCATGAGTGAAACTCCCTTGATTGGCGGGGCCACACTGGCCCCCGTTGACTCCCGCCTCGCGGGAGCCCGCATCGGCGTTGTCACCTTCCCCGGCACACTCGATGACCGCGACGCCATCCGCGCCGTCCGCATTTCCGGCGCTACCGCCGTGGAACTGTGGCACGCTGACACCGAACTTGCTGCTGTTGACGCCGTCATCATCCCCGGCGGATTCTCCTACGGTGACTACCTGCGCGCCGGCGCCATCTCACGCTTTGCGCCGCTGATGTCCAAGATCGTGGACGCTGCCAATTCCGATGCCAAGCTGCCTGTTTTGGGTATTTGCAACGGTTTCCAGATCCTGACCGAGGCGCACCTTTTGCCCGGCTCCATGATCAAGAACGATCACCTGAAGTTCCTGTGCCGCGATCAGGTTTTGCGCGTTGAGAACAACAACACCGCATGGACTAACGCTTACGCCGCCGGTCAAGACATTACGGTTCCGTTGAAGAACCAGGATGGCCAGTACATCGCGGACGAGAAAACCCTAGACGCCCTTGAGGCTGAGGGCCGTGTGGCATTCCGCTATGTCGGCACCAACCCGAACGGTTCACGCCGCGACATCGCCGGTATTTCCAACGCCGCCGGCAACGTGGTGGGCCTCATGCCGCACCCCGAGCACGCCGTTGAAACCGGCTACGGTCCCGGCCACACCGGCACCGATGGACTGGGTTTCTTCACCTCAGTTTTGAACACCCTTCTGGGAGGCAAGTAAATGTCCGAGATTTCAACAGAGCCCGCCAAGAAGTTCAACATTGACACCGTTGCTAACGCCGAAGTGACCCCCGAGGTTGAATTGCCTTGGGCCGAGCTTGGCCTGAAGCAAAACGAGTTCGACGACGTCGTGAAGGTTTTGGGCCGACGCCCCACCGGCGCTGAGCTGGCCATGTACTCCGTCATGTGGAGTGAGCACTGCTCCTACAAGTCCTCCAAGAACCACCTTCGCCAGTTTGGCGACAAGGTCACCGAGGAAATGAAGAAGGACATGCTGGTGGGCATCGGCGAAAACGCCGGCGTCACCAACCTGGGGGACGGCTGGGCGGTAACGTTCAAGATCGAATCTCACAACTCGCCGTCGTACGTTGAGCCGTACCAGGGTGCCGCAACCGGCATTGGTGGCATTGTTCGCGACATCATTTCGATGGGCGCCCGCCCCGTGGCTGTCATGGATCCGCTGCGCTTTGGCGCGATCGATCACCCGGACACCGCACGCGTCATGCACGGCGCCGTGGCTGGTATTGGTGGCTACGGTAACTCGCTGGGCCTGCCCAACATTGGCGGCGAGATGGTCTTTGACTCCGTCTACCAGGGCAACCCGCTGGTCAACGCTTTGGCCGTTGGCGTCATGCGTCACGAAGATATCCGCCTGGCAAACGCCTCGGGTAAGGGCAACAAGGTTGTTTTGTTCGGTGCCCGCACCGGTGGCGACGGCATTGGCGGCGCCTCGGTGCTGGCCTCGGAGTCCTTCGATTCCACCAAGCCGTCCAAGCGCCCCGCCGTTCAGGTGGGCGATCCCTTTGCTGAAAAGGTGCTCATCGAGTGCTGCCTGGAACTCTTCAAGGGTTCTTTGGTTGAGGGTATCCAGGACCTCGGTGCTGCAGGTATTTCCTGCGCCACCAGCGAACTGGCCTCCAACGGCGACGGCGGCATGGAAGTTGAACTGACCTCCGTTCTGCTGCGTGATCCCACCCTGACCCCGGGCGAAATCCTCATGTCCGAGTCGCAGGAACGCATGATGGCAGTTGTTACGCCGGAGAACATGGCGGCGTTTGAAGCTGTCATGGACAAGTGGGCTGTGGAGTACTCCTGGCTCGGCGAAGTCACCGGCACCGGCCGCTTGATCATCAAGTGGGAGGGCGAGGTAATTGTCGACGTCGATCCCCGCACCGTGGCTCACGACGGCCCGGTTTACGACCGCCCGTTCGCCCGCCCCGAGTGGCAGGATGCCCTTCAGGCTGACGTGTTCAACGGTTCAGCTGCCGATGCCAGCCGCCCTTCCACCCCGGAAGAGCTCAAGGCCGCGATGCTGGAACTCATCGCCTCCCCCAACATGTGTTCCAAGGACTGGATCACCAACCAGTACGACCGTTACGTGGGCGGCAACACCGCTATGGCGTTCCCGGACGATGCTGGCGTGATCCGGGTTGACGAGGAAACCGGTTTGGGCGTTGCCCTGGCCACCGACGCCAACGGCCGCTACACCTTCCTTGACCCGTACCACGGCGCTCAGCTGGCCCTGGCAGAGGCGTACCGCAACGTGGCCACCTCGGGCGCAATCCCGATGGCCGTCAGCGACTGCCTCAACTTCGGCTCCCCTGAGGATCCGGATGTCATGTGGCAGCTCGCTGAGTCTATTCGCGGCCTCTCCGACGCCTGCATGGTGTTGGGCATCCCGGTCACCGGCGGTAACGTTTCGCTGTACAACCAGACCGGCTCGACCCCCATCCACCCGACCCCCGTGGTTGCGGTTTTGGGCAAGTTCGACGACGTTGCTCGCCGCACGCCGTCAGGCTGGGCTGAGGATGGCCAGGCCATCTACCTGCTCGGCACCACGGCCGATGATCTGGATGGTTCCGAGTGGGCCAACCTGCGCGGTCACTTGGGTGGCTTGCCGCCCAAGGTTGATCTGGCGATCGAGCGCGAATTGGGCGAAATCCTGATCAACGCATCACGCGACGGCATGATCGATGCTGCTCACGATCTCTCCGAAGGTGGCCTTGCGGCTGCTCTCGTTGAGTCCGCCCTCCGCAACAACACCGGTGCCCGCGTGGCACTGGATGAGGTTGCCGCTCGCGACGGCGTGGACCTCTTCACCTTGCTGTTCTCCGAAACGCAGGGACGCGCCATTGTGTCCGTTCCCCGTAGCGAGGAAGTCCGCTTCAACGACATGTGCACTGCCCGCCGATTCCCGGTGGCCCGCATTGGTGTTGTCGACGCGGCCGGCGAGGCTCTGGATCTGCAGGGCCTGTTCAGCGCTCCGTTGGATGAACTCCGCATTGCTCACGAAGGCACCTTGCCGAAGTACTTCGGCTAATCCCCACTTGCCGGCCGGGGAAATCGCTGACGCGATTTCCCCGGAACCTGGCAAGCGTGGGCCCACTATTCTGGGCCCGTCAAACGCAAAATCCCCGGTCAACTCATTGCGAGTTGACCGGGGTTTTTGTTACTCCACCGCCAAAACAACCTGTCAAAACAACCCGACAGTGAATTAAAAGCCGCCCGTCAGCGTTCGGGCCGCCTGCTGGTAGGAACGTGTTACTCCCGCTTGAGTCAGCTTGGTGACGGGGGCACCGAGTGCGTAAATCAGACCCGCTGGCTTACTGAAGGCCAGAAGTCTGAAGTACACGCCGCCGTCGGGCTTCATCATGGCGATGAACGCTTCCTCGCCCAGAGCCGGGTGCCCAGGTAGCGTGCCGTACCCAAAGCCTGCCAGCTGAATATCCCGCCCGTCGGGGCCCGGAGCCCACTGCGGTTCCATGGCCCACACCACCTCGCACGGCACGGGCAGGCGCAAGTTTCCCACTCCAAAACCGCTGACCACCTGAGCACCCACCACTGCCCGTGGCGGCGCCTTCACCTGAAGCCCGGCCCGGCGCTGAATTTCCCAGCTCATGATGCCCGCAGCCAACGCGTCGAATGCCGCCTGACCAGCCCCGACGGCGAGCGTCTTATCCACGTGATCAAAACCCTTGGGCCATTCGATGGCGTCGGCAGTTTTCTCCACAGCCAGCCTGGTCAGGCCCAGAAAAGGGTAATCAAGGGGGCCACGCCTAGCTCTTGGCGACATATGCGCTCCACTCCAATGCATTTTGTTGATACTTGGGCAGCCCTGACACCACAAGATCGTACGAATCTTCCAACATCTCCAACACCATTTGTTGCTCCACCACAGATGTATCCACGGTGTTCCAGTGCCTTTTATTCAAGTGATAGCCGGCGGTAATTCCGGGGTTGGCTTGGCGCAATGCCGGCGCCAGCTCGGGATCGCACTTGTAGCTGATCCGTATCGGGTCGGCGTCCAGATCGCCCAGCGCAAACACCTTGCCCGCCCGTTCCGTCCCACCACTACTGGGCGCCTTGACCTTGAAAACACTGATTTCGGGCCCGAAGGGGAAGTCCTCGTAGGCTCCCGTCAAGGACAGCGCCGCGGCACGCAGATCATCTGCTCCAACGTGACTCACGGTGTGCCGGCTTCTACGTTCGGCGTGCCGCTATCCCTAGCAAGAACTCCGTAAGTCAGCACAGCAAATTCACCCTGTTTCTCAGCACTGAGCAGGTCCAGACTATCGGCCCCCACGTTGCGTGGCAGCAGTGGCGCACCGCTTGTCAGGGCGGCCGGCGCAAAGGTGATAACGATTTCATTCAGCGCCCCGCAATCCAGGAACTGGCCGGCCAAATCGCCACCACCCACCACCCAAACGTCCAGATCTCCGGCAGCTGCTGTGATCTCTTCCAGCACTCCGGCCACGTCGCCACTGACAAAGCGGACATCGGCGCCGTCGGGCACGGGCAAGGTCCGGGACGTGAAGACATAGGTGGGTTTGCGCCCGTAGTACTGCTGCCATTTGCCTGGCTCCGCCAACAAGTTCTCGGCCTTAAGTACCCACTCATAGGTGGATGAGCCCTCGACGAAAACACCCGCGCTGTCCATGAACGCGGCAATGTCCGGAGAACCTGCGGTATCCACGGCAAAGAGCCAGTCCAGCGAATGGTTTTCATCCGCCAAGAACCCGTTCAGCGTTGATGCGGTGTAGTACACGGTCTTGGTCATGGAATCTACGCTACCGCCTGCGCCGGCACCCTGCACCCGCGCGCAGAAGCCTGCCATGACGCTACGGGGTTGCCAGGTAGTCCTCGAGCAGAACCACTTTGAGCCCCGCCGCCTTTTGCGCCTTCAGGAAGGCCGCCAGATCATCCGGGAATTCCGTCCGGAAATGCATCAGGACAATGTCTCCCGGACGCAGCCCGGCACCCACTTGGTAATCCATCCCGCCAGCATTGGCCTTAGTTTCCCAATCCACGATGGCCTTCATGCCGCACTCCGCGACTGCCTTCCGAATGGCCATCGTGTAGGGGCCGCCCGGGGGTCGGAAGAAGACTGGCCTGCGCCCGAACTGCTGCTCCTCGAAATCAGCCATCCCGCAAATCTCGGCCTTTTGCTGCTCGTAGCTCAGGTGAATAAAGTCCAGATTATGGGTCATGGTGTGGTTCTCAATGAGGTGCCCGGCCGCCGTGTATTTCCTGTAGAAATCCGAACTTCCGGCAATGAAATTGTGAGCCAGGAACAGCGACGCTTTGATCCCGTTCTTCTCCAGCAGCGCCAGGTCCGAATCCCTCTTGATCGCGCCGTCGTCGATCGTCACAAACACCACTTTTTGCTCGGTTGGGACCTTGGTCAGCACGGGCACCATCCCGTTTTCAATGGGCGGGAGCACATAATCCGGCACCAGTCCGTCCAGTGTGTCCACCCGCCCGGTTGCCGGATGAGTGGGCGCCAGAGTGGGTGGGGCAGAGCTGGGAACTTCCGACGCCGGAGCATGCGTTGGCGACGGCGCGTCACTTTCCGCCGGGTAGTCGCCGGGACGCCAGTGTCCGTTGGTGCAGTGTTGCTCGCTGCCTGGGTACTCTGACCGGGCGCCCCTGAAACTGCGCTGGAAAACTGTGAATTGTTGGAGGTGACCCACCAAACGCCTGTGGCCACGAGGGCGATGGATAAAATCATGACGGACCATGCCACCCAGCGGCTGCGGGATCGGGAATTGGCAAAGTGGCGGGGCATATCGGCTGTCCTAATTTATTCGCGGTTGCTTAGAAGTTGGGGTGTTAGGGGACTCGAGGCCGGCGTCGGCTAAAGCCCGAGCTTTGCAGCTTCAATCTTGGGGCAGGTGTTCATGACTACCTCAAGACCAGCCTCCTGCGCGCGCTGGGCTGCATCCTGATCAATCACGCCGAGCTGCAGCCAGAGCGCCTTGGCGCCCACGGCAATGGCTTGGTCAACCACCGCACCAACCTTCGTGGAATTCACAAAGCAATCCACCACATCGATGCTGCCGGGAATCTCGGCGAGGGTCTTGTACCCTTTGGCGCCATGAACGTCGTCCCCCTTCAGGCTCACTGGGATGATCTCATGGCCCAGCTGGCGCTGGAGGAACAAGGAAACACCCACGGCGGGTCGCAACGGGTTACCGGATAGGCCCACCACTGCCCAGCGCGCGGGGGTGGTCAGTAGTCTGCGGATCACCTGCGGGTCATTAACATGTTCCATCTCATGAGTTTAGGCCCGGCGCCCGCCGATGCCCCTGCGCCTGCCCGGCGGTTCGCCAACCTCAATTGTTACGTCTCGAGAACTGTGCACCTCTGATAATTTCAGCCGGATCATCCCAGGTCCTAGTCTTGGAGTGACCATCCCGAGCGGCCGAGAGATCTGGCTCATTGACGCCGCAGCAACCCTGGTTGACACCCCACAAAAGGTGCCATCGCCAGCAGGGTGCTACCGCCAGGAACGATGGAGTGTTTTCATGTCTGCTTTGCTTTCGCAAACGGTGTCCACCGATTCGGTGGCGCCACCAACGGCAGTTTCCGATCCCCAAGGTACTCCGGCCATGTCTGTCTCTTTTGAGGCTCTTGGCCGTTCCTTCAGCTCCAAGGCGGGCACTCACACGGTGCTCCGTGATGTCAGCTTCAACATCCAGGCAGGGGAAATTGTGGCCCTGCTGGGCCCGTCCGGTTGCGGAAAGTCCACCCTGTTGCGGGCCGTAGCCGGACTGGATGCGCCGAGCACCGGCACCGTGAGCATTGACGGCACAGCCGTATCCGGCATTGATTCACGCTGTGCCGTGGCCTTCCAGGAACCCCGTCTCCTTCCGTGGAAATCGATCGCAAGCAACGTGGCGATTGGTGTTCCCTCCGGCGCGGATTCTGCCCGGCGCCGCCACGTGGTGGAAAACCTCTTGAAGTTGGTGGGCCTGTCCACATTCGCAGGTCACCGCCCGCGGGAGATCTCCGGTGGCATGGCCCAGCGAGCCTCGCTAGCCAGGGCCTTGGCCCGCAATCCCGGGGTTTTGCTGCTGGACGAACCGTTTGGTGCACTGGACGCGCTGACCCGAATCACCATGCAGGACTTGCTGTTGGATGTGCATGCGGCAGAGCCCACCACGGTGCTGCTGGTCACCCACGATGTGGATGAGGCGTTGCAGCTTGCGGACCGGATCATCTTGCTCGGCTCCGATGGAACGGACACGCCGGGGTGCACCATTGTGCGCACCGTAAATGTTCCCGGCCCCCGCCCCCGCGACCGGGCCTCGAGCGAGCTGGCCGGACTACGCAGCTCGCTGCTCGCCAGCCTCGGCGTCGACGGCCACTAGGCCCTTTTCTTCTTTCTTCTTTTTCTCTTCACCACACCCATTTTTGAGGACCATCATGCCTAACTCAGCTATTTTCAACCGCCGTTCCTTCCTTGGTTTCACCGCCGCAGTCTCCGCCTTGGCCTTGGCTGGCTGCGCCGGCGAGAACGCAGCTACCGATGCGCCCGGCAAGGATGGCGGAGCCAGCACCTTGACCATCGACTTCGCCACCTACAACCCCCTCAGCTTGGTCATCAAGAAAAAGGGTTGGCTGGAAACAACGCTGGCGCCGAAGAACGTCACCGTGAAGTGGCTGCAATCCGCCGGTTCCAACAAAGCCAACGAGGCACTGCGCGCCGGCGCCATCGACGTCGGCTCCACGGCAGGTTCCGCCGCGCTGCTGGCACGCACCAATGGTTCACCCATCAAAACGATCTCCCTGTACTCCCAGCCGGAGTGGGCAGCACTGGTGACCAGCAAGGGATCAGCCATCACCTCGGTTGCCGATCTGAAGGGCAAATCGGTGGCCGCTACCAAGGGCACCGATCCGTATTTCTTCCTGGTCCAAGCCTTGGAAGAGGCAGGTTTGAGCACCAAGGACGTGACGGTGGAAAACCTGCAGCACGCTGACGGTCGCGCAGCCTTGGCAAACGGCTCCGTGGACGCGTGGGCTGGGTTGGATCCCATCATGGCCACGGCCGAGCAGGAGGGCGCTACCCTCTTCTACCGGAACTTGGACTTCAACACCTATGGCTTCCTGAACGCCACCGAATCATTCCTCAAGAGCAAGCCCGAGTTGGCACAGACAGTGGTTGACGCCTACGAAAAAGCCCGAGTCTGGGCCGCCGCCAATCCCGAGGAAACGGCTCAGATTCTGGCCGATGCTGCCGGCCTTAAGCCAGAAGTTGCTACCACTGTCATTCTCGAGCGCAGTAACCTCGATGTCTCCGGTGTTCCGGGTGAGAAGCAGCGGGCGGTCTTGGCCAAGATCGGGCCCACCTTCGTTGAGCTCGGCGACGTCAAGACCCAGGCCGACGTGGACACCGCCCTGGCCACCCTGCTGGATGATTCCTTCGCTCTGAAGGCAAATCCCGATTCAATCAAGGAATCCTGATGACCAACCTGGGCAACCCGGGGGCAACAGGCAGCTCCGTGCTCCCCACCACCGCTGAAGGGTTCAGCGCTATTGGCGTCGCCACCCTGACGCCGGGTGCTCCAGCACCAGGGGCGCGGTCCGCACGGGGTTCCACGAACAATGGCTCCCGCTGGAGCAACGGTTGGGTGAAGCTCGGATTGGGGCTGGTGCTGCCGGCCCTGATCCTGCTGGCCTGGCAGCTGAGCACAGCAGCAGGAGTTTTCTCGCCAGTGCAGCTGCCGTCACCGCGCGCAGTGTTTGAGGCCGGGACCGAGCTCATTTCCCGCAATGAACTGTTCAACCATGTGGCCATCTCCACCCAACGCGTGCTCCTGGGCTTCCTCGTCGGGGCGGCACTGGGTGTCTCTCTGGGCGCTCTCGTGGGGCTGTCGAAGATCGCCGAAGTACTACTGGGGCCCACTATCGGGGCGCTACGCGCTGTGCCGTCGCTTGCCTGGGTGCCGTTGTTGATCCTGTGGATGAAGATTGGCGAGGACTCAAAGGTCACGCTGATTGTCATTGGGGCATTCTTCCCGGTGTTCACCACGGTGTCGCTGGCGCTGCGACATGTGGACAAAAACCTCGTGGAGGCCGCGCGGGCGTTCGGTTTGCAAGGACTCAGACTGCTCACCACGGTGCAACTGCCTGCGGTTGTCCCAGCTATTTTTTCCGGGCTCCGGCTGGCACTGGCTCAGGCGTGGCTGTTCCTGGTGGCGGCCGAACTGATTGCTTCATCCATGGGTCTGGGATTCCTGCTGACCGATTCACAAAGCAACGGCCGCACCGACAGGTTGCTGCTTGCTATTGTGCTGCTGGCAGTTCTCGGCAAGGCCACAGATGCCTTGCTGGGCCTGGCGGAGAAGTGGGCCGTTCGCCGCTGGTCCTAACAACCCGGCGCTACAGACAAGAATTGCTCAGGCGTCTACGAATGAATCGGCGGCGCTGGGCCGATCGTTGTCTCCGGAGTCGGGCTCCTGCTCGTCCTCTTCCTCGGCGTCGTCATCATCGTCGAAGTCCACGTAGTCCTGGCTGGTCAGTTCCTCGGTGTAGCGGTGCCAAAATTCATTGGCACCGGCTGCAGCCGGATCAATTTCCAAAAGCAACGTTTCAAAGCTCTTGGCGACAGCGGAGAAGTCATCGTCGTCTTCGGGCCCAACAGTGTCGCGGTCAATGGCTCCCCACGCCGCAACAATGGCGGGCAGGGTCTCCAGCGATGAGGCCATGAGGGTTTCTTCGTCTTCACAAACGAACAGCACTGCACCGGATTTCCGGTCCACCACAACAAATTGGAAATCCCCGTCATTACAAACAATGGCCCGGCCGCTGGAATCGTCGGCAAAGGGCGGTTTAAGCCATTGACCGTCTAATGGCACGTCCTCCAGGGCAACTGGGTACATGCCCTGCAACACGGACCAAATCCTGGTGTCGTTCATGATGTCCTCCTGCCGTAGGTCCATAGTCATGACACTAACCACAGCCAGTTGCCCCGTCAACGGGAACTTTCTAAGCTGCAGGAACTACCGCTGAACTGCTTTCAAAGCGCCTGTTGCGCAGCACCGGCAGGAACTCCCGGACTTCTTCAATGCGCCGATGCGTGACGTCGGTGGTGGCCACACCTTCAGCCTCGTCATTCAGGAAGTCAAGGGCGATGCCCATGGGGTCAAGGATGGCTGAATGTCCAATGCAATGCTCGCTGGAGGTTCCCGCAGCCGCCACCCAACAGGTATTTTCAATGGCCCGCGCCTTAAGTAGCGTCTCCCAATGGTCAATCTTGTGTTCACCCTTGAACCAGGCCGCAGAAACACAGATCATGTCCGCCCCAGCCAACGCCAAAGCCCTCGCCAGTTCCGGGAAGCGAATGTCGTAGCAGGTCATGATGCCTACCTTGAAGCCGCCAATTTCCACGAGGGTGATGCCGCGGTCGCTGGGCTTGATACGGGTCGATTCCTGGTACGAGAAGGCATCGTAAAGGTGCAATTTCCGGTAGGTTCCGAGGATTTCACCGTCATCGCCGAGGGCTACCACGGTGTTGTAGGGGCGGGCCTCACCACTGGCTTCATAGCCGCCTGCAATGACGGCGATCCCCACCTCGGAGGCAATCATGGACAGCCCTTGCACAAAGGTGGTCCAGTTCGCGTCCACCGCTGCGGCGAAATCTCCCTCGATGCGCCCCACGGAGAACATGGCTTCTTCGGGGAAGACCACCAGTTTGCTGTCTTCTTGGGCGGCAGTCACAGCAAGTCTGCGCATGGTGGCTAGATTCTCGACCACATCTCCGCCTGGGTTGAATTGTCCAACGCTAACCTTCATGGCAATGGTCCTTCCGCTCGGTTCTCTGTGGAACCAGACTAGCCCGTCCCGCACTTGCTGTGCCGCCCGCACCCAGCCAACCCCCACAAAAAAGAAGGACGACGTACGGAACTTTGGTTCCGTCGTCGCCCTTCCCTAATACTGTGGAACGGTGAGCTACTTGTCGTTGATGAGGTCGTGGCGCACGATCGTCTGATCGCGGTCCGGACCAACGCCAATGGCGGAGATCCGGGTGCCAGACATGCCCTCGAGCGCAAGGATGTAGTTGCGCGCGTTCTCGGGCAGATCTTCCATGGTGCGGGCCGTGGTGATGTCCTCGGTCCAGCCCGGGAAGTACTCGAAGATGGGCTTGGCGTGGTGGAAATCGGTCTGCGTCATGGGCATTTCATCAAAGCGCACGCCGTCCACGTCATAAGCAACACAGACGGGGATCTGCTCGATGCCGGTGAGGACATCCAGCTTGGTGACGAAGTAGTCCGTGAAGCCGTTGACGCGGGAAGCGTGGCGGGCCAGGACAGCGTCGTACCAACCACAGCGACGCGGACGGCCGGTGTTAACACCGAATTCGCCGCCAGTTGTCTGCAGGTACAAGCCCATGTCGTCGAAGAGTTCCGTGGGGAACGGGCCGGCGCCAACACGCGTGGTGTAGGCCTTGATGATGCCCACAGCGCGGGTGATGCGGGTGGGGCCAATGCCGGAACCAACCGATGCGCCACCGGCGGTCGGGTTGGAGGAGGTGACGAACGGGTAGGTGCCGTGGTCCACGTCCAGGAACGTTGCCTGGCCGCCTTCCATGAGCACTACTTCGCCGCGGTCCAGGGCCTCGTTGAGCACAAATGTTGCGTCAATGACCATGGGGCGTACGCGCTCGGCGAAGCTTAGGAAGTATTCCACCACCTCTTCCACTTCCACGTCACGGCGGTTGTACACCTTCACCAGCAGCTCGTTCTTCTGCTTGAGGGAGCCTTCCACCTTTTGACGCAGGATGGACTCATCAAAGAGGTCCTGAACACGGATCCCGAGACGGGCCACCTTGTCCATGTAGGCCGGACCAATACCGCGGCCCGTGGTGCCAATGGCGCGCTTGCCAAGGAACCGCTCGGTGACCTTGTCCAGCACCTGATGGTACGGCGCCACCAAGTGGGCATTGGCGGAAATGCGCAGCTTGGACGTGTCCGCACCGCGAGCCTCCAGGCCCTCAATTTCCTCAAACAACGCCTCAAGGTTCACGACACAGCCGTTACCGATGATGGGTGTTGCGTTGGGGCTCAAAATGCCGGCAGGAAGGAGCTTGAGCTCATACTTCTCACCGCCTACGACAACGGTGTGCCCGGCGTTGTTACCGCCATTTGGCTTCACCACATAGTCGACCAGGCCACCCAATAAATCGGTAGCCTTGCCCTTGCCCTCGTCGCCCCACTGGGCGCCGACGATCACGATTGCTGGCATGGGATCCTCCCCCTTGCTCAAAAAGTTGAGCCGGGCGCTGCATCATTCAGCGGTTGTTCCGCCGTACACCGTCCGGACACGAAAATGCCCCTTGGAAACCACTTGCCTTCTCCAGCGTCGCTGCAGTCTGCGAGTGATCAAGGGGGTCTTACCAGTTGAGTTTACCGGAATGCTCCAGCGCACGCACATTTGCCCCTTGTGGCGCGCGTCTTGAACGCACGACGGCGTTCCCTCCTTGCGCTGCACCTCTCGCCAAGCGTCGGCATAGTCCCCTGCCGTGCCCAGATGTCCACGGGGTCTACGGGGTCTACGGGGAAATAATTTAGCTTTATTGCTGTCTATCGGAGGCCAAAAAGGATATACTGTCCTCAAGACATTAAATTCACCATCGGACTCAAGGAGAAAAGGTGCTTTCCAACGACTCGAGCACGGCATCCGCTTCGGATGGCGCAGCGCTCATCGCCTCGCTCACCCGCGTGCTGGCCGAATGGACGGCACCGGAATTTCTCACGGCAGTGGCCGCCCGTGAAGGAGTGGACCTTGACCCGGGCGCCATCACCATGGTGACCATCCTGTCCCATGATGGTCCGCTGCGGCCTTCCCATATCGCCACCAAGATGGTGACTGGAGCCTCCAATATCAGTAAGATTACCGCCCGACTTTCCAAGGCCGGCCTCGTGGAGAGGGTCTCGGACCCCAGCGATGCCAGGGCGCAGCGGGTGCAGCTGACCGCATCCGGGCACCAGACTGCAGCGAAGTTGGTCCTCGCTGGCAACGGCGTAGTGGGCGATCTTCTCAATGGCTGGCCAGAGAAGGACCGGGCAGAATTCACGCGTCTTCTTGCGAGATTCGAGTCCTCCACCATCATGTTGTCCAATCGACTGGGCAACAAAGCCTAAGTTTTCATCCAAACCGTTTACCAAGGACATCTGACATGACTAGCAGCACCAACGCTCCCCGCACCTACGTTATTACCGGTGCAGGATCCGGAATTGGCGCCTCTTCCGCAGCTCTTCTGCGCGAACGTGGCGAGATCGTCATTGGCGTTGATTTGAAGGGTGCCGAGATCGAAGCGGACCTCAGCACCACCGCCGGGCGCAAAACCGCCGCTGACCGGGCCATTGAATTGGCCGACGGAAAGATCGACGCCGTCATCGCCTGCGCAGGCATCGCCGCACCCATCCCGCTGACCGTCAGCGTTAACTACTTCGGCGTCACCGAGTTCCTGAATCACCTGGCACCCACACTGGCCAAGAGCCCGGCGCCACGTGCCGCCGTCGTCAGTTCCGCGGCAACGCTGCAAACCCCTTCAGCTGAACTGGTTGACGCCATGCTGGCCGGCGATGAAGCCAAAGCCTTGGAAATCGGCGCCGCTTTGGCCGCCGAGGGGCCTCGCACGGGTTACCTGAATTACCCCTCCAGCAAGCGTGCCCTGAGCCGCTGGATCCGCCGCGAATCCATCACCGCCCGCTGGGCCGGGGCACACATCCCCCTCAACGCCATTGCTCCGGGCACCGTCATTTCCCCGATGACCGAGCAGCTGCTCGCTACCGAAGAGGGCCGGAAGATGGTTGATGACAGCATGCCTATGCCGTTGAACTACCACTCGGAATCCATCGTGCTAGCCAAGCTGCTGGCCTGGTTGACCAGCGAGGAAAACACGCACACCACCGGTCAGACCATCTACATCGATGGTGGCGTTGACGCAACGCTGCGCGGAGACAACATCTGGGACTGATCCCTCATGTTCGAATTAAGCAGATGGTTGACGGTTCGGCGCGTCAGTAGGCAAAACATGACGTTGTGCAGCAATTCGAGAACACGCTAGATCCGGCAGGAGTTAGCCGCAATAAGTAGGCGGGCTTACGTAGAAGTGGGGATTTGGGTTTCTGTAGCTTTCTCAGTCGAGGCGTCACCCTGTCATGGGGTGACGCTGCCGGGTAGGTGCAGCGTACAGAATCCAGGCCCGGCAAAGGGAAGAAGCCGCACGTCCTGTTCCGGCAGTCCGCTTGCCGAAAGCAGTTCCTTCGCCAAGCCCAGGTGGACGGCACAGACCACTTCAGGGTTTTCCCTGGCCGCCTCCACAATGGGGCAGGTGGTGAGCGTCAACTCGGTTGCGTCACGATTTCCTCGAACCCCGAAACCGGCTTGGCCAAGCACCGTTGCCACGCGCTGGCGCGCAACCTTGCCACCGGCCTTGCTGGAAACTTCTGCTGCTGCAACCGCCCCGAGACGCGAAGCACCAGGCAAGGCCCCTGCCCAGCTTCGTCCGGCACTCTCACCTGCGGCGGCCGGGTTGGCACTGGTGGCAGCAAGATGCTGAGCTAGGGCCGCAGCAAGGGCGAGGTAGCCAACAGGACCGGCTGGCGTGGCAGTGGCCTGGTACAACCATGCAGGCCTGCCCCGGCCTTCCTTGGGCGCAGCTGTTTTGGTGGCATGGCCATCCCCCGTCAGTGCCTCCAGATGTTCCCTGACGGTATTTGCATGCTGGCCGGTCTGTGTTGCCAACTGTTCAACGCTCAACGTCCCGTCCAACTGGCGCAGCCGTTCGAGCACCGCGGCACGAGCCTTGGAAATGGACGCTACGGGTTCAGCTCGGCCCGGCTTGGGACCAAGAGGCAGTTCTGTGACGCTCATATTTTCCACGGAATTAAGTGTAGTAATATCTCCTGAGAATCTCCACTTTTCTCGTGATCCTGGCGGTGAAAGGTTGTCCCGTGAATAATCTTCTCCCCGCCGCAACATCCGCAGAAGCATTGATGGACGAAGCCCGCGGTCCACGCAAAATGCCGCCGCTCCTGCATAATGCCACCGTTCTAAGGGTGGCATTATGCAGGAGCGGCGGCATTTCTAGTTGGACCCACAGCCTCGAGGGACCCGCTGCAAGCTTGCGAGCAGGGGGAGCGGCTGGAATGTGGGGACTAAAGAGCGGCCTCGATCGCGGCGGTAGCCAACGGATCGGAGTCGTTCAGGAACGTGGTGATGCGAGCAGCTTCATCGGACTCGCCAATGGCGCCGGCGGCACGGCCCAGAGCATAGAGTGCGCGCAGGAATCCGCGGTTGCCCTCATGCTCGAACGGGACCGGACCGGTTCCGCGCCAGCCGTTGCGGCGGAGCGAATCCAAGCCACGGTGGTAACCGGTGCGTGCGTAGGCGTAGGACTCGATGGTGCGGCCTTCGGCGTACGCTTCGTCAGCCAAAATGGCCCACAAAAGCGATGACGTGGGGTGCGAAGCAGCCAAATCTACTGCTTCATCCCCAGCGTCCAAGCGAGCCTGAACA
This sequence comes from Arthrobacter alpinus, assembly GCF_001445575.1. Lineage (NCBI taxonomy): Bacteria > Bacillati > Actinomycetota > Actinomycetes > Micrococcales > Micrococcaceae > Arthrobacter > Arthrobacter alpinus. Next base: position 846,613 of record NZ_CP013200.1, on the reverse strand, counting down.
TCCACCTCGGCCGGGAGCAGTGTGGGCTCCGGGCCGAGGAGGTTCTTGCGGAAATCATCGCTCATGTTACTTGAACGTCTTGCCAGCGGAGCCGAGCTGCGAGGCAGCTTCAACAACGCGTGCAGCCAGGCCCTTTTCGGCCGAGGCGCCCCAGACGCGGGGATCATAGAGCTTCTTGTTGCCCACTTCGCCGTCAACCTTCAGGACGCCGGAGTAGTTGGAGAACATGTGGTCAACAACCGGACGCGTGTAGGCGTACTGGGTGTCTGTGTCGATGTTCATCTTGATGACACCGAAGGAAACAGCGTCGGCAATTTCCTGGTTCGAGGAGCCGGATCCGCCGTGGAAGACCAAGTCAAACGGGTTTTCCTTACCGATCTTGACGCCAACAGCGGCCTGGATTTCCTTCAGGATTTCCGGGCGCAGCTTGACGTTGCCGGCCTTGTAGACGCCGTGCACGTTACCGAAGGTCAGTGCCGTGATGTAGCGGCCGTGCTCGCCGGAGCCAAGGGCTTCAACAGTGGCCAGGCCGTCTTCGATGGTGGAGTACAGCTTGTCGTTGATGGCGTTCTCGACGCCATCTTCTTCGCCGCCAACAGCGCCAATTTCAACTTCGAGGATCATCTTTGCTGCGTGCGTGCGTGCCAGCAATTCGCGGCCGATGCGCAGGTTTTCCTCGAGGGTTTCGGCGGAGCCGTCCCACATGTGGGAGTTGAAGATCGGGTCGCGGCCAGCCTTGACCTCAGCCTCGGAAGCCGCCAGCAACGGCAGTACAAAGCCGTCCAGCTTGTCCTTCGGGCAGTGATCCGTGTGCAGGGCAACGTTGATGGGGTAGTTCTTGGCAACTTCGCGAGCGAAAGCTGCGAAGCCCAATGAACCGGCAACCATGTCCTTGACGCCAGCGCCGGACCAGTAGGCGCCGCCACCGGTGGAAACCTGGATAATGCCGTCGGTTCCAGCGTCGGCGAAGCCCTGCAGGGTTGCGTTCAGGGTCTGTGAGGATGTCACGTTGACCGCGGGGTAGGCGAATCCGCCAGCCTTGGCGCGGTCGATCATTTCGGCATATTTGTCCGGTGTTGCGATGGGCATGAAGAGCTCCTCTGGGCTGAACGGTACAAAAGGGGCTGACAACAAGTCAGTCCCGCATGGCTTCCTCCATCTTAGCGAGTACGTCCACCGGGACGAACAAGATGAAGTCAACGTTCAGTCTGTGGACTTTTTAAGCACGACGGCGGCCGCCCAGACCTCCTCGATCCACCGCGTACGTCCCCACCTTCTGCGCATGTAGGGACATAAGCAGAAGGCGGGGCGTACGCGCCGGGTGGCAAAAAGCAGTTCAGCTAGTTCACGCCGTCATCCGTGGCTGCCGTTGCAGGTTGGGGCAGCCGCGCTACGAGACGCTCTGGTTGAAGACGTGCCGGCGGATCCAGGCATGCATGGCGATACCGGCGGCTGAGGCGGCGTTAATGGATCGCGTTGAACCAAACTGTTCAATTGACAGGGTGGTTTCCGCGGCGGCGTGTACTTCGTCGCTGAGCCCCGGGCCTTCCTGGCCAAACACGAAAACACAGTTGCGGGGCAATTCGTACGTTTCCAGCTGCTCGGAGTCCGGGAAAATATCGATGCCGATGATGGTCAGGCCCTCGCCCTTCGCCCACGTTACAAAGTCCTCAACGGTGGGGTGGTGGCGGACATGCTGGTAGCGGTCGGTGACCATGGCGCCGCGCTTGTTCCACCGCCGTCGTCCAATAATGTGCACTTCCTTAGCCAGGAATGCATTGGCGGTGCGCACCACCGTGCCAATGTTCATGTCATGCTGCCAGTTTTCAATGGCGACGTGGAAGTCGTGGCGGCGCGTGTCCAGCTCTGCCACGATCGCGTCCATGGACCAGTACCGGTACTCGTCCAGAACGTTGCGGCGATCGCCGTTGGCCAGCAATTCGGGGTCCCAGTGATCACCCTCGGGCAACTCGCCCTCCCACGGGCCAACACCTACTTCATGGTGGGGCTCTAAATATTCGCTCGCCTCAACGGGCGCGGCACCTTCCGGGGCGGTGGAATCGGCAGGGGAAGGGATCTGACTGGAATTGCTCACCGCTTTACTTTAGCCGGTGTGACTAAGCTCCATTCCCGCTGCTTGCGCGAATCTGCAAGACTTAGGGCAAAGCATCCGGCCACTTTCAGGAGGAATCATGACCACTGTGCAACAACGTCAACCCGCTGACATCGAATGCTGGCTCACGGACATGGACGGCGTGCTCGTCCATGAAAACAAGGCTGTGCCCGGCGCGGCCGAACTGATCCAACGCTGGGTAGACACCTCAAAGCGCTTCCTGGTTCTGACCAACAACTCCATCTACACACCCCGCGACCTCGCCGCCCGACTCAAGCAGTCTGGCCTGGATGTCCCTGAGGAGAACCTCTGGACATCGGCCTTGGCAACCGCCCAGTTCCTGAAGTCCCAAATGCCGCACGGGCGCGCCTATGTCATTGGTGAGGCCGGATTGACGACGGCGTTGCACGAGGCAGGCTTCATTCTCACCGATCAGTTGCCCGACTACGTAGTGCTGGGCGAAACCCGCACCTACTCCTTCGAAGCCATCACCAAAGCCATCCGGCTCATTGGTGCCGGCGCCCGTTTTATTGCCACGAACCCTGACGCCACAGGCCCTTCCGCCGAAGGTCCGTTGCCAGCCACCGGCGCCATCGCGGCGCTGATCACCAAGGCCACCGGGCGCGAACCCTATATTGTGGGCAAGCCCAATCCCATGATGTTCAGATCAGCTATGAACCGGATCGAGGCCCATTCGGAAACCACTGCCATGATCGGCGACCGTATGGATACCGACATCATTGCGGGCATGGAGGCAGGCTTGCACACGGTGTTGGTGTTCACCGGGATCACACAGCCCGAGGACATCGAGGCCTACCCTTTCCGCCCCGACCAGGTGATGAATTCGGTGGCAGATCTGATTCCACACATCTAGCGTCGAGGGATCCTGACTTTTAGACACTCAAAAAGGGTGCCGCGCCAAACCATGGCGAGGCACCCTTTGGCGCGTCAGGCTGTTGCCTCTAGAGTGCCGGTTTCAATGAATCAACGATGGACGTCAGGGTGGCTTCATTGCTGGCCCATTCGGCATTTACGGCTTCCACCGTCATTCTGTGCGACACCCCCGATGTGTCGTAGGCAACGAGATATTCCCCCGTGATGTTGCCTTTGTAACTAGAACAGGTGTAGCCATAGCTATAGCCATACAGGCCATCTCGCTCAACAATGACGGGTTGGCTGGTGTATGCAAAATCCTGTAGGCACCCGAAAGCTGATGTGCTGCGGAAATACACCAGATCCTCTTGAGTGGCAGCAAGCTGAGCGGCCAGACCCTGATCGATCGCTGCATGGATCTTCTCCGTGGTGACGTCACCTGTTGGCCTATCTCCAGCCTCGTACACCATCATGGAAGACGCTGGATCGCTATTATTCGCGGCACTGAAGCGTTCAGCAGGCCGGCTGCCGTCTTCGTTAATAATGGTGGCGTTCTCAGCGGTTCGGACCCAGCCTTCCGGGTATTGGAAGGAGGCAGATGTGGTGGGCGCATCCACCATATTCGCCTTATTTCCGCCCGCAATTAGTCCGGAAAGCAGCACTACAACCGTCACCACGACCGCCAGTACCACTACTCCGCCGCCGGCTAGGATCCACGGCAGTGCACTCTTCTTTTGTGGGGCCGGGGGCATTCCGCCGGGGATGTTGTAGTACGGCTGGCCATTGTATTGCTGCGAACCGTACGGATCCGCTGGCGACTGTTGACCGTATGGCGGCTGCCCATATTGCGGTTGCCCATAGGGACCCACAGGTGGTTGATGCGGAGCGTATTGACCGGGCTGCTGGCCGTACGGCTGCTCTTGCCCCTGTTGCTGTTGCTGCCCCGGCTGGGCCCAGCCATTATGCGCCGGCTGTTGCCCTTGACCGGGGGCTGATTCCGAGTCGGACCCGGGGCGACCTGGCCACGGCGGCTGCACTGACATATGAGGGCTCCATCCATCTGCGCAGCCCGGACAGGCAGCGCCTAGTGTGAGCCTAATGCTCCCCATTAATCTTCGCGATGGGGAGTACTGCCCGTGTCAGAACCCCAGCAATCACCGCCGTCGTAGCGGTGGTTCTTCATCAGCACCCGGGAGTCGACACCGGTCCCCTGACGAAAATGAGGTGAATCTCGCTCAACTCTGACATTGATCCATCCCCGCCGCATTTTCAGTGAGCGAGAAGGGGCCCAGATGTCACGGACATATGAAAGCAATGCGTGACAACAGATCGCGCAAGGTCTCCTGCTCAGCCTTGTTCAGCTTTGCCATGGTCATGGACTCGCCCTGGGCGGTGGCGACACGCGCCTTCGCATACAGCTGCTGTCCAGCGGCGGTGCCGGTGACCACCTTGGAGCGACGGTCTCGGGGATCCGTGCGGCGTTCAACCAGCCCGCGGACTTCCAACCCGTCCACCAGCGGAACGATCTGGCTCGGGTCCAGCGAGAGGAACTCGGCCAGCTCGCGTTGTGTGGGGGCGAATCCGCTGCACGCCATGGACAGGACCGAATAGGACCGCACCTTCAGCCCCAGCGGCTCCAGGAGTTTGTTGGCTCGAGCGGAACCCAGCGCGCGAGTGCGCGCGGTCAGGAATTCAATGTCCCCTGCAAGTTCGCTGCCCAGGAACCGCTCCGTGGTGCTGGTAATGGTGCCTGACGTGGTCGTCATGGAGCTACCTCTCAATATCAACAAAGAATATAATCGTTGATTATATCAAGAGTTTAAGGTGTTATGCATGCTCACGGCACCCACACTTCGGTCGAAGTGGGCAATATCCACCCGCGAAGCGCCCTCATGGCACTTACTGAAAAAGCGACAATCGCCACCGGTGCGGCCGTGGTCCCGCCCGCAGGTGCGGCCATGAATTGAGCTTCAGGGTGCTGCCGTCACTATTACCAACGTCGATGCCGACTCGTTGGCCACCTTGGCCCGCCGCAATGCCAATGCCAAGCACTTCATGCACCCTGTCGCAGGGAGTCCTCGCGGGAAATCCTCCCGCTGGGCGCCTATCGAGGGTGCAGAATGGACAATTATTGATTTATTCAATAATTGTGGTTAGATTTGATTAGTGGCGAAAGTCACACAGTTCATGGTCGAGCCGAGAGTCTCTGCCACATCAAGTTACCGAGGAGACTTCAATGAAGAAGCGCCTGACTACATTTATCGCTGGGACATCCATCGCGTTGTTCGCATTGACCGGTTGCGGACAGGGATCACCCTCCGGAGCGACTGCCGAGAATCCCGCAGCCTCCGGATCTGCCGGATTGACGAAGGTTGTAGTAGGTGGCATTCCCATCGCACCCTACATTGCGCTGCTGTACGGCATCGACAAGGGCATCTTTACAAAGTGAGGTGTGTCAAAGATCTGGGACAGTTCGTTAGTTTCTTTTTACTTAGGCAGCTACGAGTTGTTGCTGGTTTTGGGTATTGAAATTGGTCATCGCAGTTGCCGGCGGTAGACCGTCGTTGTGGGTGCGGGGTCTCCATCGGTTGTAGAAGACCTCGATGTAGCGCATGGTGGCCCGCCTGGCGTCTTGTCGGGTTTCGAAGCTGTAGTAGTGGTAGAACTCGTTCTTCAGCGACGAGAACGCTGACTCTGCCACGGCGTTGTCCCAGCATTGGCCGGTTTCTCCCATGGATTGGCGGATGCTGTTGCCAGTGCACCAAGCACCGAGTTCTCTGGATGTATATTGCGTGCCACGATCGCTCTGAAAAATTGCGCCAGCTTGTAGATGGCCGCGGTCTCTAGCCATCGTCAAAGCATTCACACACAAGGATGCGCGCATGTGATCAGCCATAGCCCAGCCAACAATCATGCGGGTGCACAGGTCAATGACGGTAGCCAGATACAGCCACCCCTCACCGGTGCGCAGATAGGTAATATCACCCACCATGCGGGTACCAGGGATGGCAGCGGTGAAGTCACGGCCGATCAAGTCCTTGAAGACTTTATCCGGGTCCGAAGGAATAGTGGTGCGTTTGAAAGCACGCATCCGCCTGGCTGCCCAGCCATTCTCCGCCATGATCGTGGCCACTGTCCCTACCGATATCTCAACACCGGCTGTGCTGAGTTTCGCATGAACCATACGGTGCCCAAAGATCCCGTCGGAGGAATCAAAGAAAGTCTTCACCTGATCGGTTAGCTCCCGGTGACGGACGGTTGTGGGTGATTCAGTAGCGTCTCTCCACCGGTAGTACGAGGACCGTGGAACCCCGAGTTGCCGGCACATCCACGCTACTTTTTCTCCAGCGTTCTCCTCCTGCTGAACAAAGCGGTAGCTCACATCTACCGTTGTTCTTTGGCGAAGAACGCCGACACTTTTTTTAGGAAGTCATTCTCCCGTTCCAGTTCACGGAGGCGAACTTCCATCGCTTTGTACTTGGCCGTATCCACCGGTACTTCCGGTTTTCGGCCGTCGACTTCTTGGCCCTCTCGAGAGAGCTTGATCCAGCGTTTGAGGGCGGTCAGAGAGATGCCGAGCTCAGCAGCTACAAGAGCTACCGGGCGGCCAGAAGAAGCAGCCAAAGCAACGGCATCGGCTTTGAACTCATCAGAATAAGTTGGTCGAGAAGACATGGGAACAATCCTTTCAGGAACTGTCTCATATCAGTAGTACACCTCAGGCGTCGACCGGTAAAGACAAGGCGGACTTCGGAGGAGTCCTGGTCGCGTCCGGTTCATCCATCAAGAGCGGAGCGGATCTGGCCGGCAAAAAGGTCGCCGTGAACACGTTGAACAACATCAACGACACCACCGTCCGACAGGCCATTCGCAAGGCAGGCGGAGATCCGAAGACCACTGAGTTCATCGAACTTGCCTTCCCGGACATGCAGGCAGCACTCGAACGCGGCCAGGTTGACGCCATCCTGGTGGTGGAGCCGTTCCTTAGCCGCGGGTTATCCGCAGGAGCCACCCTCATCGCCTCCAACTATGTTGATACGGCCCCCGAGCTGACCATCGGCGCATACTTCAGTTCCGCAAAAACAGTCGCCGAGAAGCCGGATCTGGTAAAGAAGTTCACAGCTGCGATGAAGGAGTCATTGGACTTCGCCACAGCCAACCCTGACAAGGTCCGCGAAGTCCTGCTGACCTACACCAAGATTGACGAGGCCGCAACGAAGGAACTTGTTCTGCCCAGTTACGTCTCTGAGATCAACCGGCCTGCCCTTGACACGCTGATCCAGCTTTCAAAGGACGACGGTTTGCTTCAGGCTGATCCGAAGCTTGACACCTTGTTGCCGTAATGCCGGCCGGTCAATAGGCCCCCAGCTTCTCGACGTCGTCGCCCACCATCCCCTGCCTTGAGCAAGATGGTCGGCGACGACGTCTTTTTTCGTCAAACCTGGCTGTTCCCCACCGCCCGCGCAATGCCCCGGGCGCCCGTCATGAGTGCGGGGGAAGCGGCCGGAGCGAATTCCGAGCGAACCCCTCAGGATCCCAGCTGTCCCCCGGACAGCTCCAAGTAGCAGTTGCCGCAGAGTGATTCGTACCAGACCTCGGAACCTTCAATGGCCACCTGTTCGCCATCGAACACCACATCGTTGCCAACCCGGCGGGTGTTGAACATGGCCTTCCGCCCGCAGCGGCAAATGGTCTTCAGCTCTTCGAGCGAGTGCGCAATCTCCAAGAGGCGCGCGGCCCCAGGGAAGGCGCGAGTACGGAAGTCGGTGCGCAGCCCGTAGGCCAGGACAGGAACGCCGTCGAGCACGGCGACGCGGAAGAGATCATCAACCTGGGCGGGGTCCAGGAATTGCGCCTCGTCCACTAGTAGGCAGGCGACGGGAGCCATATCCACGTGTTCCAGCAGCGCATCGGGATCGTCGCCGCGCACCTGCATGGCAAACAATTCCCGAACATCTGAACCGGGTGGGATGACAAAATCCACCTCACGGCTCACACCAAGTCGGGAGACGATGGACGTCTCGCCTTTCGTGTCCACGCCGGGCTTCGCAAGAAGAACCCGCTGGCCGCGCTCCTCATAGTTAAATGCGGCTTGCAGCAGTCCGGTTGATTTACCGGAATTCATGGCGCCATGGCGGAAGTAGAGCTTGGACAAAACGGACCTTTCAGGGGATTTCGGTCTGGTTGAGCGGGCGTGATGGGCCCACGCGCGAGGGACCTAGGAGAGGCCGAGTTCGTCCTTGCCGAAAATGAAGAGGTATGGAACGTTGGCTTCAGCTTCGATGCGCTCCTTGGCGCCGGTGTCACGGTCAACGATCACGGCAACGGCCTGAATGTTTCCGCCTGCCTTGCGCACACCTTCAATTGCGGTCAGTGCAGAGCCGCCCGTGGTGGAGGTGTCTTCCAAGACGACCACCTTGCGGCCATCAACACCGGGGCCTTCAACCTGGCGGCCCATGCCGTAGGACTTCTGCGCCTTGCGGACCACGAAGGCGTCAATGTTGCGGCCGGCGTCGCCAGCTGCGTGCATCAGGGCTGTGCCTACGGGGTCGGCGCCCATGGTCAGGCCACCGGCGGTTTCAAACTCAATTCCGGCGTCGTCCAGCATGGCCAGCATGACGCGGCCGGCGAGGCGTGAAGCTTCGTGGTGGAGGGTGATGCGGCGCAGGTCGATATAGTAGTCGGCTTCCTTGCCGGAGGAGAGGATTACCTTGCCGTGGACTACGGCGAGTTCCTTGACGAGTTCGAGCAGGCGGGCGCGGTCGGATGCAAGTGTGGAGGTCATGGGATCCATTCTAATTGCGCGCACGCAACACCGGCGAAACATGCACCCACTAAGCTGATCACATGCGCGAATTACAGGCACAGATCATTGCAGAACTTGGCGTTCAGGCCACCATTGACCCCAAGGCGGAAATCGCCCGGCGAGTGACGTTCTTGAAGGACTATCTCAAGGCCACAGGCACCAAGGGTTATGTGTTGGGCATTAGTGGCGGGCTGGATTCCTCCTTGGCCGGCCGGTTGGCACAGCTGGCGGTTGAGGAACTGGCCACGGAGGGCATCGAGGCGAACTTCATTGCCGTGCGTCTCCCCTACGGAGTTCAGCATGATGAAGATGACGCCCAAGCAGCCCTGAAGTTCATCAATGCCAAGACTGAGCAAACCTTCAACATCGCCCCGGCCGTTGACGGTTTTGAGGCCGAGTTCGCTAAGACGGCCACGGAAGATGTCACAGACTTCAATAAGGGCAATATCAAGGCGCGTAGCCGCATGATCGCCCAGTACGCATTGGCCGGACATGAGAACCTGCTGGTCATTGGAACCGACCATGCAGCAGAATCCGTCACGGGCTTCTTCACCAAGTTTGGCGACGGAGGTGCCGATATCCTGCCGCTGTTCACCTTGAACAAGCGTCAGAACCGGGCGCTGCTGCGGGAGCTCGGAGCCCCGGAACAGCTGTGGGCAAAGGTTCCCACCGCAGATCTTCTCGACGGCGTCCCCGGCCGCACCGACGAGGACGAACTCGGCATCACGTATGACGAAATTGACGACTACCTCGAGGGCAAGGAAGTCAGTGAAACTGCCGCTCAGGGCATCGAAGGCCGTTTTCTGCGCAGCCGGCACAAGCGCACCGTGCCGGTGTCCCTGCTTGACACGTGGTGGAAGTAGCCACACACCAAACGCTCCCTCAGCAAATGGGGTTAAAAACGAAACGCTCCCGCACTTAAGTGAAGGAGCGTTTCGCATTTGCGCCCCATATCTGAGGAAGCGTTGGGGTGGTGGGATTACTTGGTGAGGGAGTCCACGTATTCCTGGTTCTCGCCGATCCACTTCTCAATGATCGCGGTGTAATCCTTGGTTGCTTCGCCGTTGAACATGGCGTTCTCCAACGAGGCCAGCGTCTTGGTGTCCATCTTGAAGTCCTTGAGCCACCCGTTCAGCGTGGGGTAGTCCTTCTCGAAGTCCATCCGGGAGAAGGTGTGGACGCCTTCGGCAGTACCCAAAAGACCCTTGGGATCCTTCAAGTCCTTGACCGGGAACGCGTCGTAGGCCCAGTGCGGGCGCCACAAGGTGACTGCGATGTTCTCGCCCTTGGTGGTGGCTGTCTTCAGCTCCGACAACATGGCAGGGGTGGAGGAGGTCAGGTATTCCATCTTGTCCAGGCCGTAGCCCGGGATGACCTTGTCCGTGGTGATTTCGGTCAGGCCGGCACCGGGCTCAATGCCAACAATCCTGTTGCCGAACTTATCCGCGTTGGCCGCCAGCTCGTCCAGAGAATCGATCGGGGCATCAGCATTGACGGAGATCGTCAGCTTGGCATCGTCATTCCAGGCGCCCAGATCGACGAGCTTGTCACCGTACTGTTCGATGTAGCTCTTGTGCGTAACAGGCAACCAGGTATCGAGGGCCACGTCATAGTCACCGGTGGACAGCCCAGAGTAGGCAGGGGCGACGTCGGCACTTTGCAGTTTGACGTCGTATCCCTTCTCATCAAGGATGACCTTCCACAGCTCGGAGGCCGCAATTCCTTCGTCCCAGCCGTTGAAGACGGCAATGGTGAGGTCTTGCTTGTCGCCGTTCTCCAGGGCCGCCCCCTGGCTACCCGTGCCGCAGGCACTCAAACCCAGGGCCAATGTTGCAGCAATGGCAGCTACACTCAAAAATTTCTTGTTCACGGTTCATTCCTTTCATTGGCAGCACTTAATGCATTGCTGCCGCGATTGGTTTGTAAAACTATGTTTTGCCCCTGTTGTGGGGCGTTACTGCTTGCTGCGTTTTTTGGTGGCGTTGGTGCCGAAGCTTGCCGTGACGCGGTCAAGGAAGATGGCCAGGATGACCACGGCAATGCCGGCCTCAAAGCCAAGTCCGGCGTCAATGCGGCTCAGACTGGCAACGACGTCTCCGCCCAAACCGCCGGCCCCGACCATGCCGGCAATGACCACCATGGACAGCGAGAGCATGATGACCTGGTTAACACCGGCCATAATGGTGGGGCGCGCCAGCGGTAGCTGAATCTGGCGCAAGATTTTGCTCGGGCTGGAGCCAAAGGCGTGCCCTGCCTCAACAACTTCCTTATCCACGCCGCGGATGCCCAGCTCAGTAAAGCGGACGCCAGGTGCCATCGAGAAGATGATCGTGGCCACAATGCCGGGGACCACGCCCACCCGGAACATGACAAGCGCGGGAATCAAATAAACCATGGCTGGCATGGTCTGCATAAAGTCCAATATGGGCTTGATGATGGCCGAGGCCCGATCTGAACGGGCCGCCCAGATACCCAGCGGGATACTGATGACAACGGCCACAACCGTGGCGATGACAACTAGTGCCAAGGAGTTCATGGCGTTCTCCCATTGGTTCACGCCAACAATCACGAGGAAGCCAGCTGCCGTACCAACACCTAACTTCCAGCCGCTCGCCCACCAGGCAATCGCGGCAAACACCACAATAATTGCCCAGTAAGGAGGGGCCTGCAGCAGCCACTCGAGTCCGTCATAGGCGCCAACAAGGACTGTCCGCACAAGAAGGAAGAAACCATCCAGCGTGGTTGTCAGCCAGTCAAGGCCCACTTCCACCCAGTCGCCCAGTGGGATCCTGAAATTCGCTTCCACTATGCGTCTCCTTCGGTTTTAGCCAGTGCATCGGTGACTACTTGTTTGGGGATCGGTGCCACGGCCGTATCCACCACGGGGAATTCACCCGTGGTTGAGGGAACGTTGCCCAAGGCTGCCAAGAGTGTGACTCTCGGCAAGGCACCCACGAGCCGTCCGGCGTCGTCCACCACAGGCAGCGGAATGGGGCTCTCCACAGCACGGCCGAAGAGATCGTTCAGTGCCGTGTCCGGGCTGACCGGTTCAATGCTCTTGCGGATGACGGAGTTCAGGTCGGAGCTGTGCGCCTCGACCTGCTTCATAACGTCACGGTCGCGGACGGTGCCCAGGTAATTACGACGGCGGTCCACCACAAAGGCGGCCGAAACCTGCAGGTCACGCATGGTGCGCAAGGCGTTTCGCGGGCCTCCGGAGAGGTTCACAACGGCAAGCGCGGGCTCCATTACGCCGCCGGCAGTGAGCACGCGGGTCCTGTCTACGTCCTGCACAAACGCGGCCACGTAGTCATTGGCCGGGCTGGTGAGGATCTCGTCCGGAGTACCGATCTGCACGATTTCACCATCACGCATGACGGCGATCCGGTCGCCCAGGAACATGGCCTCGTTGAGGTCGTGGGTGATGAAGATGATGGTCTTCTCCAGCTCGGACTGCAACAGCACCAGCTGTTCCTGCATTTCGCGGCGGATCAGCGGATCCAGTGCGGAGAATGCCTCATCCATGAGCAGGATGTCGGTTTCTGCGCTCAGGGCGCGGGCCAGGCCAACGCGCTGTTGCATGCCGCCGGAGAGCTCGCTGGGGTACTTGGCGCCCCAACCTTCAAGGCCCACCAAGTTCAGGACCTTCTCGGCACGGGCCAATCGATCAGCCTTGGCCACGCCCTGCACCTCAAGTGCGTAGGCGGCGTTTTCCAGGACGGTTCGGTGCGGCATGAGCGCAAAGTGCTGGAACACCATGGAGATTTTCTGCTGGCGAACGCGGCGCAGTTCCTTGTCGCTGATCTTGGAAATATCAGTCCCACCCACCACTACTGAGCCTTCGGTGGGGCCCATAAGCCATTGAGAGTGCGGATCAACGTGGATTTTCCGGAGCCCGAAAGCCCCATAACCACAAAGATCTCACCCTTTTTGACCTCAAAAGAGGCGTCGATGACGGCAGCCGTTCCCAGCGCGGTCAATTCATCGCGCTTCTTGCCGGCCTTGAGCCGCTTGATCACTTCGGCAGGTCGTTTGCCGAAGACCTTGTAAACATTGCTCACGCTCAGTGCAATGTCATTTTCAGTGCGCTGGAGCCCGGATTCGGGCGGAATGATTTGCGTCTCTGGTGTGACTTTGTCTGTGGATTCGTACACGTAGTACCCATCTACACGAAAGTTCAGGACCCGCTGTGGCAGGTCCTCAACGAGCGCGATTGGTGATCTCGTGCTGCAGGCGTTGTTACGCGTCAAACTCTTCGCTCCCCCGCACGCCCCGGCCGGGGCAGCAAGGAAAGACGGTCTTGCCTCTCAGGGGCAAGAATCGGGAAGCTATCCCTACCGCCAGTTCGACGGCCTGTGTCTGGCTGCCACTCCCCGGGGAACATGATTCGTCATGAACACGTACGTTGGTGGCAGTTGCCCGCAGGCTTGTCGGTCTACTGGTTCGCTTCCCACGCTAACAGAGACAATTTCGCTAAGGGCTGAATATGCCGGTTTTTGCCCGCATCCGAGCGACATCTCACACGCTGTGGCAGCGCGGCTATACGGCGAGGCAAGCGTTACAGTTTTGTAACCCTAGCCAAGCTCACAGATTCTGCGCTAGTGTCCCTCCCCACAGTTCCCTCCCCTCCGCCCCCTACCCCCGTCATCACGACACAGCCGTGCACCGCCTTTGAACGGCTTAACTTGATAGCTTGGAGGGGTGAAGATTGCTACCTGGAATGTGAACTCCCTGCGTGCCCGTGCCGACCGCGTCGAGGACTGGCTGCGCCGAACCGACGCGGATGTTCTGGCCATCCAAGAAACTAAATGCAAGGACGAGAACTTCCCCTGGGAGCTCTTTGAAAACAACGGCTACGAAGTGGCCCACTTTGGCTTCAGCCAGTGGAACGGCGTAGCCATCGCCTCCCGCGTTGGTCTCGACGATGTGGAACGGACGTTTTCCGGCCAGCCCGCCTTTGGCAAGGGCGGCAAGGATCCCGTCCAGGAGGCACGCGCCATCGCTGCCACCTGCAACGGTGTGCGCATCTGGAGCCTGTACGTGCCTAACGGACGCGCTCTGGACGACGAACATATGCCCTACAAACTGCAGTGGCTCGACGAGTTGAAGAACCAGGCCACCGGCTGGCTCACGGCAGATCCCACTGCCCAGATCGCGCTGATGGGTGACTGGAACATCGCACCTCAGGACGACGACGTCTGGGACATCGACTATTTCCGCACCCAAGGCCTGACCCACGTCAGCGAACCCGAGCGGGCAGCGTTCTCGGCGTTTGAAGCGGCAGGCTTTGCCGACGTCGTCCGTCCTTTGCATCCGGGCCCGGGCGTCTACACGTATTGGGACTACACCCAGCTGCGTTTCCCCAAAAAAGAGGGCATGCGCATCGACTTTACGCTGGCCTCACCGGCACTCGCCGCCCGCGTCATCGGCGCTGAAATTGACCGCGAGGAACGCAAAGGCAAGGGCGCCTCAGACCATGCCCCAGTCATTGTGGAACTGGGCTGAGCGTTGAGTAACGGGCTGTATTTGGGCGGGGTGCAACTCCCCTTCATCTCCAGCCTGCGCGTTTACTTACCCCGTGAGGCATATACGCTCTCGGAATTTGCCTACGTTGAGGGCCTGCGAACTCCCGAACAGAACGGGATCAGCGTCGATGCCGGCGAGCTGGCCGACTCACTTGACCGGGTGAGCCGGACCCTCCCCAACCCACTTCCGACGCCGGACGGAGACAGGGTGCGCGTGCTCACCATGGGTGCCGGGGAACCAACGTTGTACGCACCCAACCAGGTGGTGGCCCGCTCGATTGCCAGCGCCAGTGAACTGCTATCCGGCAACATGAAACAGCTGGCATCGCTGATTCTTCCCCAAGAACAATGGACGCGGCAGCTGGAGCACGCCTCGCAAGCAAGCCATCTCGAGCTGCCCATTCAAACCCGAAATTCTACCTGGGGCATCCCCTTCAGCTGGTTCATCCTGGTATATGCCAATGACCGCATGGAAGTAGTTGAAGCCAATGGCCGGGTCCTGACGGTGCGGATCCAGGTGCCGCTGGCCACTGCGCTGGGAAGAGTGGAGCGAACCCTCGGCATGCTGGCAGCCATGGCCCCGGAGCTGGACCTCTTTGAGGAACTCCAGGATTTGGGCCACTGGCTTGCCAGCTTCAATGACGCGGGCGTGGTGGAACTGGATTATGGTCCCGTGGCCCACCGAGTGCACCCAGATGACTCCCCCGCCGATGTACACATGGGGCTGGAGTGCCTGGCCGATGGGGACCTTACCGGCGCAGCCGCAGCCTACCGCCGGCTGGCAAACCGGTGGATGCCCGTGCGTCAGCTGGCTCGGGCCAACTAATCCCCAGCTCCTCCCTCCGCTCGCAAGCTCGCGTGGGGCCCTCGGAGCTGTGGGCCCAATCGGTCGTTGTGGGCCCACCAAAATGCCGCGATTGAACCCCGTGAAGCTACACGGAGCGTGCCGGCGGTGTAGTCGATTCGCGGTGGATGAGGGTAAACGGCATACTGCCTTCCAGGCTGGGGACCGTAAGCCCGTCAAGTTCGGCCAACAGCACCTGCGCTGCGAGCACCCCGTGCTGCAGGGGTTTTTGAGCAATGGTGGACAACCCGGCCGGTGCGGAGAAATCGTGGTCGTCAACGCCAATCACTGACAGGTCTTCGGGGATGCGGATGCCACGACGCCTGGCCTCAAACATCAGCCCAAGCGCCATTTCATCCGAGCCACAAAAGACGGCTGTGGGGCGCTCCCCCGATTGATCAAAGAGCCTGGCTGCTGCCGCGGCGCCCTGACCTACAGTGAAGTCGCCGGCTACATCCCATTCGGGGCGCAGTTCCAGCCCGGCAAAGCGCATGGTGGCCTCGAAGGCTCCCGCCCGCAAGGTCGGGACGACAAAGTTCTTCTCATCATTGATGCCACCCCGCAGATGCCCTATTCTCCTGTGCCCCAAGTCGATGAGGTGTTGAGTGGCGACAGCGGCAGCAGCCGAGTCATCCACGTGGACGCCGCGGCACCCCTCAACGGGGCCGCCCACCGAAATGATGGGAATGTTGATCCGCTGCAATTCCGCCAGTTCATTGACGGACAGGCCCAAACACATGACTACCATCGCGTCAATTTGCTTGCGCACCATTTGCTCGGTAAACCGGCGTTGTTGGCCGTGCATGTATCCGCCGAGACTGAACAGCAGGAGGTTGTATCCTTGTTTGCGCAGTTCTTGGTCGATACCCTCTAGTGCATTGGCAAAGTACCAGCGGTCAATGAACGGAACCAGTACTCCCACGGTTTTGGTCCGCCCAGTGGCCAATCGTGTGGCCGACGGCGACGGGACGTAACCCATTTCCCGAGCCACCGCCAACACCCGCTCACGGGTGGCCGGCTTGACTTTCGGCAAGCCCCTCAGCGCCCGAGACACAGTGGCGGTGGAGACCTCAGCGCGCGCAGCAACGTCATCAATGCTTACTCTCATGACTGCTCCTTGTTCATTCATCCCCGGCCGGGGTCAGCAGGCGGGCGCTTTGGGCTAGTGCGGCCGCCGCCCCCTCCTTTCCGGAAGTTTCCGGCGGAGCCTGATCATTCCCCACAGTCCCAAACAGACCAGCAATAATCCTATCGCCCACATGAGTGCTGGAGCCCCTGTCAGCTCCAGCCACAGTGTGACGGCAAAGAGCACCACCGCCCAAAAACCGAGAAACCCGATGATGATGTCAAAGTCCTCTGCACTTTTTTGTTTGCTGGTGGGGATGTGCAGAGCATTGGGCTTTTCCGGCTGCTTCCCCGTGGCTCGTGCCATGGCCTATTTCACCGCCCCTGCTGTTAGCCCGGCCACGATCTTACGTTGGAAGATCAGCACGAGGATGACCAGCGGAATGGTAACCACGGTGCCCGCCGCCATGACCGCCGTATAGGGTTCTTGGTGTGGTTGGGAGCCGGCAAAGTTGGCGATGGCTACCGTGACCGTTTGTGTGTCCTTGTTGGAGAGAATACTGGCAATCAAGTACTCGTTCCACGAGGCGATGAAAGCCAAGATAGCTGTGGTGAATACCGCCGGGGCCGCCAACGGCATGATGATCTTGCGGAACGCCTGACCCTGGGTGCACCCATCGATGCGGGCTGATTCCTCCAGCTCCCAAGGCATTTCCCGAAAGAAGGAGGTCAGCGTGTACACGGTCAGTGGCAGCACGAACGAGATGTTCGGAATGATCAGCGCCTGATAGGTGCCGTTCCAGCCAATGTTTCCAAACAGCTGGAACAACGGGGTTACGATCGCAACGCCCGGGAACATGGATGCTCCAAGGACCACGCCCAGCACCAAGAACTTGCCGCGGAATTTGAGCCGGGCCAGCGCGTAGGCGGCGAAAACACCGAACAGTAGGGCCACCAGTGTGGTCACCCCAGAGATGAACAGCGAGTTGAGCAGGGCCCGGTCAAGATGGTTTCCCAGTTGGGAGGAAAACGCTGTAGCGAAATTGTCCCAAGTGACATGTGAAAAGAAGGGGGTGGAATCAAAGGTGTAGCCAACGTCGCGGAAGGCGGTGACAATCATCCAGTAAAACGGCAACAGACACCAGATGACGATGACGGCGGCACTGATGTAGGTGCGCCCGTTGGACCAGTTCTCCCGGCGCCGGGCCACCGATTTAGCGGCAGCAGTGTGAGAATTCAGGGTTGCAGTTCTCGTGCTCATTTGGTTTTCCCCTTTGCCCCACCACTGGCGGACTCAACGGCGTTGGCTCCGAGGAAGCGCACAAAGATGAACGCCACGATGAAGATGATCAGGAAAGTGATGGTGGACAGGGCCGCGGCGGAATTGAAGCCGACCCTGATCTGGTTAACCACCAGGATGGACAGCGTGGTGGTCCCGTTGGCGCCGCCGGTCATGATGGCCGGCAGGTCGTACATGCGCAGGGCGTCAAGAACACGGAACAGGATGGCAACCATGAGCGCGGGCTTGACCAGCGGCAAGGTGATGAGTCGGAAGCGTTGCCACGCCGACGCGCCGTCGACCTTGGCCGCCTCATACACCTCGGCAGGGATCATTTGCAGCCCGGCCAGAATGAGCAGAGCCATGAACGGGGTTGTCTTCCAAATATCGGCAATGATGATCGCGGCCTGGGCAGGGCCTTGGCTGCCGGTCCACAAAATATCAGTATGGAAGATGGTGTTCACGATGCCGTCGAAAGCGAAGATGAAGAACCACAACTTGGCGGTGACTGCCGTAGGGATGGCCCACGGGACAAGCACCGCGGCTCGCACAATGCTCCGGCCGCGGAAGGTGCGTGCCATGATCACTGCCATCCAGAAACCCAGGATGGTTTCAAAGAAGACCGTGACGGCTGTGAAGAAGAAGGTGACGCCGGTGGCGCTCCAGAACTGGGCGCCCAACGTTCCGGGCGGGCAACTTGCGGTTCCCGCGGGGGTCTGACATTGCTGGAACAGCCAGTGGATGTAATTGGCCAAGCCGGCAAAGCCGCCGGCAACAAAACTTCCCGATACCGGGTCTAGCCCCTCATCTTGCTGGAAGGACATGACGATCGCGTTGATCACCGGGTACAGAATGACGATGGCCAGCACAATAAGCGTGGGGGCAATCAATAGAGTCGCCGCTCGCCCTTGAGTCTTTTCCTTCCGGTCAGCACCGACTTCCTTGTTCCCACCGCCCTTGAGAGCTGTTTTTCGACCGGGCAGTGACCCCGGTTCAAGTTGTGTAGACACGCTGTTTTCCTTTCACCACGACTTTGTGTGGCATCACGCGCTCGGTGATGCGAAGGCCTGCACTGCGGTGTTCCCGGCGTGGTTGACCACTACCAGGAACACCGCAGCGAGCACTTTTCAGGGCTACTTTGACCCGGCAGCTGAAATGGCCGCCTGCATGTCTGTCATAGCCTGATCAACACTCTTCGTGCCGCTGATGGCAGCAAAGCTGTTCTGCTGGATTGCCTGGGTCACGGCCGGGTAGAAAGGTGTCACGGGACGCGGCACAGCGTTTTGGATGGAGGTCAGCAGGACCGGTAGGTACGGCAGCTTCGCCACGAGCGCCGGATCCGTGTAGAGGCTTTCCGTCACCGGGGCCAGAGATCCTTGGGTTGCATAGAACTTCTGAGTCTCTGCGCTGGTCATGAAAGCCACGAAGTCCTTCGCCGTGGCCTTGTGCTTGGAATCAACACTGACAGCCAAGCTGTGCCCGCCCAGAGAGGATGCGCCTGCGCCGGTCTTGCCGGGCAGCGGTGCGATGCCAAAGGTGTCCTTGACCTTGGAGGAGCCGTCGGTCTTCGCCAAGTTGTATACATACGGCCAGTTGCGCAGGAACAACAATTTTCCATCCTGGAAGGAGGCCCGGCCCTGCTCTTCCTGATAGGTCACAGCCTGCTTGGGAATGTTGCCGTCCTTGTAGGCCTGGACCAGGTTGTTCAGCCCGGCCTTTGCCTCGGCGGTGTCAACCGTGGCCTTGCCATCCTTGTCAACGATGGTGCCGCCGGCGGTATTGATGGCCTCTGCAACATTCACCGTCAAGCCCTCATACTGGGCAAACTGCCCGGCATAGCAGTCGATGCCCTTTTCCTTGGCGATGGAGCACATGCCCATCATCTCCTCCCATGTCTTGGGCGGGGTGGGAACCAGGTCCTTGCGGTAGTACAGGATCCCGCCGTCGGAAGTCTGCGGTGCGGCGTACAGGGTGTCCTTGTAGGTGGCCGCTGCCACCGTCGCCGGCAGGAAGCCGGTGGTGTCAATGGCCATCTTGTCCTTCAGAGGCTGCAGCCAGCCCTTGGCGGCAAACTCAGCCGTCCACACCACGTCAACACTGGCAACGTCATAGTCACCGTTCTTGGCCTGGAAGCGCTGGACAAGGTCATCGTGCTGCTGATCAGCCTTGTCCGACTGCTCATTGAAAGTAACCTTCTCATCCTTATGGGCCGCGTTCCACTTATCCACCAAGGGCCGAATCACATCGGAATTGTCCTTGCCCTGGACGTAAGTGATAGGACCGCGAGCATCAAGGTTTTCCGAAACTGCACCGCCACCACCGGTTGTCCCGCCACCAGTCCCGCCGCTACAGGCAGACAGTGCCAGTGTGAGTGTCGCGGCAACTGCCAGCGGCAGGTACATCTTTGTAATCTTGGTTCCCATGTTCATTCTCCTAAGTGAAAAATCCCCAAGTGGCAGCGCCTAGCTCATGGCGCTGCATAGAGTGGTGTAGCCCACACTAATAAGCTGTGATGCAATAGTGCAAGCGCTTACACAAATTCGTTACCGTTTTGTTTCAGGAGGAACAACGTGACAACTTTTCAGCCCGCAGCAGCCAAGCCCTGGTGGTCCAGTGCCGTGATATACCAGATTTACCCGCGTTCCTTTGCAGATGCCAATGGTGACGGCATGGGCGATCTGCCCGGAATTTCCGGGAAATTGGGGTACTTGGCAGACCTGGGTGTGAATGCTGTTTGGTTGTCGCCGTTCTACGTTTCGCCGCAGGCTGACGCCGGGTATGACGTGGCTGATTACCGCCGGATTGACCCCTTGTTTGGTGACTTGGCTGATTTTGATGAAATGTTGCGTAAGGCTCACGGACTGGGGCTGCGCGTCATCGTTGACCTTGTCCCCAACCACACCTCCGACGAGCATGTGTGGTTTCAGGAGGCACTCGGATCCCCTGCAGGTTCGGCAGCCCGGAACCGTTACATCTTCCGTGACGGAAATGGTGTCAACGGCAATGAGCCGCCGAACAATTGGCGTTCAATTTTCGGCGGCAAGGCGTGGACGCGGCTCATGGAAAACGGAGTGCCGGGCCAGTGGTACCTGCATCTTTTTGATACCAAGCAGCCGGATCTGAACTGGGAAAACCCGGAAGTCCACGATGAAATGGAGTCCGTGCTGCGGTTCTGGCTGGACCGTGGAGTGGACGGCTTCCGCGTGGATGTGGCGCATGGAATGGTCAAGGCTGCCGGCCTTCCGGACTGGGATGGGCACTCCACTATGGTCTCCGGCGATGAGAGCGGCACGGAAGCAGGCACGGATCAGGATCATCAGCAGAAGCCTGCCATAGACCCGCCGTCGCCGTTCTTCGATCAGGACGGCGTACACGAGATCTACCGCGCCTGGAACCTGATACTGAAGGAGTACGACGGCGACCGCATGCTGGTTGCCGAGGCCTGGGTTGAGCAGCCAGAAAGGTTGGCCTTGTATGTTCGTCCGGACGAGATGCAGCAAGCGTTTAACTTTGAGTTCCTACTGGCCGGCTGGGATGCCGAACGCATCACCGCGGCGGTGGATAGTTCGCTCGCCGCAAACGCCTCCGTTGGTGCGCCCACCACGTGGGTTCTCTCCAACCACGACACCGTCCGCCATCCGTCCCGTTTTGGGTTGACGGACCCCACAACGTTCCCGAAGGGGATCAGCGCTGAGGACGAACAGCCCAATGAAGCCTTGGGCCTGGCCCGCGCCTGTGCCGTCACTCTTCTGATGCTTGCCCTTCCGGGCTCGGCATATCTGTACCAAGGCGAGGAACTCGGCCTGCCCGAGCATACAACCTTGGATGCGTCGGTGAGGCAGGATCCGGCATTTTTTCGAACGCATGGGGTTGAGCGCGGCCGCGATGGCTGCCGGGTTCCGCTTCCGTGGGAGGCGGCAGCGCCGGGGCATGGCTTCAGTTCAGCCGCGACGGTCGATGGGCCAGCCGCCCCTCCATGGCTGCCTCAACCAGAATCCTTTGCGCGCTGCGCCGCGGACGTGCAGAGCAGAACAACCGGTTCTACCCTTGAGCTGTACCGCAACGCGCTGGCGCTGCGCTCGGCGCATCGTCTTGGCGCGGGGACGCACGAATGGTCCCCGGAACACCAACCGAAGTCCGGAATCGTCGCGTTTAGCAATGGGGCAATTTCCGTCTTGGCGAACGTAGGCCGTATTCCGGTAGCAATACCTGAAGGAGCACGCGTGATTCTGGCCAGCGGACCGGATGCAATATCCAACACCATGTTGGCACCAAACTCGGCCGTCTGGATCACCACGTAACTCCGGAGGCAAGAGAAGAGGGGCGGCGAACGTGAGTACGTTCGCCGCCCCTCTTCAACGAGACTAGTTACTTGTCGTGCTTGAAGATGCCGGCAATCTTGGCGCCAAGACCCTTGGCGTGCTCCACAGCATCCCCCGCGAATTCCTTCACGTTCTCGGCAGCGTCCTCAGCGAACTCCTTGATGTTCTCCGTGGCGTCACCGGCGAAGTCTTTGAGGTTTTCCGTTGCGTCAGCCGCTACATCCTTGGCCTTGCTGGCTGCGTCTCCGGCGAAGTCCTTGACGTTTTCCACAGCGTCAGCGGCGAAATCCTTGGCCTTGTCTACTGCCTCTGCGCCGTTGCCTGCATTGTTTTCAGTCATGATGCCTTCCTTAATGCTTTGCTATGGGCCCCCAAGCGAGCAATTCTCAGGGGTAATGATGAAACGAGACTAGCGGACTCGTTCAGCTTTGGTGAACCGTGACCTCGCACCGCTTCCAATGCTCAGGAGAACCGGAATTTCAAAGCCCAGCAGCTCATCCAACGCCGCAACCAGATCCGCGATCTCACCGGCCACCTTGTGGGGTGAGACTCCTTGGCGGGGCAAAACCCGTACCTTGATAGCCGTCTGTCGCCGGAAGTCATAACTTGTCACAGTGACGCCCACAAGGTCAGTGCGCTCCATCAGCGCACTCTTGAGGGCATGCTCGGCCACAGCGCAACTGAGCTTAACCGCTCCGGCGGCTCCGTCGTCGTCCGCGTTTCCTTGATAGTCCAGCAACGTGCTGGCCCGCCCCTTGCCCTGATTGCCAATCCAAGAAATCATCACGATCGCCACCAGCAGGAAGAACACCGCCACGGCCAGCCAAATCCAACTCTGGGAGGTCAGCAGCAGCCGCGTGTGAGCCTCCACGTCCAGCAACCAGTCCAGCTGCGCCTGCGCGTAACCCTGCCACCAGCGGGCCGCAGCGGGGCTCACGGCAAGAACGCCCGCTCCCGCCCCTGCAACGAGCAAGACCAGCCCAATCACGCTCAGCAGGAACCTATTGAGGGCTCTCGGTGTGCCGTTCATACGCCAATCACCCCACTGTCAGCTAGTTTTACGCTCACGGACGGCACGGGGTTCAAGCCCATGTCAGCCACCTGCGCCTCCACAGCGCCTTGGATCTGCGATTCAGACAAGGGAATCCCGGAGGTGGGCCGCACATTGACCTGCACCTGGCGGGCAGAAACTACCACCATGACCTGTTCTCGGGTCACCCCGGCGGCAACACGCGCAGTTTTGGCGAGAGCAGAGGCAACCACTTCATCGTCCACCACTATGGCAACTCGAGGATGACTGATTATGTGCCGAGCACGCCGGCCAGGCAGGATCCCGTGGCACAAGAAGATCAGACCAAAAAGGGCCAGCAGCACCCCGGCTGCGGCCAGAAGCGCCCGCGGGGTATCGCCGGGGAGATCGGCAATCCATTGCAACATCATTCCGGGACTGGCAAGCCACGTGGGCTGACCCAAGGCGGCCAGCATCGACTCCAGCATGAAGTATAGGGCGGCAACGGCCACCACAAAGGCGGCAATGACCGCGGCACCGGACCGGGCAGAATGCGTCTCCCGGCGCAGAATGTGCCGGTCCAAGTCCTGCGGACGTTCTTGAGTCGGGCCGCTCACAAAACCCTCCCCTCTTCGCGCACCAGCAGCCCAGAAATCCGGACGTCAACGCGGCTCAGGCGCGAGCCGCTCAGGTGTTCAACCTGCGTCAGGATACTGGCTTTGGCTGCCGTTGCACGGGCGAGGACACTGCCCCCGACCTGCTTGAGCCGATCGGGATCCCGGCTGACCGCACTCAAGGGTGGGGCGCCCATGGGCGAGGAAATAGATAAAGCCAAGAATCCGTCGTCGTCATTCCAGCTGACCCGCACTTGGGTGGGAGGGACGGCCAGAATCTGCGCCGCCGCAGCCTTCGCAACCGAGCTCAGCGCCTGCGTGCTGATGCGGTTGTGGCCGGCAAGATCGCGTGCGGGCACCAGTTCCTCACTCACGACGACGAGCGGCGGCCCGTGAGCGCATCAAGAGCACCGCGCCAATCAAGTTTTCCGCTGGCGGCTCGGCCTACAAAGGCGCCCACAGCGATGAAGAGTGCGCTGATAATAAAGCCCCAGAAGCCAAAGGCGAAGGCCATGAATGCCAGGAACGCACCAAATGCTGCACAAACAACACTGAGATTCACAGTTGTTCCTCTGTTTCTGTTGACGCGATGCTATGAGCCGGCGTCGCGGCAGCTGTTGGGGTTGCTGTTGGGGTTGCTGCAGACTTTGCACTACTCAAACGGTCCGAAAGCCGGGATTTGGGGGCAGGCTTTTCCGCGTCAGCGGATGGGATGAACACATCCGTAATTTCAATGTTCACCTCAATGACATCGCGGCCTACCAGTTCCTCCACTGCCGTGTAGACCGTTGCCCGAACCGTATTGGCCAGCGTTTGGAGCGGGTAACCGTATTCGGCCATCAGCACCAGATCGACGGCCACTTGGGACTCGCCAACTTCAACCCTGACGCCCTGGGTGAGATCGGTAGCGCCCACCACTTCGCGGATGGCTCCAATGGAACGTGAAGCACCCGAACCGAGCGCATGCACGCCCGGTACGCTGCGGGCTGCAATGCCAACCACCTTGGCCACAGCCGTTTCGGCAATGACTGTTCGTCCTTCGCCTACGGTGAGGTTGGTGGGAGCAGAATTACCTGTTGCTAAGTCGTGCGAGTCCATCAACGCGCCCTTTCTGTTTCCTTTACGGTAAGCCTATTCACCGAAAAGTTGGGGGGCAACGCCGCGGGCCCCCACCTCGGCTAGCTGCAGTACAGAAAACCTCTGCCGTTACTGGCCGCCGCAATTCTTATCAACCCATGCGCCAATAGGCTCCATGGCCGTTTTGAACTTGTTTTCATCGAACGCCTTGCCGTCCACAGCAGTCTCATTGACAACCTTCAAAAGGTTTTCCAGATCTCCCTTGAGCTCAGCCGGGACCTTCTTCATGGACTCTTTCACCTGATCGGCCAGCTTCCGGGTGTTTTCACCGCCTGAATCGAACTTGGACAGGAGCGCCAAGGTGCTGCCTGCCAAGACCACCGCCGTGACACTCAGACATGCCTCGGCATTACCTGTCAGCCCGCCCAGATCAGGAACTAAGCCACCAGCGGCTCCCTCGGACGGAACCGGGTCTCGCTGCTGATCCTGCGCGTCACTGGTTTGGCTGGTCGAGGAGCCCCCTCCTGAACTGCCAGCGTCCGGGATCAAGGAGCAACCGGTACTCACCATGGACGTCAGGAGCAAAGCTGCCAGCAAGCCGAACAATCTCCGCATGGTTTTTGTCATCTGCACGAGGACCCCTAAGTTTCTTCCGCCATTGGCGGAGCGCTTCCGAACTTCTCATGGTCATTGTGACACAGGACATCATGCTGCTCTGCTGACGGCGGCGATATCGTTGTCATTGGCATGGGCGTTGGCATTGCGAAGTCAGTCCGAAGTTGAGCTGGACCGGATTATGAATGAGCAGAACGCTTAAAACAAGAAAGACCCCTTATTTCTAAGGGGTCTTGCTGGTGGCTCCGACCGGCGTCGATCCGGTGACCTTTCGATTTTCAGTCGAACGCTCTACCAACTGAGCTACAGAGCCTTGGTGATCTGAAAATATCGTCACCAGATCTTCTTGAACCATCCAAGAAAACCATAGCGACCCTGACGGGACTCGAACCCGCGACCTCCGCCGTGACAGGGCGGCGCGCTAACCAACTGCGCTACAGGGCCATACATTTACTGCTTTTATTTCTCTCACACGTTTGCGTGATTTTCACGAGTAATAGCGTACCAGCATTTTTTCATCCGGTTTACCACTCACTCGCAAGTACCCCCAACGGGATTCGAACCCGTGCCGCCGCCGTGAAAGGGCGGTGTCCTAGGCCGCTAGACGATGGGGGCCTAGTCATCCTTTTTGCCTCGGCGTCGTTTCCAGCGCCTCGGTTCCAAGTGGACTCCAAAAACTATAGGGCCTATTTGCCCAGAACACAAAACGAGGATCCGCCAAGCGGCTCGGACTGGCTAAAAACAGCCCTCTTTGACCCCTGGGGGCGCCTCCCCGGAACCCAAAAACCCCGTGTTTTCGCGATAGTTGAACTAGGATTGAGTCATGCATCACAACCCCCTGTCTGGCATCCCATCCTTCGCCCCATTCAGCATGGGCGAGGAGGAATTCGATGCTGCCGTACAAGCGGCACTGACGCAGATCCCCGCACGCGTCCGCGCTGAAATGGACAATGTGGCCATCTTTATCGCCGACGATTACGAGCCGGCCCCTGGCGAACATCCGGATACCGTCCTGCTTGGCCTCTATGAGGGGACTCCACTAACCGAGCGTGATTCCTGGTGGGACGCCGGCTCCCTGCCTGACCGCATCACCATTTTTCGCCAGCCCATTCTGGATATCTGCCGCAGCCGCGATGAGGTCATTCATGAGGTCACCGTGACAGTGGTTCACGAGATTGCCCACCACTTCGGCATCAGCGACGAGCGGCTACACGAGCTCGGCTGGGGCTAAATGACACTGTTGTGGTTTATGTGACTGGTGTTTTTCGTGTTGCCAAAGCATTCTGCGGGGCCGTAGGGTCTGGATAGCTGGGTAAATGCGCCGTGAGTCAACAGCCTCCGGCTTGCGCTCTTAGTGAGCTACAGCATTTACCACCCGACCTGCAGTGAGGCTTCTGGATGAGTATGCGCTTTTTGGTTCGTGGCACCGCCACTTTGGCTTGTGTCACTTTGGCTTCTGCCGCCCTGCTCTCCCCCGCTACGGCCTCCCCACAGGCATTTAGCACAAGTGCATTAAGTTCGACGGCGTTCCAAAAGTTCGCCCCGCTTCCCCACCTTCCCGCCATCCCGAGTGAAGACGAGATCGCCAAGGCCAAGACCTCCGAAGCAGCCACAGCCGCAGCGGCCTCCGAACTGGAAGCCATCCTCAGCTCTGCAAATGACCGTCTGCAGGCCACCAGCATGGCCGCGTTGGGCGCCAGCGATGCCTACACAGAGGCTCTGGTGGTGTTGTCGCAGCGCCAAGCCGAAGCGGAAACAACGAAAGCAAAATCGGACGCTGCCCGTACCGCTAATTCAGAGGCCAAGACGGCGTTGGGGCAGTTGGCTGGTGATCTATACAAGTCCGGCGGGATGGGACTGAGTGTTCAGACACTGGTCACCAGCGAAGACAGCGATGATGCCCTATACAAGGCGTCCACCCTCATGGCTCTGAGTTCCAATCGGGCCAATACCTTCGCCTCGGCCGAGTCCGCTGCCTCAACCTCGGCAGCACTGGATGCTCAAGCACTGGCTGCAAGCACCGCCGCCAAGGAGGCCACGGAAACGGCCGAGTCCTCCCGGGCTTTGGCCCAAAGCGCGGCCGATGCTCAGGCCACCGTAGTGGCTGACAACCAATCTCAACGCGATGTCTTGTTGCAGCGGTTGGCGAGTTTGCACAACACCACCGTGGCCTTGGAAGGCGCTAGGGTTGACGCCCTGGCCCAGAAAGCCCGCGACGAGGCGCTCAAGGAGCAGATTGCAGCGTCCAAGGATGCGCCGGCACCAGTGCAGCCCCCGGCAACCGACACCACGCCGGCCGTGATTCCCGCAGTTCCTAAGGCTCCAGCAGCACCGGCGCCAAAGCCGGTGAGCCCCGCACCGAAGCCGGTGAGCCCCGCGCCGCAGCTGCCGAAGCCTCCTGTCACGCAAGCTCCAAAACCACCGGTCGTTCAGACTCCCCAACCTCCTGTCGCACCGGCACCAGCGCCAGCACCAGCGCCGAAACCGGTGGTACCTCCCAAGCCGCCAGTGATCAAGCCACCCGTTGCACCGTCGGGTAGCTACACCAAGGTCATGGTCAACTACGCCATGTCCAAGATTGGCAGCCGGTATCAATGGGGCGGCAACGGACCCAACGCCTTTGACTGTTCCGGCCTAGTCCAGCAGGCCTTTGCCGCTGCCGGAAAGTCAGTTCCGCGCCAGGGCTCGGACCAGTTCTGGGCCGCTCCGCTCCGGGTGCCACTGTCCCAGATGCAATACGGTGACCTGCTGGTCTTCAACGAAGACGGCAATGGCCGATTCAGCCACGTCGCCATTTACATTGGCAATGGCCAGGTGGTCCAGGCGCTGAATGAAAGCCAGCCCGTGGCCGTCACACGGTTGTCGGACATGGTCCCCAACTACATGACGCTGTACCCCTACGCAGCTAGGTACTGACGCAGCTAGCCCGCACAAATGCCGTGAGCCGTGGTGCTCTCCCGCAGAGGAGAGGACCACGGCTCACGGCATTACCAGGATCTACCGGCGGCTCAAGCCTGCAGCAGCGGACCAAAGGCAGATCGGTCATCCTGACGGGGATCTTCCCTGTCCCGGACCACCATGATGGGGCCCTTGGCATGGTGCCGTACGCCGTCGGTGGTGGAGCCGAGCATCATGCCCGCGAAACCGCCCCGGCCACGAGTTCCCATGACCACAAGTTCCGTGGTTTCGGTAGCCTTGACGAGTTCTTCGACGGCGGACCCCTCCAGCAACTGGACCTCAATGGGCAGTTTCGGGAAGTGGTTGCGCAGCCATTTTTCACCGGCATCAAGCTGGAGCCGGATCTCAGCAAACAGCGCCTCGCGATCCACCGGCGCAGGCAACCAGGCCAGCGATCCGGTGTAGGGCTGGACAGCGCAGATGATCCGCAGGGAGCAGCCAGCTCGCTGCGCCTGTTCGGCTGCCACAAGAACTGCATAGCGGGCCTGATCTGAACCATCCACGCCCACAGTGACGACTTTTTCAATCTCAACGCCGGACTTCCCAGGGCCCGCCTCCAGCCGCGGAGCACAGCTCAGGGGCACGGTCACGGTGGGGCATTTCGCGTGGGCCGGCAGTGCGGAACTGACGCTACCCAAAAGCCTGCCTATGAAACCACCCCTGCCGCGCGAGCCAAAGACTAGCAGTTCGGCAGTTTCACTCAGTTCCAGAAGGACGCCTGCGGCGTCGCCGTTTTCGACCCGGGCGTCCATCTCAATGTCGAGGTGGGCCACCGTGGCGGCAGATTCGCGAAGGACAGCCTCGGCACCTTGGCGGATGACGTCGTCGTCCACGGTTGCGTAACCGCCGTCGAGACCCGAGGCAGCAAAGATGGGCACGGTGTAGGCAGTGACCAGATGCAGCGGAACTTTGCGCAATTTGGCTTCCCGAGCCGCCCAAATCAAGGCGCAATTACTCTGCTTGGATCCATCGATTCCCACCACAATCCCAGTTGGTGCGGGGATGGGTTCGTGCGCTGCGTCTTGGGGTGATTGCTCTTGGCTGGACATGATGCGCCTCCTAGTTCGTACGTACCGGAGAGACCAAAAAACATCGAATGCCTCACCGTCGCGGCCTGTACTTGTGACTATTGCGGGTTCAGTGATGCACGTCAAGTTGCTGTGCGGCGAGCGCCGAACATGACTTCATCTGCCTTCTATTCATCTACGGCCCCACATGTGACAAAGTTGACATTACTCGCAAGTAGGAAAGTAGGCGTCCATGTTGAAACTGCTTGATGCGGCCGTGGCGCGCGGCCTCAGCGGTGAGCTGGCTGCGGTCTCCGGCGCCCAGGATGCCATCTGGGATGAGGCGGATTCAGCCTGTGCAGAATTGTCAGCTCCGTTGGCCGTTTTGGATGTGCAGGCGCTGTCCACCAATGCCGGGTCTTTGCTGCGGCGGGCCGCGGGTAAGCCTATTCGGGTGGCCAGCAAGTCCATCCGGAGTAAAGAGGTTCTGCGTGCCGTGCTGGCTCAGCCTGGATTTGCCGGCGTGCTGGGGTTTACCCTCCCGGAGGCGCTGTGGCTTGCCGCGGATCCCTCGGATGCTTTCACAGACATTGTGGTGGGCTACCCCACGGCCGATCCCCTTGCCCTGCGAGCGCTAGCCACCGATCCTGTGGCCTGCGCCCGTGTGACGCTGATGGTGGACTCCTCGGAACAGCTGGATTGGATGGCAGCAACGCTTGCGTCCCTCAGTCCAGCTTCCCCCATTCGGCTCTGTCTGGATCTGGATGCTTCTTGGCGGCCCACAGTGGCCGGGCGCGCTCTTGGACACATCGGCGTGTACCGATCCCCTGTGCGCACCGGCACCGATGCCATCGCACTGGCGCTGGCCATCAACGGCTACCGGCACGGTAACACGGCTCTATTCCGCCTCACGGGCATCATGGCGTATGAGGCCCAAATCGCTGGCCTGCAGGACACTCCTCACTCGGGAAACAAGGTGGCCGATCTAGCCAAGTCGCAGCTTCTGAAGCAGATCCAGCGCCAGTCCATGGCCGAGATCCTGCATCGCCGTGCCAACGTTGTGGCTGCCGTGCGCAATGTGTGCGATCTCGAATTCGTCAACGGCGGCGGCACCGGCAGCTTGGAATTGACCACCGGCGATCCTTCCGTGACGGAGCTGGCGGCCGGTTCAGGGCTATTCGGCCCCACACTGTTTGACGGCTATTCGCGCTTCACCCCAGCCCACGCCGTCGGATTTGCCGCACCCGTGGTGAGACGCCCGGCACCTGACATGGTTACGGTTCTGGGCGGCGGCTGGATTGCCTCCGGCCCCGCCGGAAACGACCGCTCCCCCGTGGCCGTCCACCCGGCGGGGTTGTCCCTCATTGCCACTGAGGGCGCCGGTGAGGTGCAGACACCCCTGCGCGGGACTGCGGCCAGCACCTTGGCCCTAGGTGACAAAGTCTGGTTCCGGCATGCCAAGTCCGGAGAGGTCTGTGAGCATGTTGACGCCTTGGAAATTCTCGACGGCGGCCAAAGGGTGGGCAGAGCGCTCACCTATCGAGGGGAAGGGAAAGCGTTTGTATGAGTGAATGGCGGAATTGGGCCGGTGACCAGCGCTGCAGGCCCAGCGCCGTGAACCTGCCCAGCACGGTGGGCGAAGTCTCGGCGCTGGTCACGGCCGTTGCCGACGGCGGTGGCACCATCAAGGCTGTGGGAGCTGGGCACAGCTTTACCGATATTGCCCTGACCCGTGGCATGCAGCTGCGCCTGGATCGCATCAGCGGGTTGCTCACAGTGGACCGTGAAGCAAAACTCGTCACGATTGCTGGCGGCACTCGGTTGTATGAGATTCCCGCGTTGCTGGCACCGTACGGGCTGGCTATGGAAAATTTGGGCGACATTGATCACCAGTCCATTTCCGGCGCCATCTCCACCGGTACGCATGGCACCGGCTTGAAATATGGCGGCATTGCCACTCAGGTACGCGCTCTGTTGCTCGTCACGGGAACGGGCGAGGTCAAGCGCTGTTCCGCTACCGAGAACCCAGACCTGTTCGCGGTGGCCCGGGTAGGACTTGGCGCCTTGGGCATCATTGTCGAGGTCACCTTGGCGTGCGTGGATGCTTTCATGCTCCATGCGGTGGAACAGCCGGAGCCGCTGGCAGCAGTGGTGGAGTCATTGTCCGAACGCAACGCCGCCCACGATCACTTTGAGTTCTACTGGTTTCCACATACCCAGACGGCCCTGACTAAAACCAACACCCGCTATGAGCCGGACGGGCTGCCCCAGGGAGTGAAGGCCTTGTCTTTGGCCTCTCATCTGGTGGATGACACATTGCTGTCCAACACCCTCTTTTCTGCCCTGTGCAACTTTTCTGCCAAGGTGCCCTCCTTGATCCCCAAGATCAACAACATGGCCGCCAAGCTCACCGGCAACAGGGAGTTTGGCGATGTCTCCCACAAGGTCTTTGCCACACAGCGGACAGTACGATTCAGGGAAATGGAGTACGCCCTGCCGCTGTCCCAAATCCCCACAGTACTGGCCGAGCTGGACACCATGATCACCCGGCGTGGACTACAGATTTCCTTCCCCGTAGAGGTCCGCAGCGCAGCGGCGGATGACATTGCCTTGTCAACGGCCAGCCGGCGCGAAACCGGCTATATCGCCATCCACCAACATGTGAAAACATCGCCGTTGGAGTACTTCCGGGCCGCCGAAGAAATCTTCCGGGCACACTCTGGGCGGCCGCACTGGGGCAAGTGGCATTTCCTCCAATCGAAAGACTTTTCAGAGCTCTACCCAGACCTGGAAAAGTTCTGTAGTGTTCGGGATGTTCTCGATCCCAAAAGAGTGTTTCGCAACGCCTATCTGGATCGGGTGCTGCTCTGATTTACAGAGCATCCCCACCAGTTTGATCCGCCCTACGGCACAGTCCTTCCTGGTCTGTGACGACCGTGAATTCTCCTACCGTTCGAGGAGGCATTTGCCCATGATGGCTGCGACAAAAATTGCCCTACCCCGGGCCAGTACAGTGCCGCTGCATACCCCTAGCGCGCCAGTATTGCAGGGAAAAACCACTGAAAGCACCACCACCATGGTGATTGGCTCCGGATTCTCCGCTCTGGCCATCGCGGCCGAGCTCAACCGGCAAGGTATCAAGACCATCGTGGTGGATAGCTCAAGTCCATTGAAGCAGCCCACGGCACCACCCACCACGGGCGGCATCAGCTTGGCAGCCCTGAGTGAACGGAGCGAGATTGTCCGGCTGCTGGAGCACTACGCCCGGCGCAACGAGCTGGACATCCGCCCGGCAACCCAGGCCCTGGATTTCACACACCACGACGGCGAGATGGCCGCAGCCCACCAATGGCGAGTGCTTACAACAACCGGCACCGTCACCGCCCATAGCATTGTCTTTACCCGAGGTGCTCTCAGCCAATTGCGCAAGGTGCTCCATAGTGTTGGCGTGTCCACCGCCAGCGACGTACGCACGGGCATGCATGTCCTGGGCCTCTACCTGGTGGGCGTGGGCGATCTAGCCATCCCCACCACCCAAGAAATCCTGCACCAGGCTAAGCGAGCCAGTCATTCCATTTCCTCCCGCATTGCGGCCATGGAAACGGGCCAGGTCGCTGCGATCGCCTGAGGCTCCCGCAACACAGCAACACCGCAACACACTCGCACAGCAGCACAGCCCTAAACGGCAAAAGCCCGCTGCCTATCCCCGTGGGATAGGCAGCGGGCTTTTGGTGGAAAGACTAATCTTCGCGAGCAAGCCTTCGTCGGGCAACAACCACCATGGCAACCACAATGCCCACCAGGACAACGGCCAAGCCAATGATGCTCCACGGCACCGCTGAATCATCGGCAACAGGCTCTGCCTGGGGTTCCGGCTGGGCTTGGACGGAAACAACTGGCCCTGCACCTGCGCCAGCTGCTGGGCTCACGGCAGAGGCCGAACTGGCAGCGGTTGCAGTGAAACTAAACGTGCCTTCAATGGGATGGGAATCGGAGGACACCAGGCGCCACTGAACCGTGTACTTTCCTGCAGGAGCTCCGGGGCGCAGCTCCTGGGTGGCTGCCTTGTCGAGGACCTGAACATCACCGGAGGCCCAATTGGTGCCAGCCTCGTCAACCACCAACACCTGCGAGCCGATAACAGCGGGTGTGTTGGTCAAAGTGATCTGAATCTGCTCCGGGACGGTGGCCACCGTTGAACCATCTGCCGGGGAAGTTTCTGTCACTGCATCATGGGCGAAGGCCGCCGTCGACGGAGCAAAGAACACCAGCAAGACTGCCAATACACCCACCAAAGATCGGCGCACCAGTGTTTTTGATGTCATGTTCGTCTCACCAGAGCGGCGACTGACGGGAGGAATCACGGCGGAACGTCCTTTGATCGTTGGGGCAATGCCACCTCACGTTACCCCAGCAATATGGGAGTTTACCCAACAGGGGCGGCACAAAGGGCAGCCCAACCCGTGAGCCAGGCGACGCCGTCGTGCTTCATGGTGCAGGAAAATTCCAGCAGCCACCACTATCTCCCGCCCCTGCATTACCAGCTAGTATTTCCTCGAATAACTTAATTTCTTTTCACTTTGCCCGGAGGGCTCTTTACATGGCTACCAAAACGGATGTCAGGCTGTCAGCGGTCGACAAATACTTCAAGATCACCGAACGCGGCTCCAACTACTCGCGGGAAATCCGAGGTGGTTTCGCCACGTTCTTCGCGATGAGCTACATCGTGGTGCTGAACCCGCTGATCCTCGGCGGTGCCGACTCCACCGGTGAAGTGCTGGGACTGGAGCGCGTTGCGGCCGTGACGGCATTCGTGGCCGGTGTCCTGACTATCCTGATGGGCGCTTGGGCTAAACACCCCTTCGCCCTCGCGGCAGGTTTGGGCGTCAATGCGTTCATCGCCGTCACGGTGGCCACCAACCCGGGGCTGACCTGGCCCGATGTCATGGGCCTGGTAGTTCTTTCCGGTATCACCATGTTCATTCTGGTGCTGACCGGCTTCCGTACAGCGGTTTTCCGGGCTGTTCCGGAGGGCCTGAAGACAGCCATTGTGGTGGGCATTGGTATGTTCATTGCGCTGATCGGTCTGGTCAACGCCGGCTTCGTGCGCCGCATCCCCGACGTCGCCGGCACCACGGTTCCGGTTGGTCTGGGCTTTGACGGCAAGCTCATGGGCTGGCCCACTCTGGTGTTCTTGGTCGGCCTGATCCTGACCATTGGTTTGGTGGTGCGTAAGGTCAAGGGCGCCATTCTGATCGGTATCCTGGTCTCCACCTTGCTCGCGAACATCCTTGAGATGACGCTGCACATTGGCCCCTCTTTCGACGGCACCACGAGCAACCCGCAGGGCTGGTCTTTGGTATCGCCGCAGCTTTCGGCGTGGTCGTGGCCCGATCTGTCCCTGATCGGTCAGGTCAACCTCTTCGGTGCGTTCTCCAAGCTGGGCGCCCTGGCCGCAATCCTGCTGGCCTTTGTGATCTTGTTGAGCATCTTCTTTGACGCCATGGGCACCATGGTGGGTCTTGCCGCAGAGGCTGGCACCATGGACAAGGATGGCAACATCCCGGACGTGGACAAGGTCCTGCTCGTTGACGCTTTCGGCGCCATCGCCGGTGGTGGCGCGTCTGCCTCCTCCAACCAAATCTATGTTGAGTCCGGTGCCGGCATTGGCGAAGGCGCCCGCACGGGTCTGGCGTCGATTGTCACTGGCCTGCTCCTGCTGGTGGCCATGTTCGCCACCCCGCTGATCAAGCTGGTTCCCTTCGAAGCTGTTGCTCCCGCCCTCGTGGTGGTTGGTTTCATGATGGTTTC
Source organism: Arthrobacter alpinus (assembly GCF_001445575.1). Classification (NCBI taxonomy): domain Bacteria; kingdom Bacillati; phylum Actinomycetota; class Actinomycetes; order Micrococcales; family Micrococcaceae; genus Arthrobacter; species Arthrobacter alpinus. Next base: position 811,695 of record NZ_CP013200.1, on the reverse strand, counting down.
CCAGGTGGGCAAGATCGATTGGTCCGACTGGGGCATCGGCATCCCGGCCTTCCTGACCTTCACGCTCATGCCGTTCACGTACTCGATCGCCAACGGCCTCGGTGCAGGCTTCATCGCGTTCGTCTTGATTCGCCTGTTCCAGGGCCGCGCGAAGGAAGTCCACCCCTTGATGTGGGCCGTGGCCGCAGCGTTCCTGCTGTTCTTCGGCATCGGCGTCATTGAGGACATGTTCGGGGTCAAGTAACCCGACTCCTCCGCACCCGCTCTCCCTCGAAAGGTGAGTAGTTGCTAATGTTTCTCGGAAACATTAGCAACTACTCACCTTTCGATTTTTTCTGCCATGCCAGACGCCGGGAAGTTTCAGAGCACCTTGGACAGGAATGCCCGGGTCCGTTCATGCTGCGGGTTGGCAAGCACCTCACGAGGGTTCCCGGATTCCACTACGACGCCTCCATCCATGAAGACGAGCGAATCGGCCACCTCCCGGGCGAAACCCATCTCGTGCGTCACCACGATCATGGTCATCCCGGTACTAGCCAGTTCCTTCATGACGTCTAGCACTTCCCCCACCAATTCGGGATCGAGTGCGCTCGTCGGCTCGTCAAAAAGCATCAGTTTGGGATCCATCGCCAACGCTCGAGCGATGGCCACCCGCTGCTGCTGACCACCGGACAAGTGGGCGGGGTAGTGGTCTACCTTGTCGCCGAGGCCCACGCGTTCCATCAGCTCGATGGCGCGTTTGATCGCCTTCGCCTTCGGAATTCCCTTGACCCTCATGGGCGCCTGGATGATGTTCTCCAAGGCCGTCAGGTGGGGAAAGAGATTGAAGCGCTGGAACACCATGCCAATTTCTCGGCGTTGGAAGGACGCTTCCTTGGGCCTGAGTTCATAGAGCTTTTCGCCCTTCTGTCGGTATCCAACAAGCTGCCCGTTGACGGAAAGCCGGCCCGCGTCTACACGTTCTAGGTGGTTGATGCAGCGCAGGAACGTCGACTTACCCGAACCACTGGGCCCCACCAGGCACAGCACCTCACCGGGCTGGACTGTCAGGCTGATGCTTCTGAGGACCTTGTTTGAGCCGAAACTCTTGGACACGCGGTCCGCGAGCACCATGGGTGTGCCGCTCATTGCTTGTCCTCCGATTTGCTGTTCACTCTAATGTTCGTAATGTCCCCCGCAGCTGGCCGCGGCCCGCGCAGATGGAGCGATTTTTCCGCCTTCCGCTGGCCGGACCCGCGGGCAAACCGCTTTTCAATGAAGTGCTGACCAACCATCAATATCGAGGTGAACAGCAAGTACCAGAGCGAGGCCACAATCAACAGCGGCACCGGCGTAAACGTCACGGCTGAGATGCCGCGTGACACCCCGTACAGGTCGATGCTCAGCGGGATGGCCGCGACGAGCGATGTGGTCTTGAGCATGGAGATGACCTCGTTGCCGGTGGGCGGAATGATGATGCGCATCGCCTGCGGCACCACCACAACACGCATCGTCTGGCCCCACGACATCGCCAAGGCTCGCGATGCTTCCTCTTGACCCTCATCGACGGAAAGTAGGCCGGCACGGACAATTTCAGACATGTAGGCGGCCTCGTTGAGCGCGAGACCGATGACCGCTGTGACGAATAGGTTGGTCAATATGTCGTTCTGAAAAGAGATCCACGGTGTCATGAACGGCACCCCGATGGTGAGCACCGGATAAATCAGTCCAACGATTCCCCAGAACACCAGCTGAACATAGACCGGCGTCCCGCGAAAGATCCAGATGTACAGCCACGCGACGCTTTTGACCACAGGGTTCGGAGAAAGCCGCATGATGGCCAGCAACAGGCCCAGGGCGATGGCAATGACCATGGCATAGATCGTCAGTTGCAGCGTGACCAACGCAGCCTGGCTGATCCTCTTGTCAAAAATGTATTTACTGACATTGGCCCAGCCGAATTCCTCACGCTGTCCAGCATCGATGACAAATACGGCCAGCATCAAGACCAGGAGAGCAGCAATGAGGACTCTCCACGGGTGGCGCAGCGGGATGGCCTTGATGGCTTCACCCTCCTGATCGGCAGCAAGCGGTTCATTCTCCGCCGCTGCCATGCCGCCCTGCCCCTGAGGATTCTTCACGAGCTAACCCTTCGCAGCTACATTGATGGCGGCCGTCTCCACGCCACCGCTTTCCACGCCCCACTTCTTAAGGATCTTGGTGTAGGAACCGTCGTCGATGAGGGACTGGATGGCCTTCTGCAGGACCGGCGTGAAGGCGGAGCCCTTGGCCACGGGGATACCGTAAGGGGCCACTTCGAAGGCGTCACCGGCCGTTTGAAGCTTCTTCTCCGTCTTCGAGATCGCGTACAAGGTGACAGGCGAGTCGGCGCTCATGGCGTCAACCTGTCCCACGATTAGGGCATTAGTTGCCTGGTCCTGCGCGTCATACTTGAATATTTCGATGGCGGGCTTCCCTGCGTCCGTGCAGGCCTTGGACTTGGCGGGGACCTCGTGCGTGTCCTCGTAGGTGGTGGCCTGCACCGCTACCTTAAGGCCGCAGGCGTTGTTGGGATCTACGGCCTTGCCGGTCTGCGATGCCCACTGGATGCCGGCCGAGTAGTAGTTGACGAAGTCGACCTGCTTTTCGCGCTCGACGGTGTCCGTGAAGGATGACATGCCCATGTCATCCTTGCCGCCGTTGATCGACGGCAGGATGTTGTCAAACGTGCCAATGTCGAAATTGACCTTCAGACCCAATACTTGGCCCAGCGCATTCGTCAAATCCACCGACCACCCTGCGGGTTCCCCGTTGGCGTCCTTGAACTCGTTGGGCGGGTAGTTGTTGGCCATTCCCACATTGAGGACACCGGAGCTCTTGATCTTTTCCGGCAGCTCCGCTGCGATTGCTTCGTTCTTCTTGATCGTCGCACCGTCAGCCGGGGACGACGAGCTACCGCCACCTGGCGTGGAATCACTGTTGTCAACGCAGCCGGTCAGCATGAGTGCGGCTACGGCAACGATGGCGGGAAATGCGTAAGTGCGGCGCATGGGTAATCCTTAAGTTGTCATTGTGAGTCACTGAATCAACATCGATGTCAGCGAACTGGCACAACTTGGTTGGATGGCGATATTCAAAACGTCCACAACGGTCTAGGGGCTTGCGACACATCAACCCTGACGCTAGTTACCTGGCTCACGCCGCGCGACCCGCTGTCCCTAAACATACAGGTACGCCTGACCGACTTGACGGGCCGCCGCGATTGGCACCGGATAAGTCCCCCTCCCTCGGCGGTTTGGAGTGTCTGCCATGCGAGACGTTCCGTTGCCCCTGCGTATGGCTTTCAGTGGGCGGCTGCGGTTTGCTGGAACCATGAACTTTTCTTCACTTGCCGTTGATGTGCCGCCCACCTCGTGGACTGGAAGGAACGACGGCGACTCCCCCGCCCACCGTCGCTGGTGGCAGACGGTGTCCACATCAGCGGCCCCTGCCCACGATGCTTCCATGGATGCCGCACTCCCTGGGCCGGCCGCGTTGATCGGCTTCCGCTCCGACGCCGGCGTAGCCCGCAACCTGGGGCGTACCGGAGCCGCCAGTAGCCCAGCCGCGATCCGCTCGGCTTTGGGATCGATGGCATTCCATGGGAGCCGCTCGGTGGCCGATGCCGGGGACATGGTGGTCATTGGAGACGAGCTGGAGGCCGGCCAGGCCCGTTTGGGCGCTGCCCTGACGTCCATGCTCGACGACGGATATCTCACCGTGGTCTTGGGTGGTGGCCACGAAACCGCTTTTGCCAGCTATCTGGGTGTGGCCGGAACCGCGGCGGTGGCCAACGGTGCGCGGCTGGGTGTGCTGAACCTGGACGCGCACTTTGACCTGCGTGACGCGCCGGCACCCAGCTCGGGCACGCCGTTTCGTCAGATGGCCCACGCGGAAGTCGCCGCTGGCCGGGAACTGAATTACGCCGTCGTCGGTATCAGCGAGCCTAACAACACGGGCGCTCTCTTCGAGACGGCGCATGAGCTGGATGTGAAGTACTTGCTGGATGAGGACTGCTCGGCGGAACGCACGCACGCGTTTGTGGACTCGTTCCTGGAGACCGTGGACATCGTGTACCTGACCATTGATCTGGACGTGCTGCCAGCCGCCGTGGCCCCGGGAGTCAGCGCCCCCGCCGCCTACGGCGTGCCGCTACCGGTTATCGTGGCCGTGTGCCGCCAAGTGGCCGCGAGTGGGAAGCTCTTCCACTTCGACGTCGCGGAACTGAACCCGGAGTTCGACATCGACAACCGCACAGCCAAAGTAGCGGCCCGCCTCATCGACACCCTGCTGCGGTAACTGCCGGGTCGGCACTGCCTCCCAAACGGCTTGCGGCCTCGGGCGGTTGGGCCACGGAGCGGGGATGGATTTCCAAGGCCGCCCGCGGCCGCAGAAATCTTACTGCCCGCGAGTGGCCCGGCCGTTCGGGGCCGAGCCACCGGTCCGCCGCTCTACCCTAGTGAACCTCTGCGGCGAGCTCGTCTTCTAGTCCGTGGCCGCCTTGGAACTGCGTCATGTAGAGGTCGTAGTAGGCGCCGCGGCGTTTGAGCAGTTCCTCATGGTTGCCGTGTTCCACGATGTCGCCGTCCTCCATGACCAGGATGGTGTGGGCGTCGCGGATGGTGGAGAGGCGGTGGGCGATCACGAATGAGGTCCGGTCCGTGCGCAGTGCCGCCATGGCGTGCTGGACCAGGAGTTCGGTGCGGGTGTCCACGGAGGATGTGGCCTCGTCCAGAATCAGCAGCGACGGCTTCGCGATGAACGCGCGGGCAATGGTGAGCAGCTGGCGTTCGCCAGCAGAGACAGTGCCACCGTCGGCGTCAATGATGGTGTCATAGCCGGCAGGCAGCTGGCGGACGAACCTGTCCACCATGGTGGCCTCGGCGGCGGCAACAATCTCCTCGTCGGTGGCGTCCAGACGCCCGTAGCGGATGTTCTCCCGGATGGTTCCCTCAAAGAGCCAAGCATCCTGGAGCACCATGCCAACTTGGGCACGCACCTGCTCCCGGGACAGCTCACGGGTGTCCACGCCGTCGAGCATGATCCGCCCTCCCGTGAGCTCGTAGAAGCGCATCACGAGGTTCACCAGTGTGGTCTTGCCAGCACCGGTGGGGCCCACGATGGCCACGGTCTGGCCCGGTTGCACCGTGAAGGAGACATCCCGGATCAGCGGGGTGTCAGGCGAGTAGCTGAAGGAGACGTTTTCAAAGCGCACGTGCCCGTCAGTCTGTGCGGGCAGCAGCGCCGAATCCTGCTCCTCTTCCTGTTCTTCCGCGTCGAGAATTTCAAACGTTCGCTCGGCGGAAGCCACACCCGACTGGATCATGTTCGCAATGCCAGCCATCTCGCCAATGGGCTGGGAGAACTCACGCGAGTACTGGATGAAGGCGGTGGCGTCGCCGAGCGTCATCTGCCCAGTGGCCACGCGCAACCCGCCCACGACGGCGACCAGCACGTAGGAGAGGTAGGAGACGAACTGCATGGCCGGCATGATCATGCCGGAGACAAACTGTGCCCCGAAGGCTGCCTTGAACAGGTGATCATTGCGCTCGTCGAACTCGGCCAGCATTTCCTCGTCGCGGCCATAGGCACGGACCAGCTCCAGGCCGGAGAAGGTCTCCTCAATGTGTCCGTTAAGTGAGCCCGTGTGCTTCCACTGGGCGGCGAAGAGCTTCTGCGAGCGCGTGCCAATGACACCGGCAATGATGGCAGACAGCGGCAGGGCGATCAAGGCGATGAGCGCCAGCTGCCACGAGACAATGAACATCATGACACCGATGCCAATGACAGTCAGCGCGGATTGCACCAGCTGCGAGAACGCCTGCTGCAACGCTGCCTGGATGTTGTCGACGTCGTTGGTCACCCGGGACATCAAATCTCCGCGCTGCCGGGTGTCAAAGTAGCCCAGTGGCAGGCGGTTGAGTTTGCGCTCAATGTCCTCGCGCAAGCGGAACACCACACGCATCACGAGGGCGTTGAGCAGGTAGCCCTGTAGCCACATGAGCGTTGAGGCCACCATATACAGTGCCAGCACAAAGATGATGTACCGGCTCAGTTGGGAAAAGTCGATCCCAACGCCGGGCACAAGGTTGGTTTTGGCGAGCATGTCCGCCATTTGGTTGTTACCCTCGGCGCGCATGCCGGCAATGATCGTCTCGAGCGGGACACCAGCGGGCAGCTGCGAGCCGATGACGCCGTTGAAGATGACGTCCATGGCCTTACCCAGAACCTTCGGGGCAATGACTGTCAGCACCACGGAGGCTGTTACCAGGGCAATGACCACAGAGAACATGAACCGCTCGGGGCGCAGCAACCCCACGAGCCGCTTCACTGACGGCCAGAAGTGCTCGGCTTTCTTGGCGGGCGTGCCACCAAACATGTCCCCGTCAGCCTCGCTGGGCTTGTACTCGGGGACCAGCTCTTCGTCCAGCGCGTCCATCTCCGGCGCCTGCTTCAAGGACTTCGCGTCCTTTGCTTTGCGCGCCATCAGGACACTCCTTCAATACTGAGCTGAGATTCAACAATTTCGCGGTACGTTTCATTGCTTTCGAGCAGTTCGTCATGGCTGCCTGCGCCCACTATTTCGCCGCCGTCGAGCACAATGATGTGATCGGCTTCCCGGATGGTGGAGATGCGCTGGGCCACAATGATCATGGTGGCCCCGGTGGTGGCGCCGTGCAGGGATTCGCGCAACCGCTGGTCGGTGGCCACATCGAGCGCCGAGAAGGAATCGTCGAACAGGTAAATGCGGGGGCGGGCCGCGAGCGCACGGGCAATGCACAGCCGCTGACGTTGCCCTCCGGAGACGTTGGTGCCGCCCTGGGCGATGGGTGTAGCCAGCTGTTTGGGCTTCTCTTCCACAAAGTCCTTGGCCTGGGCCACCCGCAGCGCCTCCCACAGCTCGGAATCGTCCGCGTCGGGGCGGCCAAACTTCAGGTTGCTCGCCACAGATCCGGAGAACAGGTACGGCTTCTGCGGCACCAGGCCCACCAACTCCGCCAACTGCTTGCGGCTGAGCTCGCTGACGTCCACGCCGCCAATGCGCACCGAACCGTCCTGCGGATCGAAAAGGCGGGGTATGAGGTTCAACAGCGTGGACTTGCCGGAACCGGTGGAGCCGACAATCGCCGTCGTTTTTCCTGCCTCAGCGGTAAACGAAACGTTATTCAGCACGGGCCGCTCGGCACCGGGATACCCAAAGGACACCGATGAAAATTCGACGGCGTGAGTCACCGGGAGCTCGCGAGCCGCCGGTACCGTCAGGCTGGGCTCGGCCGTGAGCACGTCATCAAGGCGTTCGGCGGAGATAGCGGCGCGGGGAATCATCATGACCATGAAGACGCCCATCATGACGGCAACCAGAATCTGCAGGAGATATTGCAGGAATGCGGTGAGCGAACCAATCTGCATGGAACCGGCGTCGACCCGGTGCCCGCCAAACCACAGCACGGCCGCGGTGGCCAGGTGCAGGATCATCATGATGACGGGGAACATGAGCACAAACAAGTTGCCCACACGCACCGAAACACGGGTCAGGTCCATGTTGGCTTCGCGGTAGCGCTGCGCCTCAAACTTCTCGCGAACAAAGGCACGGATAACGCGGATGCCGGTGATCTGCTCACGCAGCACGCCATTGACGGTATCGATCCGGTCCTGCATTTCACGGAACAGCGGCAGCAGCTTGACCACCAGGAAGCCCACCACAATGAACAGCAACGGCACGGAAACCCACAGCAGCCACGACAGGCCCACGTCCTCGCGCAGGGCCATGATGATCCCGCCAATGCACATGATGGGAGTGGAAACCATGAAGTTCAACGCCATGAGCACCAGCATCTGGACTTGCTGGACGTCGTTGGTGTTGCGCGTGATCAGCGTGGCCGTGCCGAAGCGACTCACATCCAGGGCACCGAGGGCGTTGACCCGGTAGTACACCTCGCGGCGCAGATCCCGGCCAATGGCCATGGCCGTGCGGGCGCCGAAGTAGATGCCGCCAATGGCCGAAATTACCTGGACAAAGCACACCACGATCATGGTCACACCGGTGGACCAGATGAAGCCGGTGTCGCCCTTGGAAATGCCCTGGTCAATGATCTGGGCATTGAGGCTGGGCAGGTACAGTGCCGCGATGGTGGAAATGAGTTGCAGTACCACCACGGCCACAACCCAGGCCCAGTACGGTTTTGCGTGGTGGATGGCCAGCCGGAAGAGTTTCAAGAAAGGATTCCATTCGAATATACGTTTGAATCACAACGTACCAAATATTAAACACCGCTGGGCTAAGACTGTCGAGAGGAATCGAACGGGAATTCTTCACAGCCGCGGGGCGCCGCTCCCCCGCATCGAGGTGACACTTACTGCTGCTGCCCCGCAACATCAGCATTAAGTGTCACCTCGATGCGCAGCAGGCTAGTTGAGCGGCCCCGTGGCCAGCTCTGCGGCGGCGCGGATGGCCCCGGAGCCCACCAAGCGGTCAGCTTCTTCAAGTTCGGGCGAGAGGAAACGGTCGCTGCCCGGTCCGGGAACCGTGGCGCGAAGTAGCTCAATCACAGCGGCGCCAGCCGGGCCGGGGACCAGTACGCCGTCGGACATGGAAGTGCGCATGTCGATGGCACGGGTGGCCGTGACCAGCTCAATAGCGAGGACGCGACGCAGATTCTCCACGGACTTACGCAGTTTCCGGGCCGCGTGCCAGCCCATAGAGACGTGGTCCTCCTGCATGGCGGAGCTGGGAATGGAGTCAACGGAGGCAGGGACGGCCAGGCGCTTGGAGTCCGAGACCAGCCCGGCCTGCGTGTACTGGGCGATCATCAGACCGGAGTCGACACCGGGATCGCCGGCCAGGAAGGCGGGCAGTCCGTGGGAGCGTGCCGGATCCAGCATCCGGTCGGTGCGGCGCTCGGCGATCGAGGCAACATCGGCGGAAACAATGGCAAGGAAGTCCAGCACGTACGCCACCGGCGCCCCATGGAAGTTGCCGTTGGAGCTCACGCGACCATCCGGGAGCACTACGGGGTTGTCAATCGCGGCGGCGAGCTCGCGGGTAGCCACCATGAGCGCGTGGTTCACGGTGTCGCGGGCGGCGCCGGCCACCTGCGGGGCGCAACGCAGCGAGTAGGCATCCTGCACGCGGGAATCGCCCACCCTGTGCGAGGCCACGATCGGCGAGTTGGCCAGCACAGCCAGCATGTTCTCGGCACTCGCCGCCTGACCCGGATGCGGGCGCAGCTCCATGTGCAGCTCCGGCACGAACACCTGATCGGTACCGAGCAGCCCCTCGACGCTCAACGCCGCGGTGATATCCGCCGTCGTGAGTAAAAGCCGCAGGTCCGCGATGGCCATCAGGAGCATTCCAAGCATGCCGTCAGTGCCGTTGACCAGCGCCAGGCCTTCCTTTTCTGCCAATTCCACCGGCGCAATGTCAGCCTCGGCGAGGAGTTCAGGGACGGGACGGATGGCGCCGTCGGGCCCTGCCGCCTCACCCTCACCCATGAGGACCAGCGCGCAATGCGAGAGCGGTGCCAGGTCGCCTGAACAGCCGAGCGAACCGAATTCGCGGACTACCGGCGTAATCCCGGCGTTGAGCACGTCCACCATGGTTTGCAGGACCACGGGGCGCACACCGGTCCGTCCGCTGGCCAGAGTTTTGGCGCGCAGGAACATCAGCGCCCGCACCACCTCGCGCTCCACGGCAGGGCCCATGCCGGCGGAGTGGGAGCGGATGAGCGATTTCTGCAGCTGCGTGCGCATGTCCGCCGGAATGTGGCGGTTGGCCAGCGCCCCGAAGCCCGTGGAAATGCCGTAGGCAGGCGTCTCAGAATGCGCCAACTTTTCAATATGTTCCCTGACGCGTTCGACGCCGGCCAGCGCCTCCGCACTGATCATCACCTTGGCATTGTGGCGGGCCACGGCGATGACGTCTTCGGGGGTGACCCCGGTTGCGGAGAGGGTGACTTCTTGGGGCTGGGCGGCAGTCATGGCGGATCCTTTTGTTGTGGCAGTCTTGGTCCCCACTATTCCGCTTTACCGTGCGGAAATCAGCGGCATTTGGCGTGGGGTATCCGGGATTCCAGACATGCCACCGCTTCGCCCCTGAGCCGCAGCAGAACCCCCGAACAGCCACTCAGCCCTCGCTAACCCTCGCGGCGGCCGTAGATCGTCGCTGAAAGCTCCCCGGCCATCTTGGCGACGGCACGTGCGTGCATTCTCCACGCAGCCCGGGGTAGTTATTGCCATTCGCCACCGCCTCGGACATTCCCGGCACGTCCGGGGGTAGTTATTACCAATCGCACATGGCCCAACGGGCGCATTTGGTAACAACTACCCCCGTTGCTCCTACGCAGAAGACCCCTTCGATTACTCCACAGGCCGCGCAAGTACGGGCATATCCACATTTGGCAGCATTGGCCTGTCGCCCCACGAAGCTGAGCCGGAACCTAGAATGATGACTACCTTCCAGCTCCCGCCGTTCATCACTCCTTCAAGCAAGTTCGCGGATGAATACTCGGCCCGCAGACTTGCCAGGCAGGCCGCCTCGGGACAATTGTTTCGAATTCACCGCGGTCTCTACCTGCCAACTGAGGTGTGGGATTCGCTCTTACCGTGGGAAAAATACAGGATGCGCATTCAGGCCGTGCATGAATCGGCTCGGAATGCGCCCGTTTTCGCTAGGGAGTCCGCAGCTCAGATCATGGGCTTGCCAGTCATCGGAGTGCCAAGCGAAGTTCAAACGGTTGTTTCTCCTGGACGAAGTGGCGGTCAAAGTAACCGCGGCGTGCGCCGTGTGAACGCCGTAGCTGGCGATCCGCCGCCGTGGGAAATGTTCGGCGTATTTCTCACACCGCCACCGCAAACAGCGAGGGATCTTGCCGTTCGTCTCCCACTGACAGGTTCGTTGCCAACAATGGACAAACTGCTCCAGCGAATTCCATTGTCAGGATCGCCTGGCAACCCGCAACAATTCTTCAGCGAGGACGACGTCCGGGCCGCCACCGCATTGTTGCCCAATGCAACTCAACGTGGTCGCGTTGAGCGGGTCCTCACCGTGGCAGATCCATTGTCTGAGTCGGCCGGCGAATCGTTAAGCCGAGCCATCATGATTGAACACGGCTTTAAGTTACCTGCGCTTCAAACATTCATTTCTGACAGTCGCGGCTTTATTGGGCGGCCAGATTTTGACTGGGAAGAGCAGAAAACATTCGGCGAATTCGATGGCTACGAAAAATACTCCTCCCAGAAATACTTGAGAGGTAGAACCCCTGCCCAAGTGGTGGTCGCGGAGAAGTTGCGGGAAGACCGGCTCCGGGCAAAGGGCTACAACGTCATCCGCTGGATTTGGGAGGACCTGAGGGACCCGCGCCGACTGATTCAGCTGCTACATGAGGCCGGAATACCGCTGAGATGAACCAATCGGGGGCGGGGGTAGTCGATACCATTCGCCAACGCCGCGGACGTTCCCAGCGCGTCCGGGGGTAGTTATTACAATCCGTGCACGGCCCACCGGGCTCATTTGGTAATAACTACCCCCACGCAGCCAATCAGCCCTCGCGGCGGCCGTAAATCCTCGTAGAAAGTTCCCCGGCCACCTGAGCGACGCGTTCGGCCAGTTTGATCCGCTGCTCAGCTGGCACTTTTTCTTCCAGGAATGTCACGGCGACGGCGGCCACGGGCCAGCCCAGATGATCGGTTACGGCAGCAGCAACGGACCCGAAGCCGTCGCTCACTTCCCCACTTTCGGTGGAGTAGCCGCGGATCCGCACCTGATCCAAATGGCCGGACAAGGTTGAGTATTTGATGATGGGGTTGGGCACCTCGGTCAGTGAGCTGAATGCCGCCGCATTGGGATAGAGCGCCCGGACCTGTGATTTCGGTAGCGCCGCCAAAATGGCCCGACCGCTGGCCGTGAGATGGCTGGGCAACCGCACCCCAACATCGGTCACCAGAGACGGCCGGTTCTTGGCCCGCTCCTCCACAATGTACAAAACATCGCGCCCATGCAGGACCGCCAGGTGGGCGCTTTCACCCACTCTGTCCACAAGGGATGCAAGCAGTGGCCGGCCCAACCGGGAGAGAGGTTCCTGCCGGGAATATGCACTGCTGAGCTCAAAGGCGGCAACCCCCAGGCCGTAGCGCTGCTCTTCATGCAGGTGCATGACGAATCCGCTTTGCTCCATAACGCCGAGCAGGTGATAGACGCTGGATCGAGGCAAATCCAAGGTTGTAGCAATAGTTGAAGCCGCCAGTGGTCCACGCTTGGCGGAAAGCAGTTTCAAAATGCGCAGGGTGTTCTCTGCGGCAGGCACCTTGGAGGGCTTGTGGTCGGTGATTGTCATGATCCCCTCATCATTGGTGCAGATCGCCATAGCTCTTTGCACAATATAGAATATTGGCGTCTGAAATCCCAGATTTTCAGGAAAAACAAGACACTTTTAGCCCCAAAATCGGCAATACGGTGACACAGGCCACCCGATTTACATCAACAGTGCCGCAGCCCACTTGCTGAGCTGCGTGAGAAAGCCCACTCATGAACTCCCATGGATCCGTCCTGACCCGCGGCCTGACTGCCCGCCACATTCGCTTCATGGCGTTGGGCTCTGCCATCGGCACCGGCTTGTTCTACGGGTCCTCGAGTGCCATCCAAAAGGCAGGCCCCGCCGTCCTGCTGGCGTACATCATTGCCGGCGCAGCCGTTTTCATGGTGATGCGCGCTCTGGGTGAACTCGCAGTCCGCCACCCGGTATCTGGCTCCTTTGGCCAATATGCCAGCCGATACCTGGGCCCGCTGGCTGGATTCATTACCGGCTGGACCTACGTTTTCGAAATGGCCATCGTTGCCATCGCCGACGTTACGGCCTTCAGCATCTATATGGGTTTCTGGTTCCATGATGTGCCGCGTTGGATCTGGATTCTGGCCATCATCTTCTTCTTGGCCGCCATCAACCTTCTGAGCGTTAAAGTCTTTGGTGAGCTGGAATTCTGGTTCTCACTCATCAAGGTTTCCGCCATCATCGCCATGATCGCCGGGGGTGTGGCGATCATCGTTTTTGGCTTCCACTTGGAAGGCGCACAGGCCACCGCAGGCCTCGGCAACCTCGTCAACAATGGCGGCTTCATGCCCAACGGATGGGCGGGGCTCCTGGCCGCGTTCGCTGTGGTCATGTTTGCCTTCGGTGGCATTGAAACCATTGGCGTGACGGCCGGCGAAGCCAAGGATCCCAGCAAGTCCATCCCGGCAGCCGTCAACACTGTTCCGGTACGGATCCTGCTGTTCTATGTGCTGACCTTGGGCGTGCTGATGTCCCTGATCCCGTGGAACGAGATCACCGGCGAAACCAGTCCCTTCGTGCAGATATTCGACTCTCTGGGCATCCCGCTGGCCGCACACATCCTCAACGCGGTGGTCATTACCGCGGCGCTCTCGGCGATCAACTCCGATATTTTCGGTGCCGGCCGCGTTCTCTTCGGCCTCTCTGCCCAGGGTCATGCACCCGCCGTCTTTGGCCGCATCTCCAAGCGCGGCGTGCCGTGGATGACTGTGCTGCTCATGACCGCCGTGCTGCTGGCGGGCGTGGTTCTGAACGCGACCATCCCCGAGGACGTCTTCTTGCTCATCGCCTCGATCGCCACCTTCGCCACGGTGTGGGTCTGGATCATGATCCTGGCCTCACACGTGGCCATGAAGCGTGAGATCGCACGCAACGCACTGGCCCCCTCGGCATTCCCGGTCCCACTCTGGCCGCTCGCCTCAATCCTGACAGCCCTCTTCATGGCGGGCGTGATCGTGCTCCTGGGCGTTTACGCCGATACCCGCGTGGCACTCTATGTTGGTGCCCTCTGGCTGGTCCTGCTGACGCTCGCCTTCAAGCTCTGGGTTCGCGGAAAAGGCCGGCAACGGGCCGTCCTTGTGGATGAAAGCCCTTCACCGACAAGTACCTCAAAACCAAGCACGACGGCGGCACCCGCCTCGCGCTGATCGGCCCCACCACCGGTGAGTGTCCAGATAACGTACGCTTTCACGCCGTTTCAGCGGTCAGACCGTACATTATCTGGACACTCGGCGAGCATTCCGCCGGAGTCCGGCTCAGCTAAAGGTCATCGCGCAGCACCACGGAGCTGCGTCCGAACTGGCGGACCTTGGCGTCATCCCAGAGATGGGCGGGCATGGCGCCGCCGAGCAGAGTGCGGGGCAGGCCGGCACCATCACCCAACGGGGCATCGCTGCCGGCGATGATGATGTTGCCTGACCGGCGCCCCTTCAACATAGGCGGATCGGCAATGATGACGGTGTGTTCGAAGGCGGCTGCAATGGTGGCCGCTTCCCGCCGCGCAGTAGTCAAGGACGGCGCGTCACCGCAGTTCACAACATATACGCCATCGGGAATAAGTACCTTGCGGGCTGCCTCTGTGAACTCTGCAGTGGTGAGCGCATGGGGAGTTTTGGAGCCAGCAAAGACATCGCGGATGATGAGCTCGCGGCTGGCTTCGGCCAGTGATTCGGTCACTTCACGGGCCTCCCCTACGCGGATTTTCAGCAACGGCGCCCGGGGCAGATCGAACCAGTCGCGGACGTAGTTGGCCAACGCCCCGTCAATTTCCACCACGACGTTGCGGGAGTTGGGGTAGGCGGCAACAAGATAGCGTGGCATGGAACAAGCAGCACCGCCAAGACTCAGCGTGCGCAGCTTCTCACTGGTTGCCCACCGGTCTTGCACCAGCGCCATGATCCAGCGCATGTACTCAAAGTCCAGACGCAAGGGGTCTGCCAGGTCAACGTGGGAGCTTTGGACGCCGTTGAGCATGAGCAGCCAGCCGTGGGGATTGTCACCGTCGGGGATCAGCTCCGCCGTGCCGGTGTCCGTTTGAAACTTACCGGCCACGGGGCCTTTCGGCGCCCCCTTGACTGGCAGCTCGGGTTCTTCAGCACCATTTTTGGGTACTCGCTTGCGGCCCATCAGGGCTTCTCGGCGGGCGGGCGGTCCATGATGCGCGGCAAGATAGTCACCCTGCCAGCGTAGTCGCAGTCATGCGCACCCAAACTCACGGCTCAGCTCACTCGCCCACAGCCTCCCGGACCATGCGGACTATAGAGAGCGGACGCTAGGCCTCGTCCATGGACCCGCTCAAGGGTGTAGATCATCCGCAATTCCAGGGGCCTGGGTGCCCGAGGATCCTCGCTATGCCCAACAGCTGCCACCCCAACTAGCCCCTGTCCATCGCATGCCACTGTGGGTATATGGCCGGCGACGATGGACTTTTCGAGGTTTTCAATCCGGCCCGGTAGCGTTTGCCGCCACAGGTCAAAAAATTCCGGTGGCAGATGACGGCCATACGCTTCTTCGTGGCAGCGCAGGTGCAGGCGCATGACGGCTTCTGCATCCGCCACGGTGGCCTCGCGCAGAAAAATGGTCATGCGGCAGCCGACTCCACAAGGGTGCGGGCGGATTCCGCCCGTCGTGCCGAGTATCGTCCCCCGCTGTCTCGCTCTTTTAGTGCACGACGCCGGTCACTCGCCCAAGGCACCCAACGCACCTTCCAGTCGGTCTACCTTGCCGGTGAGTTCACCGGTATGGCCGGGTCGAATGTCGGCCTTAAGTACCAAGGAAACTCGGGTTCCGTAGCGTCCTACCGCCTCAGTGGCCCGCTTGACTACGTCCATGACCTCATCCCACTCACCCTCAATCTCGGTGAACATGGAACTGGTGCGGTTGGGCAGGCCGGACTCGCGGACCACCTTGACCGCTGCCGCTACGGCCGTGTGGACGGAAGCGTCGTCGCCAGTTCCCGCCGGAACGTCGGTGGGAGCGCCGCTGGGTGCTACTGAAAATGCCACAATCATGAGAGACTCCTGTTTTTGAAGGTTTCCGGGGTTGTCCCCGTTGGTTAGCTTCCATTATGGGTAGTTCACCCCATTGGCGCATTCTGCGGTTGCAGATAAAATGGCAGGCATGCTCTCCTCCCTTCTTTCCCTTCCGCTGGCCCCTGCCACGGACCCATACAGCTCCGACTATGACTACAGCAACGAGAGCACCATGAGCTCCGCCGATGCAGCGGGCCTGATCATGCTCATCATGGGCATCTACCTGCTCATTTTTGCCGTGGCCTGGCTGATCAATGGATTCGCCTGGGCCGGAGCATTCAGCAAGGCCGGGCATCCGAAGTGGAAGGCCTTTGTACCGTTCTACAATTCCTGGATCATGGTGAAGATGGTGGGCCGCCCGGAGTCGCACTTCTGGTTCCTTTTCATCCCCTACTTCAACATCTACATGATGATTGTCATCATGAACGACATGTCCAAGTCATTCGGCAAGGAAACCGGCTTCACTGTTGGATTGATCTTTCTGCCAGTAGTTTTTGCCGCCATCCTCTCCTACGGCGACGCGCAGTACCGCGGCCCCTCCTACCTGACCGCGGAGCAGAAACAGTACGCTCAGTACTACGCACAGCAGCAGTACGGCCAGACTCAAACTCAGCAGTACGGTCAACCACAGACTCAGCAGTATGGCCAGCAGGACCCCAACGCTGCGTACTCACAGCAGTATGGCCAGGCTCCGGCTCCACAGTACGGCCAGCCGCAGGATCCCAACCAGCAATACGGCCAGGCCCCGTCACAGCAGTACGGCCAGACGCAGGCTCAGCCGCAGGATCCCAACCAGCCTTATGGCCAGCAGGATCCCAACCAGAACCCCTACGGTTCAGGGCCAACCAAGTAGTCGAAGCCCCGCGGCGGCAGCGGCACCGGCCAGGACCACCACCAAAAATGGGGCCTTGAGCCAGAGCGCCACTGCCGCCGCAAGCAACGCACCTACCCGGGCGTCGAGAACCACAGATGTGCCGCTGGCGGCCGCATTCACTACGGTGAGTGACGCGAGCAGTCCAATGGTCAACGTCCCGGCCATGTGTGACATTCTGGGGTTGTCCAGCACTTTTGCCGGGACCAGGTAGCCCAGCAGTTTGGTGGCGTAGGCCAGTGCCGCCGCAACCAGCAGCCAAAACCACAGGCTCATAGTTCCTTCCCTTTGTGCCCACGCGGGCCAGATTCGCGCACGGGCAAGGTGCCGGCGTCGTGCTTATAGGGATCAAGCTCAGGTTCCAGTCCGTCACCGTCGTGGCCCGCATCGGGCGTGGGGCGGAACCAGCCAATGAGTCCGGCCACTACGGCCGCCACCAGAATGGGCACTCCGGCAGGCACCAGGGGAACCGCCAACAGGGTCACCAGCGCACACACAATCGCTATGGCAGCCGGCTGGAACGACCTGATGCGGGGCCACAGTAGGCCAAGGAACGCAGCCACTGCGGCGCCGTCGAGTCCCCATTGCTTGGGATCTCCCAGCGCGGCACCAACCACGGCTCCCACGCAGGTCATGATGTTCCATAGAATAAAAATGCCCAGCCCGGCCACCCAGAATCCGCGCTTTTGTTCGCCCGGATCGCTCTGCCCCGTGGCCGTCGCCGTGGATTCATCAATGGTGACGTGCGCGGCGGCAAACCGACGCCAGCCGGTGGGCCGCAGGAGCGCATTGATCTGCATGCCGTAAACGCCGTTGCGGATCCCCAACAGTGCCGCGGCGCTCATGGCAGCCACCGCCGATCCGCCGCCGGCCACCACGCCGATGAAAGCAAACTGGGAGCCGCCGCTAAAAAGCAGCAGGCTCAGCGCCATAGTCTGCCCGAGTGTCAGCCCGGAGGCCACCGAAAGTGCCCCGAAGGAGATCCCGTACAGTCCCGTGGCAATCGAGATTGAGAGCCCAATTTTGGCTGCCGGTGACTCGCTAAGCTTCATGGCCTTATAGTTTCACGCCACACGCCGTGGGCTCACGTCGGTCCGCATGGCAAGAAACACCCCAAGACCGCACCAAGATTCCGTGCCGGAACGCCGCCTCAGGAAGGCACGATGATGGGCATCGTGTGAGTGTCAATCGGTTCATCGGACAGGCTCAGCTGCTCGGTGCCGTGGAGGGCATCGGCCGCACGGACCAGGGCCAAGTGTGAGAAGGCCTGAGGGAAGTTGCCAGCCATGCGGCCCTGCTCCATGTCGTATTCCTCGCTGAGCAGGCCAACGTCATTGGCCAAACCCACCAGGGAGTCCATCAGCTTCACGGCATCCTTGCGGCGGCCAGTGTGCGCATACTGTTCAACGAGCCAGAAGGAGCACGCCAGAAACGGGTGTTCGCCGGGGGCCAGCCCGTCCAACCCGGTTGCTGTTTGGTAGCGCAGGATCAAGCCGTGGCCATCGAGTAGTTCCGCCTCCAAGGCGTCCACGGTACCCAACATTTCCGGGGATCCGTAGCCCACAAATCCCACCTGCGGCAACACCAGCAGCGATGCGTCGGTGGCAGTGCCGCCATAGGTTTGAGTGAACGTGTTCAGCTCTTTGTTGAAGCCCAACTCCATAATTTCGACATGCAGCTCATTCCGCAGCTCCTCCCACCGTTCAACCGGTCCGGACAGGCCGTGATCGCGCACAGCACGGACGCCACAATCGAAGGCTGCCCACATCATGACGCGCGAATGCGTGAAATGCAGCAGGTCCCCGCGCATTTCCCAGATGCCGTGGTCCTTGGCGCTCAGGTGCTTCTCCACGAAACCCAGCATGGCCTGCTGCAAGGGCCAGGAGAAGTGGTCCTCGTGCCCGCCGGCCAGACGCAGCTTCTCCAAAGCCACCAGCACCTCACCCACAACATCGGCCTGGTACTGCCCCACGGCGCCGTTGCCAATACGCACCGGCAGCGCACCCTCGTAGCCAGGCAGATGGCCCAACTCGCCCTCAGTGAGATCGCGTTCGCCTCCGAGACCGTACATGATCTGCAGATCTTCCGGGTCCCCAGCCACCGCGCGCAGCAACCAGTCGCGCCACTTCAACGCCTCTTCGGCAAAGCCATGGGTGAGCATGGCCTCGAGCGTCAGCGCCGCATCGCGCAGCCAGCAGAACCTGTAATCCCAGTTTCGTGCGCCACCAAAATCTTCGGGCAGCGAGGTGGTGGGCGCCGCAACAATCCCGCCGGTATCCTCATGCGTCAGGGCGCGCAGCACCAAGAGTGAGCGCTCCACAATGGCCGCGTATTTGCCGTCCTGGTTGTAGCGGGCGGCCCACTTGTTCCAGTAATTGCTGGTCTCTTCAAGTGCTTTTTCAATGTTGATGGGCGGTGGGACGGGACGGTGCGACGGGAACCAAATCAGTTCCTGCTCCACGCGCTGTCCGGCCTCGAGAACAAAACTGCCCACGTGTTCACGGTCGAGCGCGTGAGGCAGCTTATCCCCGCGCAGCACCATCGCGTCTGGTCCGGCGATTGCCACGATTGCTTCGTTTTTATCACCCTCATCGACGCGCCGCACCCATGGCAGGACCTTGCCATAGCCGGGGCGGACAGTGATCCGCTCGGTAAATTCCACGCTGCCACTGAGTCCGTCGATGCGGCGGACAATGGACGCACGGCGGTCGCCCACCGGCATGAAATCCGTGATGCGCGCGGTGCCGTCGGGGGTTTCCCACAGCGTCTCCAAGACGAAGGTCCGCCCACGGTAGCTGCGCTGCGTGACGGTTGCTTCAGGGTGCGCAGGCGCCATGAGCCAGCGGCCGTGGTCACTGGTGCCGAGCAGGGCGGTAAAAACCGCCGGTGAGTCAAAGCGCGGAAAGCACAACCAGTCAATACTTCCGTCGCGGCCTATCAGGGCCCCGGTGTGCAGATCGGACAAAAGTGCATAGTCTTCAATTCGCGATGCCATAGTTCCATGCAATCACATAGCGTCAAGATCCGCAGGAGATAGCGCGCCCACCAGCTCACGAATTTCCCGAGGCCTGTTGCTTGTCACTTGCGCAACACCGGCCGCCAGGCACAGTTCCAAGTCCGCTTCGGTGTCCACCGTCCACACGCGCAGCACCCGACCAGCGGCCACCCAGCGCGCACCGGTGCCCGGGTGCGCGCGCAGATACTCGACGCCGGGCCCCGCAAGGTGCGCAACGCCGTCGTCAATTAACGACTCCCCCTCTTTCATGGCCCGGCGCAGCCCGGCCATGGTGCCGACGTCCAGGTCTTCGCGGACATCCGCCACCTGAACGAGTTCTAGCAATTGGCACAGGTGCTCGGCGGGGATCTGCTCGGCCAGGTGCTTCACGGCGTCGGGATGGAAGCTCATGAAGGAAATGTGCAGGTTCCCGGCGGTGGAGTTTTCAGACTCCCAGCCGTGCCGGCGCAGGGCTTCGAGGGTGGCGTCCACCAGCTGCGGTTTGAACGTGGCCCCGAACTTAAACTCGATGGCCAGGCCAAGGGGGCGCCCGGCAGTGGACAGTACTTCCAGCAATTCCGGCAAGGTGAGGAGCTGGTTGGCAATGGTGCCGTACTCGGGCGGAATGACGGCGCCGTGCCAACTGCTGAAATCCAGGGCGCGCAGCTGTTTCAGCGTCAACTCCGCCACGAGCCCGGTCCCATTGGAGGTCCGGGCAACGTCATCGTCGTGCAATAGGACTAGTTCGCCGTCGGCGGTCAAGTGGAGATCGCATTCGACGCCGTCGGCTCCGTCGGCTAGCGCCTGCAAATAGGCGGCTCGAGTGTGCTCTCCAAACGCGGCACTGGAACCGCGGTGGGCATAGATCTGAACTGTCATGGCTCCACGCTACGCTTACTCCATGGCGCAAACACTAAGGCTCGAGCAGTCAGTTCCACCTCAGCATCCGGATGTTTTGAAGGCTGCGGCGCTCAAGCGCATGAAAAACATTGCGTTGGCTCTGCTGATTTTCATGGCAGTGGTGTTCTGTTTTGCCTTCGCTTTGCAGCCCCGCTTTCCTTGGCTGGCGTATGTCCGTGCGGCGGCTGAGGGCGGCATGGTGGGCGCGCTGGCCGACTGGTTCGCTGTCACGGCTCTGTTCAAGTACCCCATGGGCCTGAAGATTCCACACACCGCCATCATCCCGAACCGCAAGGATGAGATTGGCGCGTCCTTAGGGGACTTTGTGGAAACCAATTTCCTCGCGGAGGAGGTGGTGTCGCAAAAGCTGGCCACCACCCATATTGCGCAGAAGGTTGGCACGTGGCTCACCAAGCCGGGCAGCGCGGATCGTGTGACTACCGAGGGTGCCGCCGCCCTGCGTGGCGCTATTTCGGTCTTGAAGGACGACGACATTCAGGACGTCATCGAGTCGTTGGTCCGCAAGCATGTGATGGATCCGCCGTGGGGCCCGCCCGTGGGCAAGCTGGCCGAGCGAATCTTTGCCGATGGCCACCATCACGCGCTGGTAGATCTGCTCGTTGACCGGTCCACAACTTGGATCCAGGCCAACCATGACACCATCTCCGGCTTGGTGACCGACCGCTCACCCAGCTGGGTTCCGGTCTTTGTAGATGGATTGGTAGGCGACAAGATCCACACGGAAATCTACAAGTTTGCCCGGGCCGTGCAGGACAACCCGCACCATGAAGTCCGGCTGCAACTGGACAAGTATTTGAAGGATCTTGCGCAGGAGCTCCAACATGATCCGGCTATGATCGCCAAAGCCGAAGACATTAAGGCTCAGGTTCTGGGTGACCCCGAAGTACGGGAATTGGCCGGCCGCACATGGGAGACCATCAAGACGGCGCTGACGGATGCCGTGGACGATCCCACCTCAGAGCTGCGCCTGAAGTTCACCTCGGCCGTGCATGATTTCGGCTCCCGGCTGGTGTCCGATCTCGAACTTGCGGGCAAGGTCAACAAGTGGATAGCCGACGCCGCCGCCTACCTCGTAGGCACCTACAAGCACGAGATCACCTCGCTGATTACGGACACCGTGGAGCGCTGGGACGCTGTGGAAACCAGCGAGAAGATCGAACTTCAAGTGGGCAAGGACCTGCAATTTATCCGCATCAACGGCACCGTGGTTGGCTCGCTGGCGGGCCTGGCGATCTTCACCGTGGCCACGCTGGTGTTCGGCTAGCGCCGCCTCTGCCTGGGCTGACTGTCGGGGCCTTCCGGGGCCTTATGGTGTCCTCTGGGGCCGCCGCGTATGTCCCTACCTTCCACGCATGTCCCCCCGCCAAGGTTCAGGGCCGCCACGTACGTCCCCGCCTTCCGCGCATGTCCCTACATGCGCGAAAAGAGGGGAACAGCTCATCGCGGGCGCCGGGGCAGCTTCGGCGGCTTGGGTATCTTGCTCTGTTTGACGGGTTTGGGCGGCTTGACGGACTTCGGCGCCTTGGGCGCCTTGGGCGGCTTCGGGAGTTTGGCGGTCGATTCGAGTTCGACCAGCAGTTCCTGCGGAATCATCATGGGCGCCGGACCAAAGGCTCGGTTGGCTGAGCCGATCACGGCCTTGCCCATCATGTAGTTACCCACGCCGCCCACGGCCGCGCCAATACCAAAAGGCAGGGCCTTGCCCACCACAGAGGCGCTGCCCTTAACAGCCATCTTCTTCAGGAACATTTTCTGCATGGGCCCCACGAGCGTCTTGACGGTGCTCAGCGGCAGATTCTTGCTGACGGTTTTACCCCAGGCCTGCATGGGCGTTTTGCCTGTACCCAGGGCATGACCCGTCAAACCCTGCAGCATGGCTTGGCCTTCTTCACCCAGGATAATGGCCATGACCGTGACCTGAGCGCTTTCCGGATTCGCCAGCCGAACGCCGTGAAGTTCGGCAATGGATTGCGCGTAGAGCGCCGTGGCTTCAAGGAAGACCACGGTTGCCGCGGCGGAAATGGACAACGCCGCCACGGTGCCGATGCCCGGGATGATGGCGGTGGCACCGATGGCAGCCCCGCCACCGCTCACACCATTGAGAAAGTCACGTTCCAAGCGCTGGCTGAGTTCGTAGGCAGACGCATTGGGGTAGCGTTTGCGCAGGCGACGCAGATTTGCCAGCACCAGCGGTCGCTGTACCTCAACAGCCTTCAACAGCATGCCGTGAACAGCGGGCGTGGGCTTGCCGTTGGGATCAAAAGCAGCACCTGCTGCCATTTGAACAGCCGGATTAACCGGTCCATGGTGTTTGGCGAAGCCCGGTGTCTGCGGCATTCCCCCACGGTTGAGATCCTTGCTGGCCATGTTTTCCCCTGCCTGTTTTTGCCTCCAGCTCTTGGTCTCCAGCGTAGCCGCCCAATCCTGGTCCTGGCTGCCGTTCACTGACAGGAAAACTAGGGTTGCGCCGGCCGGACTTACTCAGGGCACCCAAACTCAGCCGGCCCAAACTCAGCTGGCCCAGCGTGGTGTCAGCCTGCGAGCGCTACGGGAGTGCCGTCGTCGTGCTTCACAGTGGGGGTCTGCACAGCCGGGGCAAATAGGCGGGTGCGAAGTGCCAGGAATAACAGAACCATCGCTACAGAGAGCAGGATGTGGCCCAAGCCCGCGATCCCGGGGATGGCTGCGGAGACCTCGGTGGTGCCGTTGACCTGCAGCATGCCGTGGACCACCATAATGGCCGCGGTCAGCATCAGGCCGGCGTTGTACGTCCAGAAGAACCAGTTGAACAGGCGCGATTTCGACAGCGTGAACAGCTTTTCCAGGATCAGCACAATGAGCAGGACGATGAAGCCGAGCGTGAGCAGGTGCGTGTGGACCACGGAGAGCTGTGTGACGCCGCTGAAGTCCTTGCCCTTGGTGTACTCGCGGTAAAACAGGCCGGAGAGCACGCCAATGACCATGTAGGCGAACGATGAGTAGAAGAGTTTCTTCATGGGGGGTGTCCTTTGCTGGTGGGCCATGATCGGGCGTTTGTTTCCAGCCTATGGACACGCACGACGCCGGCCATCAACCTTTTGATTGACTCCACACCGACATTCGGCTGCTTGTGGGGCCCGCGGCGGGGCGGTCAAGCGCAGCGTGGTTGCCGGCTGCCCGTGATGTGTGATGGAGACGTTGCCGTCGCGCGCCGCAGTGAATTCGAAACCGCCGGGTTGGTTCGCCCTAGTGCCCAGGCTATCCGTGGGGCACGAACGAACCGGGCACATTCGCTGTCAGGAACGAAGCAACGTCGGCGAGCTCCTCGGCACTTGTGTTGTGGCCCAAGCCTTCGTAACGGGCGTGCTGCAGATCCGTGTTGGCGGCCAGCCATACGGCCGTGAATTCGGTGGCGTCCGGGTTAATGACGAGGTCCTGCGGGTCGCGGGCCCAGAAAAACGGCACTTTGTGCGCCAGTGGTTCCATGGTGGCGAGCAGCTCGTTGTGCAGCACGAATCCGGAAAGCCCCACGCCTGCCGTGAACATTTCAGGACGCAGCCGGATGAGAGTGGTCGCCATGGCCATGCCCTGCGAAAAGCCCACCACGGAGACGGAGCTGAAGTGGTGCTTAGCCATCTCGGTATCCAACCAGGCAAGGACTTTCGTGGCCGCACCCACCACCTCGGCGAAGTCGTTGGCCAGGAAGTAGTCCAGCAAAAACCAGCCCCAGTCGCCGGAGATGTCCACGGGTGCCCGCGGTGCGGCGCAGGTGAATCCAGCTGGCATGCCGGGAAACAACGCACTCATGCGGCTTTCATTTGATCCGTACCCGTGCAGCATCAGCAACAGCGGAGTGCCGGCGCGTTCATTCTCGGGGCGGGACCAGATGACTGTTTCCATGGCGCCACACTATCGGTTGGCCGGGCATCTCCATCGATCCGTGAGAAATGGCTGTTCTGAGTCCCCAATGCAGCCATTTCTCACGGATCGATGCGGCAGGGGCTGGCCGAGCTCGCACAACAGACCCGCGCTTCTGTGTTTATGTGGGAATAGTGTTGACAATCAAAGATAAACACAGATAAAGTCATCTGAAACACCAACCTGTGACTCGCATCACGGGCATCGGTTCCGGCATCAACGCAGCACGCACGGACCACCATCGGAAGGAAACACAATGTTCGCGGAGGAACGGCACAGCAGGATCGCCGAACTCGTCAGCGCCCAAGGCAGGGTTGGCGTCAATGACTTGGCCGAACTCTTTTCCATCACCCAAGAGACGGTACGCCGCGACTTGGCTGCGCTCGAGGAAGCTGGCCAACTCCGCCGGGTCCACGGTGGCGCTGTGAGCGTTGATCGACTGACCCGCTCTGAGCTCAGCCTGAGCGAACGTCAGTCTCAGCATCTAGACGAGAAGCACCGCATCGCCACGGCCGCCTTGGCTCTGATCCCTAACGTTCCGCGGGCTTCAATCCTGCTGGACTCGGGGACCACCACAGCCGCACTGGCCGAACGCCTGACCAGCTGGGCCCCTGTCAATACAGGCGATGAACTACTCGTCATCACCAACTCGCTCCCCATGGCCGCCACCCTGAGCACCAACACGCACCTGCTGTTGGACATCGTCGGCGGTCGCGTACGGGGCCTGACCAGCGCCGTCGTCGGAGCTCGCGCCACGGAACAGCTCGGCGCCCTACGCCCCGACATCGCCTTCATTGGCACCAACGGCCTGCACACAGACTTTGGCCTGAGTACCCCCGATCCCGTCGAAGCCGCCACCAAGACCGCCATGGTCAGGGCCGCTCGGCAGGTCATCGTTCTGGCCGACGCCTCAAAACTCGGCACCGAAACTCTTGTCCGCTTCGCAACCCTCGAGGAGATCGATACCTTGGTCACCACCGCAGAACCATCCGCCGAGCTTGCCGCCGCCTTAGCCGCCGCCGGCGTTGAGGTCGTGATCGCATGATCCTCACCTTGACACCCAACCCCAGCCTGGACCGCACCATTGAGTTGGCAGATCCCCTCCAGCGCGGCGAAGTTCAGCGCGCAACTTCCTCCGTGGCGCATCCCGGCGGCAAGGGCGTGAACATTGTCCGTGCCCTCACCGCTTCTGGCATCGAGACTCTGGCGCTGTTGCCCGGGGACGCAGGCGACGCCGTCGTCCTCGCCTTGGAACTGGAAAAAATCCCGCACCTGGCCATGCCCATCGGCGCACCCCTGCGCAGCAACGTGGCCATCACCGAGCCCGACGGCACCACCACTAAGGTCAACGAGCCCGGCCCCGTCCTCACCTCGGCCCACCTCAGTGACCTCCTTGAGCTCACCGTAAAGATGTCCGACGGCGCGGGCTGGCTCGTACTGGCCGGCTCACTCCCCCCGGGTGCGCCGGATGACTACTACGCCGTGGTGATTGAGGCGGTTCGTGCCGCTTATGGACCGCGAGCTCCACGCATTGCCGTAGACGCTTCCGGCGCCCCGCTGCGCCAGTGCTTGCGTGCGGCCCCTGATTTGCTCAAGCCCAATGGCGAAGAACTGGCCGAACTGACTGGTCTTTCCAACGGCTCCGAGCTTGAGGCGGATCCGGGTGCAGCAGCAGCCGCATCCGCTACCCTGCTCCAAAGCGGTGTGGGGGCAGTTCTGGCAACGCTCGGTTCCAAGGGCGCAGTTCTGACCACCAACCACGGCACCTGGCACGGCCGCGGACCCGCCATCAAGGCGAAAAGCACTGTCGGTGCGGGCGATTCCGCACTGTCCGGTTATCTCCTGGCAAATCTTCGCGGGGACTCCCCCGAAGCATGCCTTCAGCAAGCGGTGGCCCATGGCGCGGCCGCAGCTTCCCTCCCTGGAACCATGGTTCCTTCCCTTGCACAAACGTCTCCCGCAGCCATCACCGTGACGGCGCTGACCCCACCCGAAGAGAACTGACATGACAACCCTCATCAACGACGATTTGGTGCTTCTTGACGCCAATCTCGGCACTGACACCACCTCCGTCATCCGCAACTTGGCGGAGCTCATTGCAAAGACCGGCCGCGCGGCGGAAGTCGAAGGCCTGTTTGCCGACGCCCTCGCCCGCGAGCAAAAGACCGCAACCGGCGTTCCCGGCGGCATTGCCATCCCGCATTGCCGCTCCGAGTCCGTTCTGGAACCCACCCTCGCCATGGCCCGGCTGAACCCGGCTGTGGACTTTGGTGCCAAAGACGGCCCGGCAGACATCGTCTTCTTCATCGCTGCCCCGCAGGCGCCGATAACGAACATCTCAAGCTGCTCTCCAGGCTGGCCCGTTCCCTCATTAAGAAGGACTTCACGGCCGCCCTGCGCGCAGCAGCAACCCCGAGTGACATCGTCGCCCTGGTCGAGGGAGCCCTGGCAGATGCTCCAAAGCCGGCGGCCCAAACCGAACCCGGCTCCACCGGTTCCGGCGTATCCGCCGCCTCACCCGAGCCAGCACGCCGCAAGCGGATTGTTGCCGTGACGGCGTGCCCCACAGGTATTGCGCACACGTACATGGCCGCCGATTCACTCGTCGCCGCAGCCCAGGAAGCCGGTGTTGATCTGCAAGTTGAGACGCAGGGTTCCGGTGCTGTGACTCCGCTGGATCCGGCCGTCATTGCCGCGGCGGATGCCGTGATTTTCGCTGTTGACGTGGATGTGCGTGGCAAGGAGCGTTTTGCCGGCAAGCCGCTGGTGAGCTCTCCGGTCAAGCGCGGCATTGACGAGCCCGCCAAGATGATCCAGGAGGCAGTCGCCGCCGCGGACAACCCGAATGCCCACCGCGTGCCGCATTTTGGAGCTGAAGAGACTGCCGATCAGAAGGCCGCAGCCTCGGGCGAAAGCCTCGGCGCCAAAATCAAGAAGGTCCTGCTGACAGGTGTCAGTTACATGATTCCGTTTGTGGCCGGTGGCGGGCTGCTCATTGCGCTCGGCTTCCTGCTGGGCGGTTTTGAGATTGCCGGCGCCGCGGACAAGATCCTTGGCAGCAGCAGCCTTGGCAACCTGCCAACCGAGTACCCGCTGCATGCCTTGGGTCCGCTCGGGGCCTACCTGGGTGCCGTTGCGTTCAAGATCGGAGCCCTCTCCATGGCGTTCCTGGTCCCCGCACTGGCAGGCTACATTGCCTTCGGGATCGCCGACCGCCCCGGCATCGCACCCGGCTTCACCGCCGGTGCCATCGCCGTCTTCATGGGCGCCGGCTTCCTCGGCGGCCTGGTAGGCGGCATCCTGGCCGGCCTGGCCGCGTACTGGATCGGCAGCTGGAAGGTCCCGCGCTGGCTGCGCGGCCTGATGCCCGTGGTCATCATCCCGCTCCTGGGATCCATCATCGCCTCCGGTGCCATGCTCTTGTTCCTCGGCGCCCCCATCGCCGCACTCACTGTTGGACTGAACAACTGGTTGACGGGAATGTCCGGGGCCTCCGCCGTCGTGCTGGGCATCATCCTTGGCCTCATGATGTGTTTCGACCTGGGCGGTCCGGTCAACAAGGTAGCGTACGCCTTCGCCGTGGCCGGTCTGGGCGCCGGCAGCATCGCCAACCAGGCGCCGTGGGAAATCATGGCAACCGTCATGGCCGCCGGCATGGTTCCCCCGCTCGCCATGGCCCTGGCAACGGTCCTGGACAAGAAGCGTTTCTCCCTCGCAGAGCGTGAGAACGGCAAGGCCGCCTGGCTCCTGGGCGCCTCGTTCATCTCCGAGGGCGCCATCCCGTTTGCCGCTGCCGATCCCCTGCGCGTCATCCCGGCCTCCATGCTGGGCGGTGCCATCACCGGCGCCATGACCATGGCCTTCCACGTCACCTCACAGGCACCCCACGGCGGATTCTTCGTCTTCTTCGCCATCGGCAACCTGGGCATGTTCGCCGTTTCAATCCTGGTGGGCACCGTGGTGGCCGCATTCTCGGTGGTTGCGCTGAAACGCTGGGCTGTCCGCAAGCCCGTTGATACCCTTGCAGCAAAGCAGCTTGCAAGCCAGGCTAGCTAGGCGAAATGACTTTCGAAGGAGCACCCGTGCAAAGCTTTGTTGGAGTTGGCGTCTTCCGTGGCCGCGTCATTGGCCCCGTTCATCACATGCCGCCTTCCTTGACAGAGCCACCCGCGGGTGCGTCTTTGGAAAGTTCGACGGCGCCCGAGACTGCCGCTGATTCCCTCAAGGCTGCCGGAGCAAGCGTGAAGGCAACGCTTTTGGAGCGTGCTGGCCGGGCTGAAGGTGCCGGGAAGGAGGTCCTTGAGGCCACGGCCCTGATGGCCACCGACCCCATGTTGATCAAGGCAGCCATTAAGTTGGTCAAGGCCGGCACATCGCCGGAACGGGCCATCTGGGAAGCCGGCGATTCGGTGGCCAAGATGCTCACTGACTTGGGCGGTTACATGGCCGAACGCTCGCACGACGTGCTGGATGTGCGCTCACGCATCGTGGCCGTGCTCCGTGGGTTCCCCGCCCCGGAAATCCCTGACTCAGCCGAACCGTTCATCCTCGTTGCCGACGATCTTGCCCCTGCCGACACGGCCACCCTTGATCCCACAAAGATCATTGCTCTGGTCACGGCGAGCGGCGGACCCCAGTCACACACAGCCATCATTGCCCGCAGTTTGGGGCTTCCGGCTGTTGTTGCAGCGGCCGGTGTCTCCGAGATTGCTGAGGACGCCATGGTGTTTGTGGACGGTTCCACCGGGGTTGTCAGCACCGAACCAGGCGATTCCGAACGTTCTGCCGTTGCGGTGTGGCAGGAGAAGGCTTCACTGCTCAGCGTCTTTGATGGTGAAGGTCAAATGGCCGACGGCACGCTGATCCCACTCCTGGCCAATGTTGGCGGAGCCAAGGATGCCCAGGAGGCCGCCGCGGCCAAAGCCCAGGGAGTGGGACTGCTACGCACCGAATTCTGTTTCTTGGGCAACAGCAGCGAGCCCAGCCATGAGGACCAGGTAGCCGCCTACAAGGGCGTTTTTGAGGCCTTCCCGGGTAAGAAAGTTGTTGTGCGGACTCTGGATGCAGGGGCGGACAAGCCACTGCCGTTCCTGACCGACAGCAGCGAGCCGAACCCCGCCTTGGGAGTGCGGGGATACCGCACGGATATCACCAGCCCCGGCGTTCTTGCCCGGCAGCTGGCCGCTATTGCGGACGCAGCATCCCAAACACAGGCCTTGGTCTGGGTTATGGCACCCATGATTTCAACGCCCGCAGAGGCCGCTGATTTTGCCGCCATGTGTAGCGCAGCAGGGCTTGCAACATCCGGGGTCATGGTTGAGGTTCCGTCTGCAGCCCTGACTGCCCGGCATATCCTAGACCACGTTGAATTTGCCAGCTTGGGCACTAACGATCTCACCCAGTACGCCATGGCTGCCGACAGGCAGTTGGGGCCGCTTGCCGCCCTGAATGATCCCTGGCAGCCAGCTGTGCTGGCCTTGATCCAGGCAACTGTTGAGGGCGCTATTGCCCAAGCCAAACATTCACCATCGCTAGAATCCTCGGCGCCCAAGCCAGTTGGGGTGTGTGGCGAGTCAGCCGCGGACCCGGCCCTCGCCGTCGTGCTTGCCGGTTTAGGTGTCAGCTCACTATCCATGACGCCACGTGCCCTGCCGGCCGTGGCTGCCGTGCTGCGCACCGTCACGCGCGAGGCGGCTACAGCATTGGCATACCGGGCGGTGTCTGCGTCCTCTGCCGCCGAGGCTCGCGAGCTGGTCCGGGCCGGGCTGCCGGCCCTCGCTGAACTCGGCCTCTGATCCACTTTTTAACCATTATTTTTTAGGAGAACCCATGATTGAACGCACCGCCACCATTGCCAGCACCGTTGGACTGCACGCCCGCCCGGCATCAATCTTTGCCGAAGCCGCCGGCGAGCTGGACGCCGAGGTGACCATTGCGCGCGTGGGCGACGCCATTGAGGACGCGGTAGACGCGGACAGCATGCTGGCACTGATGAGCCTGGGCATGGAGTTCGGCGAAGCGGTTGTGCTGCGCACCGATGACGACTCAGCAGAGGCTGCTTTGGACTCGCTGGTCAGCATCCTGGAGACCAACCACGACGCCTAGTCCCCATCCGCTCCCCCGCTCGCAAGCTCGCAGCGGGTCCCTCGCGAATGTGGGCCCATCCACGCACACTGTAGCCTCGTCCCTCGGTTGGGGCCCCTCGGGCGCGTGGGCCCATCCACGCACACTGTAGCCTCGTCCCTCGGTTGGGGCCCCTCGGGCGCGTGGGCCCATCCACGCGTTCCCACAGCTCGCAGCGGGTCCCTCGCGAATGTGGGCCCATCACGCGTTCCCAGCCGCTTCCACTAGACCCCGTATCGCAGCCCACTGTGGGCCGTGATGACGGGGTTTTTGGGTTCTTGACAGCACCCCCTCCCGAGGCCCGAATTAGTCCATCTGCTAGAATTTAAGGTCTGCCCGTAGCGATGCAGCAGAAAGTCGCAAGCAAATGCACTCCTTAAGGGGATGAACAAATGCCCATAGACCGAAGCATGACTCAACCGGAATCAGGTGTTAAGGACACCGCGGATCACCGGCAAACGAAGCTTAAGAAGCCGCGTTTGCCCAAACTAAAAAAACGTAGGCTGGGCGTCGACGATGTAAATGTTGTTGATGGGCCCATGCTCAAGAAAGCCCTTAGCGGCACCGTCGTGGGAAACACCATGGAATGGTATGACGTCGGTGTCTTCGGATACTTGATCGGCACCATGGGCCCGGTGTTCCTGCCTGAGGCAGACCCCGATGTTCGGACTTTGTTCCTGCTGGGGACCTTCGCGGCTACCTTCTTGGCCCGCCCGCTCGGCGGCGTAGTGTTCGGCTGGCTTGGAGACAAAATCGGGCGCCAAAAGGTGCTCGCCACGACCTTGATGGTCATGGCCGCTTCAACTTTCGCCGTAGGGCTCCTCCCCGGATACGCACAAATCGGCATCTGGGCTGCAGTGCTTCTTGTCGTGGTCAAGCTCATTCAGGGCTTCTCCACCGGCGGTGAATACGCAGGCGCCACCACCTTCGTCAGTGAATATGCCCCGGACAAGCGCCGCGGTTACTTTGCCAGCATCCTTGACCTGGGCAGCTACATGGGCTTCGCCATCGGGGCGGCAACGGTCTCCGTGCTCCAGTTGACCCTGGGCCAGGACGCCATGGAACAGTGGGGTTGGCGTGTGCCGTTCCTCATCGCAGGACCCTTGGGCTTGATTGCCATTTACTTCCGCATGAAGATCGAAGAGTCCCCCCAGTTCCAGGCCACTCTGGATGCTAATGAGGAGGCGTCTAAGTCCGCTGCAGACAGCGACGTGAGCACCTCAAACGGCCCGGTCCACCTGGTCAAGGTGTACTGGCGCCAAGTCCTGCTCGCCATGATTCTTGTGGCAGCAGCCAACACCGCGGGCTACGCGCTCACGTCCTACATGCCAACATACTTGACCGATTCCATGGGTTACGACGAGATACACGGGACCATCCTCACCATCCCCATCCTGGTCGCCATGGCCGTGTGCATCCCCTTGGCGGGTCGCCTCTCCGATAGGATCGGGCGACGTCCCGTGCTGTGGGTCGGTGCGATCAGCACAGTAGTGCTGGCTATCCCTGCCTTCATGCTCATTGCCGTGGGTCCCGTCTGGACCACTCTGCTGGGGCTGGCGTTGATCGCCTTCCCTGTCACGTTTTACGTATCAAATCTGGCCTCGGCGCTGCCGGCATTGTTCCCAACCTCCAGCCGTTACGGCGGCATGGGCATCTCCTACAACTTTGCCGTGGCGATCTTTGGCGGTACCGCCCCCTTCATCATGAAGGGCCTGATCACCCTCACCGACAATCAGATGATGCCTGCCTACTATCTGATGGTGACGTCCACGATTGGCGCAGTGGGTATTTACTTCCTGCGTGAATCAGCCCGGAAGCCCCTGCCTGGCTCCATGCCAAGCGTGGCCACTGTGGAGGAAGCGCAGGAATTGGTGAAGTCGCAGGACGAGAATCCGTTGCTCGACATGGATTACCTGCCCTTCGACGAATCCTATGAGCCGCCAACCCCAGGCACCGGCATCCCGGTTACCGTGGGCCGGCCGGAATCCGTCGAGGACTAATCCCCACCCGCTCCCGCGGTAGATCCCAGGAGTTCATTGACGACGGCGTGCCATGGTTGCGAGTGCCCCCGAAATTTCAGGGTCCCTCGAAACTATGGCACGCCGTCGATCTAATCAGCGGCCGCGGTTGCCTGCTGCTGCGGACACGCGGTCAGGGACCAGCTTGGCCAGTGCCATCAAGGTGGCGTAGCGCCGGGACGGGATGGACACGGCCTTGCCCACTGCGTTATCGGCCAGGCCCTCGCGCACCACTTGTTCGGCGTTGAGCCACATCCACGGCTTCACGCCTCCCATATCGGCACCCATGCGCTGGTGGAATTCGGTGTGCACAAAGCCGGGGCACACCGCTGTCACTTTCACGCCACGTGGGCCGTAGCGTAGATTCGCGAATCGGCTGAAGCTGACGCCCCATGCCTTGGCCGCGCCGTACGTGCCGCGCGGGATAAACGCTGACACGCTTGAGACGTTGATGATGCGTCCGGCACCACGCTCCAGCATTCCGGGCAGTACGGCGTGGGTGAGTTCCATGGGAGTCTGAGCCAAGATGCGCAGGTGCGCCGCTTCCTCTTCCACAGAGTTCTTCTCAAAGGCCTTCAGCAGACTGAACCCGGCGTTGTTGACCAGCACCGCGACGGGGCGCACCGGGTCCGCCAGCCGGGCACTGACGGAAGCAACGCCGTCGTCCGTAATTAAGTCAGCGGGCAGGATCTGCACATCAATGCCAAAGTCATTGCGCAGGCGCACCGCCTTGGCCTCGAGGCGGGCGGCGTCACGGGAGACCAGCACCAAATCATGCTGGGCGCGGCCAAGTTGCTGGGCAAATTCAGCACCCAACCCTGACGTGGCGCCGGTAATCAGCGCCACGGGGCGGGCCATCTAGGCGTCCCCGGCGGAATCGGGGAAGTCGGTGTACTGCAGGTACGGTTCCGGATGTTTGGCCAGGAACCGCCTCACGTAACTGCAGTGCGGAATGATCCGTTTGCCGGAGGCCACCACGTCATCCAGGGCATAGCGCGCCAACACCTTGGCCAGGCCCTGCCCCTCGAAGCCGGGCTGGCCAACAGTATGGATGAGGTCAATGTGGCCGGGCAGGTCCGCGAACGTGATGATCACGGCCAATTCATCGGCCACGAACAGCTCGTAGCGGTGCCGGGCATCATTGCGGCCCATGCGCACAGTGGCGTCAAACGGATCAGATTCCAAGGCTTCGTTCACACTCATAAAGCGAGCTTGGCACACCGGGCAGGCCGTGGCAACAGCTGACCGGTGCCCGGTTTCGGCCGCTTAGGCGCGCGCGCCACCCTGCCAAAGAGCGGTGAACGGTGCGCCCGATGTCACGCGGTTCTTGATGCCCTCGGTGACGAAAGCCTTGGCCGTGCGTGCGGCCTCCAACGGGGTTGCCCCCTTGGCCAGCTCGGCTGTCACGGCTGCGGCGAGCGAGCAACCGGCACCTGAGACTGCAACCTCGCCAACCTTCGGCGCGGAGAGTACTTCCAGTGTTTCGCCGTCAAAGAAAACGTCGACGGCGTCATCACCTTCCAGCCGCACGCCACCCTTGGCGAGGACTGCTGCTCCGGAGATTTCATGGATCTTGCGGGCGGCAGCCTTGAGGTCTTCAACGTTGTTGATGACCATGCCAGAGAGGGACTCCGCCTCGAAGTGGTTGGGCGTGACAAAGGTGGCCAACGGCAGGATCTGGGCCTTCAGCGCCTGATCGGTGTCCAGTGCGTGGCCGGGCTCCTGGCCCTTGCAGATCAGTACCGGGTCCAGAACCACATTCTTGAACGCTGCAGCCTTGAGCGCCGTCTCCACAGTGGTGATGGTGGCTGGGCTGCCCATCATGCCGATCTTGACCGTGTCCAGCGTGGTGGGTGCGCCGGAAGCGGCACCATAGGCCGCCGTCGTAGCTTCCAACTGGTCGGCAATGACCTGCTGATCTACTGGCACAAAGCGGTGGTTCCAGTTGTCTTTGGGATCAAAGGAAACGATGCAGGTGAGGTTCACAATGCCGAAGACGCCCAGTTCCTGGAATGTCTTGAGGTCGGCTTGGGCGCCGGCACCGCCTGTCGCTTCGGATCCGGCGATGGTCAGGGCAAGGGCGGGGGCATTCATAGTCATGGAACTATCTTGCCACTTCAAGCGGCCCTACCAATGTTCGCGTTACGGCGGTAGATTCAGCAAGATCGTGAGAAATTCCCCCTTCATCCAAGGAGTAGCCCCGTGGACACCGATTCAACAGCCGTAGTCTTCATTGAATTCCAGAACGATTTCACCTCTGAGGGAGGTGTTTTGCACGGTGCGGTCAAGGACTCCATGGAAGCCAACGCCACCTTGGATAATGCCGCGAAAGTACTTGCCGCAGCACGGGCAGCCGGCGCCACTGTGATCCACTCCCCCATCAGCTTTGCGCCTGGTTACAACGAGATCTCCAAGCATCCTTACGGCATTCTCAAGGGCGTGGTTGACTCCACGGCGTTTGTAAAAGGGGCTTGGGGCGCTGAAATTATGGACAGGTTTGCCCCAGAGGAATCCGACATTGTTATTGAAGGCAAGCGCGGCCTGGACGCGTTTGGCAGCACCAACCTCGATTTCATCCTGCGAGCCAAGGGCATTAAGACCGTGGCGTTGGCAGGATTCCTGACCAACTGCTGTGTGGAATCCACCATGCGCACCGCGTACGAACGTGGTTACAACGTGGTGACCTTGACCGACGCCGTGGCTGCCACCAGCGTCGAGGAGGGCGAGTCTGCGGTGAAGTTTGATTACCCCATGTTTTCCAAGCCCACCACATCGGAAGAGTTCGTTGCCGCTCTCCACTCGGCCGGCACACTCGAGGACTCTTCTCGAGGCTACTAGCGGCGGCAAACAAAAAATGCTGCTGTTTGACGGAAATGACATAGTTCAAACCATGTCGAATCCGTCAAACAACAGCATTTTTCAAGTCGGTGGGCCCTGCGGGGCTCGAACCCGCGACCCACGGATTAAAAGTCCGATGCTCTACCAACTGAGCTAAAGGCCCGACCTGTGGACAACTTGCACAGCGATGAAACCACCTCTGCAAAAGTTGACGCATATCAGACTACCGCACCCCATGCGTCAGAATGCAATTACGCCACAGCTTGCACCCCGAACATTTAGTGCGGCGATGACCGCCAGCCACAGATTCGCCAGTGTAATGGCCTGCTTCTCGACCCGGCCCGGCGGGCAGGAGTAGTGTCGTGTCATGAATGATCGACCAGCCTCCCAAGCCCCTCGCCCGCACAAGCCGGTGCCGTTCTCCCCTGCAGACTTTGAGAACTACGCCGGTGGCATCGACCCGGCCCGCGTTTCCGAGGCCGCCCACCTTGCTGCCCGAGCCTTGGTCCATGGTGGCCGGGAGAGCAACGATCCAGACGTGACTAAACGGCTCGTGAAGCTGGCGGATAAGCAGGGGCTCGAAGCCATCGCGGAACTGTGGGCAGCTAGCCCTGCGCGTTCCCTCCCCGGCGCCCTCTGGCGCCTCTACGCCCTGCGTGCAGCAACGTTGCAGGATCCAGAAGGCATCAGCGTGTTCTTCCGGGCCGGGCAGCAACGGGCGCAAGCTGCCAATGCCGTGGCCGGTGTTGCAGAGCCACCTGGAGCCGAAGAAATCACAGTCATGGCCAACGCCATACTTTCCGGCGCCTTTGACGGCGACTTTGACATGGCGCTGGACCGTTCAGCCGCGTTTTGCCGCGTGGTGGCATTGGGGCAGGCCACCATCGCCACCGAACGTGAGGCTGCCCACGGTGAGCATGCTTCGGCCCTGACCAAAAAAGCCCACCAACTGGTGCGTACAGCAGAGGATCTCGAGGGCGCCGCTAAATCTTGGCGGAACGGCGAACTCGATTGAGAGCCCACCCAAATCCGCGTCCAGTTGACAGGCGGGGCCGGACGTAGAAGACTGAAAGCGGTGTCGAACCGTGGAACCCCCGGGCTCCATTTTATAGCCGCCTAGAGCGGCCCAGTGCCGAGAGGCGCTCCCGGTTCGACACCACTTTTCTGCCCTGAATATCCCCGGTTTTTCGAAGGAATCCGCTAAGCAAAGGTCTCGCCGTGAAGTTGCGACTTTTCCCCCAAGAGACTGCAGGGCTGCAGGCATTGGCCCGCATGTCAGACCATATTTTGGCTGGCACACAGACACTGGCTGAGCTATTGGGCGCCGGCCGGACCGGATTCACCCCTCTGACCCAATCGCTGCGCAAGCAAGAAGCGGAATCAACCGCAGACTTCGCCACACTCCTGACCAACATGCGCACCAGCTTCATCAATCCGCTCCCCCGCGAAGACCTGTACACGCTGGGCCAGCTGCTGAATGAAACCAGCGAAATCCTCACAGGTGCAGGTGAACTGATTGAGCTCTACGTCCTTGACCGGACCCCCACCCGCATCAGCGATCAGCTGGAAATCCTTGCCCGCCAAGCAGAGCTGACCGCCTCAGCCATGAAGTCGCTCAATGACCTGGACGGACTCGAGGACTACTGGCTAGAAGTCCTGCGTCTAGCCAAGCGGGCCCAACACACCCACAGGGTCGTTGTCGCAGAGTTGCTGGAGTCCCACAGCGCCACAACGTTTACCAAGTACCGCAGCCTGTCAGACCAATTCGCAGCAGCCAGCCGTCAGATGCGCACGGTGGCCACGCAGGTGGGCAGCATCATCGTCAAGGAATCTTGACTTGGTAGCGTTCCTGCTTGGTGCCGTGATCGTCACGGCCGCAGTTTTCGCGTTCCTGAACGGCTTCCGCGATGCCTCCGCCGCCGTCGCACTCTCAGTGCGGACCCGGGCCCTGACACCCAGTATTGCGGTGCTGCTGGCCAGCCTGTTCAACTGCCTCGGCGCGCTACTCAGCGTGGCATTTGTGGCGATTTTTGCGGACAAGCTCTTCATGAACTTCCCTACCGGCCAGATGGGACTGATCTTGCTGCTGGCCGCCGTCATCTCCGCCTGTTTATGGGGTATCTACATGTGGTGGCGCGGCTTCCCGTCGTCGTCAACACAAGCGCTGATCAGCTCCCTTGTCGGCGCGTCCATGGGTTCAGCCATCATGGGCCACCAGACATTGGAAAGCATCAACATCACCATGTGGTCGCTTGTCCTGCTACCCCTGCTCATTTCCCCGGTGGTGGCATTTGTGCTGGGATTCGTTGCCGTCTACCCAGCTACGTGGGCGGCTCGGAATACTGCCCCACACAGGGTCAACCGTAGGGCCCGGCAGATGCAGTCCGTAGCCGGCGCCGTGGTCGCTTTTGGCCACGGCCTCCAAGATGGTCAGCGCACGACGGCGGTTTTGCTGCTTGCCCTGTTGGCCGCCGGTTCCATTGGTGCTGGCGAACTGCCCCTATGGGTCCCCATTTTCACGGCGGTGCTGCTGGCACTGGGCACTGCGTTTGGTGGCTGGCGGATCTCCTACACCCTGGGCCACCGTCTGGTGCGGGTAGATCCCCTCCGCGGCTCCGTCGCCCAGATGCTCGGTGCCGCGCTGCTCTTCATAGGTGCGATTGTCCTGCACATGCCGCTGTCCACCACGCACGCCATCACCGCTGCCGTTGTCGGGGCCGGCGCGAACCAACGCTTTGCCGCCACCAATGGCAAGGTGTTGGCCAAGATCGCGGGCACCTGGATCCTTACACCGCTTGCCTGCGTGGCTCTGGGTGCGCTGTTCTTCCTCGCCCTCTCCCCTCTGGCCTAACCGCCGGGGCAGCTCCTGCGAACCACGACCCTTATGCGCTGAACTCCCGCTGTATTCGGCGCACAACGCACTCTGCGCCGAACTCACTCCGAGTCCAACGCATAAGGGAACAAGACTTTCAGCGTGCGCCGAATCCACAGTTGAGTCCGGCGCATACGGGCAACCTGGCGGCGACAGCCGCTTGATTCTCCCTTAACAAAGTACGACGGCGACCCTCACCACTGAGGTGAGTGTCGCCGTCGTACGTGGCAGAGCGAGAAATGCTGTCCTGTCAGATGTGATGGACCCACGCTCGCCAGGTTTCAGGAAAATCGCCCCGGAGACTGTGTGGGCCCACAGCCTCGAGGGGCCCCAATCGAGGCACGAGAATGGCGGAGATTGGGCGGTCCCACAGCCTCGAGGGGCCCCAATCGAGGCACGAGAATGGCGGAGACTGGGTGGGCCCACAGCCTCGAGGGGCCCCAATCGAGGCACGAGAATGGGGAGAGTCTGGGGCTATCCGAAGCGGCCGGAGACGTAATCTTCCGTGGACTTCTCGGACGGGTTGTTGAAGATGGTGGCCGTCTCGGCGAACTCGATGAGCTTGCCGGGCTTGCCGGTGCCGGCAATGTTGAAGAACGCGGTCTTGTCAGAGACGCGGGCTGCCTGCTGCATGTTGTGCGTCACGATGACTACCGTGTATTCGTCCTTGAGCTCGTTGATGAGGTCCTCAATGGCGAGTGTGGAGATGGGGTCCAGGGCGGAGCAAGGCTCATCCATGAGGATCACATCAGGAGACACGGCAATGGCGCGCGCGATGCACAGACGCTGCTGCTGGCCACCGGAAAGGCCGGATCCGGGCTTCTCGAGGCGGTCCTTGACCTCGTTCCAGAGGTTGGCGCCGCGCAGCGACTTCTCGACGAGGGCCTCGGCGTCGGACTTAGGCATGCGGCGGCTGTTGAGTTTGACGCCGGCCAGCACATTGTCTCGGATGCTCATGGTGGGGAACGGGTTGGGGCGCTGAAAAACCATGCCGATCTGGCTGCGCACAGTTACCGGGTCCACGCCGTCGGCGTAAAGGTTGTCGCCGTCGAGCAGCACCTTGCCCTCAACGCGGGCGCCGGGGATGACCTCGTGCATGCGGTTCAGGGTCCGCAGGAAGGTGGACTTGCCACAGCCGGACGGACCAATGAAGGCCGTGACGGATTTGGCTTCAATGGTGATGTTGACGTCCTCCACGGCACGGAAGTCGCCGTAGTAAACGTTCAAATCACTAACGTCAATGCGTTTTGACATGGTGGGGTTTCCGTTCAGAAGAATTTAGCGGCCGGTCTTCGGCGCAAAGAGGCTAGCGACCAGGCGGGCACCGAGGTTGAGAAGCATGACGAGGATGATCAGCAGAAGAGCTGCGGCCCAAGCACGCTGAGTGGACGGATCAGCGTTCGACGGCGAGGTGGGCGTCATGATCTGCGTGTAGATGAACGTGGGCAGGGAGGACATCCACCCGGCGAATACGTTCATGTTAATACTGCTGGCAAACCCTGCGGTGACCAGCAGCGGCGCCGTTTCGCCAATGACGCGGGCAATGGCCAAGGTGACCCCGGATGCAATACCGGAGATCGCGGTCGGAATGACTACCTTGACGATGGTGCGCCACTTGCGGACACCCAGTGCGTAGGCGGCTTCGCGCAGCTCGTTGGGAACAATCTTGAGCATTTCCTCGCTGGAGCGGACCACCACGGGGATCATGAGCACGGACAGCGCCACGGCGGCCACGAACCCGGTCTTGGTTCCGGGGCCCAGGATCATGGCGAAGAAAGCTGCGGCGAAGAGGCCGGCCACAATCGAGGGGATGCCAGTCATAACATCCACGAGGAAGGTGATGACCTTCGAGAACCTGTTGTCGGCGCTGTACTCCACCAGGTAAATGGCGGTGAGCAGACCCACCGGCACCGAGATGAGGGTGGCCCAGAGCGTGATCAGGACTGAACCTACCAGTGCGTGGTAAACACCGCCCATGACGGGGGTTCCGTCTTTGACCGATGCATTGTCGACGGCGCCCGTCACACCATTCATTGAGCTGGTGAGGAAGCCGGGGTTCAGCAGTCCGGGAACGCCGTTGACCAGCACCGTCCAGATGACCGAGACCAGAGGCAACAACGCGATGAGGAAAGCGCCAACAACCAGTGAGGTGGCGAACTTGTCGGTGGCCTTGCGACGGCCTTCCACGACGGCGGCACTGATGACGTTTCCGGCTGCGAACAGCACTGCCGAGAGCACTGCCCAGCCGAAGACGTTGAAGCCGATCAGGGACATGAGCGCTGCGGCAATAACAATGGCCGCAGCAGCAATCACATACGGGGTGTAGCGAGGCAAGCGGCCGCGGGTTAAGGCGGAGCGCTTCCGTTCGGTCATGAGCGTGGCCATCAGTTGGCTCCCGAGAATTCTTTGTGGCGGTTGATGATCCAGCGGGCCACCATGTTGACCAGCAGCGTGATGAAGAACAACACGAGGCCGGCAGCGATCAGTTCATGCATGCGCAATCCGAATGCCTCAGGGAAGTCGAGAGCAATTTCGGCGGCAATGGTTTGGTTGCCGGAGCGGATCAATGAAGCGATCAACGGTCCGGAGGAGAGGACGAGTGCCACTGCCATGGTCTCACCGAGGGCACGGCCAAGGCCCAGCATGACGGCGCTGATAATGCCGCCACGGGCGAAGGGTAGAACGGCCATGCGGATCATTTCCCACCGG
This sequence comes from Arthrobacter alpinus, assembly GCF_001445575.1. NCBI lineage: Bacteria > Bacillati > Actinomycetota > Actinomycetes > Micrococcales > Micrococcaceae > Arthrobacter > Arthrobacter alpinus. Next base: position 770,577 of record NZ_CP013200.1, on the reverse strand, counting down.
GTGGCGCCCAATGCCAACGCCGCTTCTTGGTGCAGCATGGGTGCCTGCAGGAAAATCTCCCGAGTCAATGAGGCAATGATGGGCAACACCATGACGGCCAGGACAATGCCGGCCGTCAGGATGGTTTTGCCGGTGCCGGATGCGGGTCCGGCAAAAATGGGAATCCAGCCGGCGTTCTCAGCCAGCCAGGCGTAGGGCCCCTTGAGTGAGGAAGCCAGGAAGCTCGCACCCCAAGCACCGTAAACAACAGAGGGGATAGCGGCAAGAAGGTCCACCACGTAACCCAAGCCCTTGGCAAGTTTGCGCGGGGCGTAGTGCGAGATGAACAGAGCCACGGCCACACCGATGGGGGTGGCGATGAGCAGGGCGATCGTGGCGGCGATGAGCGTGCCAATCACGATCGGGAAGATGTAGGAGAAGAACCCCTCCCCGCCAGTGATGTCTGCAGGTGCTGCGCTGAATGTGGGCAGCGCCTGAACAATCAAGAACAGGGCCACCGCGAAGAGCACGGCAACAATGAGCGCGCCGGCGGTGAGGGCCGCACCGGAGAAAACTCTATCTCCGATGCGACCCTTCGCGGCCTGCCCAACTCCCGCTTTAGGTACGAGCTTTGTGGTGGACAATCTAGTACTTTCTATTGACGCTTACGTGCGCTTATTTGGCGACGCTGATGGAGTCGATTGACTTCTTGGCCTTGGCGGCCAGTTCTGCGGACAGCGGCGCGCTCTTGGCTGCTTCTGCTGCCTGCTTCTGTCCGTCATCGCTGAGCACGAAGGTGCCAAACGCCTTGACCAGATCAGTGGTTGCGGCATCCGGGTAGTGAGCGCAGAACACGCCGTAGGAGACCAACACGGCGGGGTAGGCGCCGGCTACGGTGGTGGTGCGGTCCAGCTTCAGGGAGAGATCGTTTGCGGAGCGGCCTTCAACAACCTTCGCTGCGTCAACAGCCTTAGCGGCAGCTTCTGCGGAGACCGGTACATAAGCGTCGCCAACCTTCAGCTCTACCTTGCCCAAGGCGTCGGTGACTGCGGAGTCATCGGCGTACGTGATGGCGCCAGCGGTCTCGGTGACAGTCTTGACAACACCTGAGGTGCCCTTGGCGTTTTCGCCCGGCAGTGCTGCAGGCCAGTCGCCGGACTTCTTATCGGTCCAGACAGTGGACGCTGCTGCGGCCAAGTAGTCAGTGAAGTTCTCGGTGGTGCCCGAGTTGTCCGAGCGGTGCACGGGGGTGATAGCCAAATCCGGCAGCTTGGCGTCCGGGTTGGCTGCCTTGATGGCTGCGTCGTTCCAGTTCTTGATGTCGCCGCGGAAGATCTTGGCGATGGTGTCGGCGTCGAGCTTGAGGTCCTTGACACCTTCTACGTTGAACGCAACAGCGATCGGGGAGATGTACCAGGGAACGTTGATGGCGCCATCGGGGCCGCACTTCTCCTTGGCGGAGGCGAGTTCTTCGTCCTTCAGGTAGGCGTCAGAGCCTGCGAACTGCACGGCGCCGGCGATCAGAGCCTTACGTCCGGCACCCGAGCCTTCGGGTGAGTACTGGATCTTGGCGCCGGTGTTGGCGGACTCGAAGCCGGCCTTCCAGGCGTCCATGGCTGCGGAGATAGAGCTGGCGCCCGTACCCGTGAGTGTTCCCGTGACGGATGCTCCCGTGTTTGCAGCGCTGGTGCTGCCATTGCCGGGGGTCACAACGTTGTCTGTGCCGCAGGCTGAAAGTGCCAAAACGCCGACGGTGAGAACTGCTGCCACGCGGCCGATGTGAAGTGACTTCACGCTTTTACCTCTTCGATGGGTTGCATTGCCGATTCATTACTCCTCAGACATTAGGAGGCCGAGGTGAAGCCGTGGCCCTGCTTAGGTGAACAGAAGGTTAACGGTGCGGGGATTCTTCTGAATCTTGTGCGATGCCGGTCACGTTCAGCATGTTTTTGGGGCATGATCACCCCGCCAGAAGAGGCTCACTTGACGTAACTCACTTAGAAAGTAGTTGTTCTACAGCAACTACTTATATATAGTTGACATCAATCAACCATTTTCCTCACTTTTTATGGAGCCTTTTTGTCTCAGAAAATATCCACCGCAAAGGCAGCCCCCGCGCTGTCCGAATCGGGGATGACACACCGTCAGGTAATGCAGTCCCTGACCGGCCTACTTATGGGCATGTTCGTCTCGATCCTCGCCGGAACTGTTGTCTCCACTTCACTGCCAGTCATCCTTTCGGATCTTCATGGCAGCCAGACTGCCTACACCTGGGTAGTCACCGCCACCCTGCTGGCCACCACCATCTCCACCCCCATTTGGGGCAAGCTCGCTGACTTGACCAACCGCAAGTTGCTCCTGCAGCTTTCCTTGCTGATCTTCGTCATCGCATCAGCCATTGCTGGCTTCTCCCAAGACACCTCGATGCTGATCACCATGCGCGTCTTCCAGGGCCTCGGTGCCGGCGGATTGACGGCCTTGACGCAGATTGTCATGGCCGACATCATCTCCCCGCGTGAGCGTGGCAAGTACATGGGCTTGTTCGGCGCTGTCATGGCACTCGGCACCGTGGGTGGCCCGCTGATCGGCGGTTTCATCACAGACGCCATCAACTGGCGCTGGAACTTCTTCGTAGCGCTGCCGTTCGCCGTCATCGCCATCATCTTGATCCAAAAGACTCTGCGTCTGCCGGTTCAGCCCAAGCGTAAGGTCTCCATTGACTACGCAGGCATCGTCCTCCTGACGGCCGGCGTCTCGCTGCTACTGATCTGGGTAACGCTGGCAGGAAGCCAGTTCGATTGGGTTAGCACGCCCAGTATCCTGATGGTGGGCGGCGCCGTCGTAGCTTTGCTCGCCTTTGTCTTCGTGGAACTTAAGTCCGCCGAGCCGATCCTGCCTCTGACCATGTTCAAGAACCGGACCTTCACCTTGTCCGTCATCGCCTCCATTTCGGTGGGTGTGTCCATGTTCGGCACCTCGGTCTTCCTGGCCCAGTACATGCAGCTTGCCCGTGGCGCCAACGCCACACAGTCGGGCCTGATGACCATACCCATGATGGCCGGTCTGCTGATCATCTCCACCATTGCCGGCGCCATGATCTCCAAGCACGGCAAGTGGAAGGCCATCATGGTGACGGGTTCAATCCTGCAGCTCGTAGGCCTGTTTGCCCTGAGCACCATTCACTACGACACCAACTTTGTCCTGGTTTCCGTCTACATGTTTATCCTTGGCGCTGGCCTGGGTATGGTCATGCAGAACCTGGTGCTGATCGTCCAGAATGCCGTCACCCCGAAGGAAATCGGTGTGGCCAGCTCTGGCGTTGCCTTCTTCCGTTCCTTGGGTGGCACCATCGGCGTTTCGGTTCTGGGTGCCCTCATGGGTACCAAGGTTGCGGATCTGTTGTCCAGCAAGTCTTCGGAGTTGCAGGGCGCCATCGGCGCACTGGGCGAAAAGGGCAAGGACATTGGCGCGTCTTTGGCCAGCGGCAATATCCCGGCCGTTCACAACTTGCCTGAATCGGTGCGCGTCATCATCGAATCTGCCTACGGTGATGCTGTAGGTCACGTATTTTTGATCGCTGCACCACTGAGCATTCTCACCATCTTGGCTATCATCTTCCTGCCAAACCTGGAACTGAGCAGCCAGACCCGTGACGAGCGGGCCAAGAGCGACGTCGAAGCAGCCAACGCTGTCTCACTGTTGCAGGAGGCCGAACAGGTTCTTGTCGATGTCAGCGAAGCCTCCGTCGCCGTCGCCCCGGGCACCGAGAACCACTCGGTTCGCAAGTGACTAACCCCATTCAAGCAGCCGGGCTGCCGGCGGCGAGTGCGTCCGGTTCGGCGCATCCGACAGTCGCGGAGGGAGCGCCCGCGCTGCCGCCAGCGGAAGACTTGGCGGAGGCCGTAAGAGACACCCAACAACAAATTGGCACCTTGCTGGTTCGGGCCAGAAAAAGCCTTGCTACCAGGGCAGCCACGATCCACCCGGATCTGAAGCCGATGAGTTTTTCGGTAATGATGCTGCTCGCTCGTTGCGGATCCATGCACCAGCTGGAGCTGGCCCAAAAGCTTGATACTGATAAGGCCGTGGTGAGCCGCTTGCTCAAGCAGTTGGAGGGCCTGGAACTCATCACCCGCATGGCTGACCCCGAAGATGGCAGGGCCATGATTGTGGCGCTGACTCCGCTAGCTCACGCACGGTATGAGTCAACACAGGACACCTCCCGCCAAGCTCTCTTTGACAAGCTCTCCCAGTGGGACGTTGCCGAGGTGCGTCAGTTCGCGGATATATTGGCCCGATTCAACGAGGATTTCAACTAGCCCCTGTTGAAGCGCGTGCTGCGCATTCCCTGGAGCGGCCTCCCTGCATTTGCGTGCGGGGAGGCCGCTCTTGCGTGCCGGGAGGCTGGACTTCGCGCATAGACTGGTTCCCATGCCAGAGTTTGCGCCGGCCGAGCCCACCAGGGTCGCCGCCACATTTTCGTTTTTGAAGAAGCGCACCCAAGAGGGTGCGCGACGTAGCGCGAGCTCGGTTTTTCATGCCTTAGTGATGGCAGTTTGCGCTGTGGGCGCCTACTACTTTGCCGAATTGGTGCTGGGTCACCAAGGTCCCCTGTTCGCAGCCACCAGCGCCATTGTTGCGTTGGGTTTCACCCGGGAACCACGGGTACGCCGAGTTCTCGAAGTTGGCATTGGCTGCACCATTGGAATCGCCGTCGGAGACATGCTGTTGCACTGGCTGGGCTCCGGAATCTGGCAGGCAGCCCTAGTGGTTTTCCTGTCCATCCTGCTAGCCCGCTTTCTGGACAGCGGCGTCATCTTCACCACCCAACTGGCGCTTCAGTCCTTGCTCGTGGTGCTGCTACCCATTCCGACGGGCGGCCCGTTTACACGGAGCCTGGATGCTGTTATTGGTGGTTGCTTCGCCCTAGCCGCAACGTTCTTGATTCCCAAAGATCCTCGCCGGCAACCCAAAGACGATCTCAAAGAGGTCCTTCATCAGCTGTCCCTCGTGCTACGCGAATGCGCCGCCTCCCTGTCTTACAACGATGCCACCACCGCCTGGCATGCATTGGCTCGTGCCCGTGGCCAGCAGCATCGCATCGATCAAATGCGGCAGGGTCTGCGCGGCTCGGTGGAAATTGCCAAGTTGGCGCCCATGTACCGCCGTCATTTGAATGAGGTTGCGGGCATGGCCCGGCTCATGCTCAGGGTGGATTACGCTATGCGTTCGAGCCGGATCTTGGCCCGTCGACTCGCCTCGGCCATTAACAACACTGCACTCTCGGACGCTGGCATGGTCAACTTGGCCGAGGTCCTGACCGGGACTGCTGCAGCTGTCGATGAGCTGGGCGCGGCCGTCACCGGGAGCAAGTCCCACGTCTCCCTCAGCCACACCCGCGAATCGCTGGCCGAGATTGCCATCCGGCTGCATCCGGCCACGCTGGAAATCACGCGCATGGAGGGCGAAACGCTGGTGCTGTTGTTCCGCACCCTCATGGTGGACCTGCTCGAGGCGGCTAATGTGGAGCCGTCCGAGGCCCGAGCACTGCTCCCAGATCTGTAGCCCCACGAGACTGCCGGACGCGTAACCCTTTTCTCTTTGCCCCATTTTTAAGACGCACGACGCCGGACGCCTCACCCAGGTGCCCCGCCCACGCTCTGATGTCGGTACCCGGGGCTAGGGTTGAACCATGGCAACAAAGAGCGCAAAGACAAACGCAGGGCAGAATTTCCACTGCACAGAGTGTGGCTGGAAGGCCGTGAAGTGGGTGGGCCGCTGTGGCGAATGCCAGGCGTGGGGCACCCTGGAGGAAATTGGCACCGTAGTGGTGCGAACAACTGCAGCCACCACCGTGGTGCGCCCTGCCCAGCTAATCTCTGAGGTGGACGCGTCCAAGGCCGCTCATAATCTCACCGGCGTGCCAGAGCTTGACCGCGTTTTAGGTGGCGGCATGGTGCCAGGGGCCGTGATCTTGTTGGCGGGCGAGCCCGGCGTCGGAAAGTCCACGCTGCTGCTGGACGTGGCCGCAAAGTTTGCCCGCAATGACCATGGCCAGGCACCGCAAAAGGTGCTGTACCTGACAGGTGAGGAATCCGCCGCCCAGGTAAAGCTGCGCGCCGAACGCATTGGCGCCGTCGCGGACACCTTATATCTAGGGGCTGAAACGGATCTCGGCACGGCCCTGGGGCAGGTTGAGGCAGTGCAGCCCGCCTTGCTGATCGTGGACTCGGTTCAGACGTTCAGTAGTGCCATGGTCGATGGAGCGGCCGGTGGCGTGTCCCAGGTTCGCGAGGTGGCGGCATCGCTCATTGCCGCCGCCAAACGGTTGAACATGACAACACTTCTGGTGGGCCATGTGACCAAGGACGGTTCCATTGCCGGGCCCCGTCTGCTGGAGCATCTGGTGGATGTGGTCTGCCAGTTCGACGGCGAACGCCACTCCCGCCTGCGCCTGCTGCGAGCCGTGAAGAACAGGTACGGGCAAACCGATGAGGTGGGTTGTTTTGACCTGACGGACAACGGTATTGAAGGGCTGGCCGATCCCAGCGGGCTCTTCACCTCCCGCATCTCATCCCCCGTCTCCGGCACCTGCATCACCGTCACTATGGAAGGACGCCGCCCGCTGCTCGCCGAGGTGCAAGCCCTTCTGACCCCCTCCCTCGGTTCCCAGCCCCGGCGCACCGTCAGTGGGCTGGATTCCACCCGTGTTGGCATGCTGCTGGCTGTCCTGCAGCAGCGGGCCGGGTTGCGGCTGGATGCCGATGACAGCTTTGTGGCCACCGTGGGCGGTGCCAGGCTAAGTGAACCCGCCATGGATCTGGCCGTGGCATTGTCCATTGTGTCGGCCAAGACCAACAAAATTGTCCACAACAAGATGGTGGCCTTTGGCGAGGTGGGGCTGGCAGGCGAGGTGCGTCCCGTACCAGGCATCAACCAGCGCATCCAGGAGGCGAGCCGCTTGGGCTATACCCACGCTCTGGTGCCAGCAAGTGCGGCCGGTCCAGGGCCGATCCCTCCGGACTTTACGGTAAAGCAGATTGAGCATATCGCCGAGGCCACGGAGCTTCTCCTGCACCTCTAGAGGGTATTGCGGGGCCAAAGGACACGGAACGGTCAAGATACGCGCAACTAGTCGCATGGAAGCGGAAAAATGCCTACCGTTCACACTATTATGGGCATTGTGACTCGTGCGGATTCCCGCGCTTGAAAAGAAGGAACCGCCCATGCTTCGCAGCCCCGAAGAGGCCTTGAAAGCCACTCTTGCCCGTGTCGCGCCGGGAACGCCGCTGCGTGATGGGCTGGAACGTATTCTTCGTGGCCGCACGGGCGCTCTCATTGTGCTCGGTTCCGACAAAACCATTGAAAGCCTGTGCTCCGGCGGCTTTGAGATCGGCATCGATTTCGCCTCCACAAGTCTGCGGGAACTGGCCAAAATGGATGGTGCCATTGTCTGCGACAAGGATGCCACCAAGATTTTGAGGGCGGCTGTGCAGCTGGTCCCGGACCCCAGCATTGAAACTCAGGAATCGGGCACCCGGCACCGCACAGCTGAACGCGTAGCCATCCAGACGGGTGTTCCCGTGGTTTCCGTCAGCCAGTCCATGCAGATCATTGCCCTCTACGTTGGCGGTCTGCGCTACGTCCTTGAAGGTTCCGAGAAGGTTTTGGCGCGCGCCAACCAGGCCCTCGCCACCTTGGAACGGTACCGGGCGCGGCTGGACCAGGTAACAAGCTCCTTGTCCGCGCTTGAAATCGAAGCCATGGTTACTGTCCGCGATGTTGCCGTCACCCTGCAGCGTCACGAGATGGTGCGCCGCATCTCCGAGGAAATTGCTCAGTACGTTCTGGAACTCGGCGTGGATGGGCGCTTGTTGTCACTGCAGCTGGAGGAACTTTCAGCCACTCGCGGCTCCGGCGCAGACATGGTGATCCGCGACTACACGGATCCGGAGACCACCGACGTTGACCTGGCAGTTGCTGCCCTGCAGGACATTGACCAGGCCGATCTCATCGACTTGAGCTTGATAGCCAACGTTGTTGGTCTGACATCAGGCAACGATTCCCTCGACGGCATCATTCAGCCGCGCGGCTACCGTCTGGTCTCGGGCCTCAAAGCAGTCCCGCGCGCCATTGCGGGACGCCTGGTTGACCACTTTGGTGGCTTGCAGAACTTAATGGCTGCGACGATTGACGAGCTCATGATGGTGGATGGAATTGGCGAGCTGCGGGCCCGCAATGTTCGCGAGGGCCTCTCCCGCATCGCCGAGGCCAGCCTGTTGGACCGCTTCCTCTAAAACTGCCGGCAGAAACTGCTCACTGGCACTTACGCCGCTACTGCAGTGTGAAGGAAACTTTCTCGCTGGACCATTTCCCCAACGTTGCCACGAGAGCATATGTGGCCCCGCCACGTCCCGGCACGGATACTACTTTGGCGCAATCCGGCGCAGTGCGGTTCAACTGCCACACCATGTTGGCTTTTTCTGATTCACCCGGCGCCAGGTTCTTCACCAGATCCGTGGCGTTCGCTTGGCAGAACTTTGAGTTGAAAATAATGTCCTCACCACTGGTGATCACGAATTCCATTTGACTCGTGCCCACGTTGATGTCGCAATTAGCCTTGCCGGAATTGGTGACCTGCAGGGTCAGGACAGGCTTTTCGTCTGCGGCGTAGCTTGGTTTATCGACACTGGCATTGACCTTGATCCCGGCCTCGTCGCACACGGCCGACGGCGGAGTCCCCGCCTTAGCGGCCGACTTCGCCTTTTCGGTGCCGCTATTAGCCACCGTGCCGCCTTGGGCGGCACCTTGAGATCCGGCTCCGAGCAGGCCCGCTACAAAGAATCCGCCAGCAACCAGGGCCCCAATGACCAGCAGTGCCATGACTACTGCCACGAGGCGGCGGCGCCGATACACCTTGGCAGAAACTTTAGCTGTGCTGCCAGGCCTGCCAGCGGGCGCAGCAGAAGACCCCTTGCCACGACCGGTATTCCCTGTAGTTCCCACAAACTCAAGCCTATCGAAGCAACTGGCCCACCCGGACCAACCACGCCGTCAGGCATTGGGTGGCGCAAACTACCCAAACTACCGGGTTCCGGTCCCGGGTGCCAAAGCTGAACATACTGCTCGTGGCAACGGTGCCGTACTCCTTGCCGATACTTGCAGGTTCTACGTTCAGCGTCGCCTCACGCTCATCACCTGAAGGAGACTTATGGCCAAAGTGCCGCTGGTAGTATCACAAGGCAGCCAAGGTGTGGACTATAACCCACATGAATCGAGGGGCCCAACGTGCATATTCAACCCGACTTCCGCGCATTTGGGGAGAATCTCCGCAAGCTTCGAAAGGAAAAAGTCCGGCTAACCCAATCGGAGTTTGCCCTTTACGTCAACATGGACCGCTCCTACATCAGCGGACTCGAATGTGGGCACGCCAACCCGTCCCTGGATATCATCGTCAGACTCGCTCACGGTCTGGGCGTCCACCCGGGCGAGCTACTCAAGCCGCTACCGAAGGTACCGTTACTAAGCAACGGTGAACCGGCAAGCTGACCGCCATGCAAGCCCGCTCGCCCGCCATCTGCGCCGTCCATCCTGCCCCTCATATCAGCCGTCCACCCGTTCCAAGGAAATCCATGCCAGTCACAGTTTCACCCAACGTGCCGCCCACCGAACTGCACAAAGTCATCAACACCTGGTTCCAGGACGGTGCCCGGGACCTGCCGTGGCGCCGCAACTGTTCGGCGTGGGGAATCCTGGTCAGCGAGATCATGCTGCAGCAAACACCGGTGGTCCGGGTGCAGCCGGTATGGGAGCAATGGCTGGAGCGTTGGCCCACACCCGCTGACTTCGCTGGCGCCCCGGCCGCTGATGTCCTGCGAGCCTGGGGCAAGCTCGGCTACCCGCGGCGGGCCTTGCGCTTGCACGCTGCCGCCGCGGAAATTGTTGCGAAGCACGGCGGCACCGTCCCCGACAGCTATCCGGAACTTCTGGCGCTTCCCGGTGTGGGGACGTACACGGCCGCCGCGGTTGCCGCGTTTGCTTTTGGCCGGCGCACCACTGTGGTGGACACCAACATCCGCCGCGTCCATGCCCGGCTCGTCATTGGCCAAGCCCTTCCGGCCCCGGCTCTTACGGCGGCCGAGACCACTCTGGCTACGAATTTGCTGCCCGAGGATGACGCCGAGTCGGTCCTGTGGAATGCCGCGGTGATGGAACTGGGCGCTGTCATCTGCACAGCCCGCAGCCCCAAGTGCGGGCAATGCCCGGTCTTGGAGCAGTGCGCCTGGATTGCCGCCGGCCAGCCCGAGCCCACCTACATCCCCAAGGGTCAGCCTTGGGCTGGCACGGACAGGCAGGTGCGCGGCGCGGTGATGGCGGTGTTGCGGGCGGCCAGTTCACCGATCCATGCAGACCTCTTGTGGGACGCGGAGGCCGCACAGCTTCACGCCGAGGTGGCTCTGGAGCTGGGCAAACTCCACAAGTTGAACACCCACGCACCTCAGCTGGAGCGCGCCCTCGCTGGCCTGGTGGTAGACGGCCTCGCCCAACTCTCCGAAGCCGGCTACCACCTGCCCAGCTGACAGCGAAGGCCACAAGCGAAGGACCAAAGCGAAAGCCCGGGAAGGCGCACGAGGCGAGGCGCACGGAAGAGGCAGGGGACAGTTCCCGGAGCGGGGATGGATTTTCCCCGCACGGTCCGAGGAACGAGGAACGGGCGAGGAAATCTTACTGCCCGCGAGGGAACTGTCCCCTGCCGACCCCACCGGAAGCGTCAGAGCTCGCCGAACCCGGCTTCCACTTGGCTGCGCACCAGGTCAACGGCGCGCTGCGCGTCGGGCCCTGTGGCCGAAACGTTCAGCTCAGTGCCCTGCGCTGCGCCGAGCGTCATCAACATCATTACCGACTGCCCGTCCACGCCGTTGACCTCAATGTCCACATCCATGGCCCCCAGCTGCCCGGCCAGAGCAGCGGCCGGGCGAGCGTGCAGACCCATGGGGTTGATCAGGGTGAGCAGCGCCGTCACGGCCCCGTCGGCCTGAGGTTCGCCTGCTGGATGCTCGACGGCGGTCACCGCACCAGTGGCGTGCGCGGGGGCAAGTGCCGTCTCGGCGGCCTTGCACACAACATCGGCCGAGGCGCCCGATTGGGCTGAGACTGCTGCCGCAATGGCGCCCTCAACCAGGGGCGCATCGGCCAGCAGTACCGTTTCCGGACTACCCAAAAATTCCAGGGCGGATTCGGCGGTCATGACAGCCGAGCCAAGGTCGGTGAGCACCACGGCACCGGCTCCGGTATCGGCCAGCCCCATCGCGGTCATGACCTTTTCCAGCGAGGTCCCAATGCCGCCGTCGTCCATCCCTCCTGCGGCAACCAAGACCACGTCGGGGGCCATCTGGGAAGCCAGTTCAACCACGCCAGCCGCCAGCTTTTCGCTGTGCGAGACGATGACTAGCCCCACGCTCATGCGCCATCCCCGGCGGCGTGGACGGCGGCACGCAAAATGAGCGCCGACGAGGCGGCTCCGGGATCGCGATGCCCAATGGCCCGCTCCCCCAAATAGCTTGCCCTGCCCTTGCGCGCAATGAGCGGATCGGTGGAGAGCGCCCCGGCTTCGGCGGCCGTGGCGGCAGCGTCCAGTGCGGCCGCCGGATCCGTGCCAGCTGCCGCTGCGGCAACCGCCGCCTCGACAGCAGGAGTCCACGCATCAATCATGGTTTTCTCCCCTACCTCGGCCTTGCCGCGGGCAACAACACCGTCGCGCGCCGCGGTCAGGGCCGCCGCGAGCATGTTGACATCCAGCTCAGTGGCATCGCCAACAGCCGTTGCGGCACGTAAGAACGCCGTGCCATACAGTGGCCCCGCAGCCCCGCCCACCTTCGACATCAAGGTCATGGCCGCCAATTTGAAGGCGGCACCAGGAGTGGCGGGCGGCTCGGCGTCGAGCTTCTCAAGGATGGCACTGAAGCCGCGGTCCATGTTCTCACCGTGATCACCGTCCCCAATGGCTCGGTCGAGTTCAATCAGGGCCATTCGGTTTTCCGCGATAACCTCGGCGGAGAGTCGCAGCCAGCGTTGCGCCCAGGCAGCATCAAGTATGTGGCTCATTTACATCCCCCATCGCAGCGCCGGAGTATTCACCGGAGCGTCCCATAATTCGGTCATTTCATCATCCAGGCGCAGCACCGAGATGGAGCAGCCCTGCATCTCCAGCGCCGTGATGTAGTTGCCCACCAGCGAACGCTCCACCACCAGTCCTGCTGCTTCGAGCACCTTGGCTGCGTGCCGGTAGACAATGTAGAGCTCACTGGTGGGCGTGCCGCCCATGCCATTGACGAACAAGAGCACCTTCTCGCCAGCGTTCGGCTTGAGGTCAGCGAGGATCGGTTCCAGCAGGTGATCTGTGATGGAGTCGGCGTTTTCCATCGGAATGCGGCGCCGTCCGGGCTCGCCGTGGATGCCAATGCCAATCTCAATCTCGTTCTCGGCAAGGTCAAAACTGGGAACCCCGGCGTGCGGGACGGTGCAGGCGGACAGGGCCACGCCCATACTGCGCACGTTGTCGTTGACGCGCTGCCCAATGGCGGTGACGGCGTCGAGATTGTCCCCGCGCTCGGCAGCAGCGCCGGCGATCTTCTCGACCAGGACGGTTCCGGCCACACCGCGGCGCCCTGCCGTGTACAGCGAATCCTCCACGGCGACGTCGTCGTTCACCAGGATGGTTCGGACACTGACGCCTTCGGCTTCAGCCATCTCGGCTGCCATCTCAAAGTTCAGCACGTCACCGGTGTAGTTCTTCACAATGTGCACTACTCCGGCACCTGCGTTTGCGGCGATGGTGGCCGGGATAATCGCATCCGGTGTGGGCGAGGTGAACATGGCACCCGGGACAGCCGCATCGAGCATGCCGAAGCCCACGTAGCCTGCGTGCAGCGGCTCATGCCCGCTGCCACCGCCGGATACTAGGCCCACTTTCCCTTCTCGGGGTGCGCCCTTGCGCGTGACAAACAATGGATCGGGGTGGACGGTTACATGATCAGCATGCGCCTGACCGAACCCTTCCACCGATTCATTTACTACTGTCTTGGGATCATTGATGAGCTTTTTCATGATAGAAACTCTCCGAATCACAGCGATTGGTGGCGGGCCGGCCTCACTGCCGCCCACTGTGAACACTACCGGGGCGAAACGGCAGATGGTAGGGACGTCCGGGGCGATTCGTGGCCCTTTCCAGCCTCGGGCTGACCGGGGCCAGAGCCGGTTTTCTTCAGAGCTGGCAGATCATCCTGGTGTTCCCCAACGTGTTGGGTTTTACACGTGCCAGATCCAGGAATTCTGCGATGCCTTCATCGGCGGAACGCAGCAGCTCCGAGTAGACATCCGGGTCCACGGGGCTCTGATCAGCCATGACGGTGAACCCGTTGCGGATAAAGAAGTCCACTTCAAAGGTCAGGCAGAAGACGCGGTTGACGCCCAAGGTCCTGCCATTGGTCAACAGCTTCTCGACGATGGCGCGGCCTACTCCCTTGCCTCGCCAGGAATCGGCGGTGGCCAGTGTCCGGATCTCGGCCAAGTCTTCCCACATGACATGGAGAGCACCACAACCAACAGTCTCTCCGTCCACCTCAGCAATCCAAAACTCCTGGATGGCTTCAAAGTACGTCACCGACTCTTTTGAGATCAGAATTCGGCGCTCGGCCAAAGGCGCTACGAGGCTCTTGATCGCCTGCACATCTGAGGTGCGGGCGGGCCGGAGGACAATGACGGGGGCAGAAGATTGAGAACTCACCGTTTTAGTCTATGACTCACGACCGGTGCCGGGTGACGCGACGCTTGCGGACGAGCCCCTGACCGTCGAGGTAGCCGGTTAACGCCGAGAGTCGTGTTCCCTCTCCGTATTCTCGACGTTTACCGGCTACCTCGACGCGGAGGGCGAGCAGGCGGAGGGAATTCGGGTGAGACGGGTGAGGGAACACAAAACGGCACCCACCCCGTGTGGGGAGGGTGCCGCCGTCGTGCTTTAGTGCGAAGGAACCTTAGGCCGAGGCCGTGATGGCTTCGGGGATGTTCGGCTTGGCCGTGCCCACAAACGTGAACTTGGCGTCGTCACCCTCGCCCTCAACACCGACCGTGACAATGTCGCCGTCCTTGAGCTCACCGAACAGGATCTTCTCGGAGAGGTGATCCTCGATCTCGCGCTGGATGGTGCGGCGCAGCGGCCGGGCACCCATGGCGGGATCGTAGCCCTTGGTGGCGAGCAGGATCTTGGCGGCAGGCGTGAGCTCGATGCCCATGCCCTTATCAGCCAGGCGGCCTTCCAAGCGTGCAACCATCAGGTCGACGATCTCGATGATCTCGTCCTGGGTCAGCTGCGGGAACACCACCACGTCATCCACACGGTTCAAGAACTCGGGGCGGAAGTGCTGCTTGAGCTCCTCCGAGACCCGGGCCTTCATCCGGTTGTAGCCCGTCTGGGTGTCCGTGCCGGACTGGAAACCGGTGGCGATCGACTTGGAGATATCGCGCGTTCCCAGGTTGGTCGTCATGATGATGATGGTGTTCTTGAAGTCCACCACGCGGCCCTGGCTGTCGGTCAGGCGACCGTCTTCCAGAATCTGCAGCAACGAGTTGAACAGATCGGCGTGAGCCTTCTCCACCTCATCGAAGAGGACCACGGAGAACGGACGGCGGCGGACCTTCTCGGTCAGCTGCCCACCCTCTTCGTAGCCAACGTATCCGGGAGGTGCACCGAACAAGCGGGACACCGTGTGCTTCTCGGAGTACTCGGACATGTCGAGCGTGATGAGTGCGTCTTCGTCACCGAAGAGGAACTCGGCCAGCGCCTTGGCCAGCTCGGTCTTACCAACACCTGTGGGGCCGGCAAAGATGAACGAGCCACCAGGACGCTTGGGATCCTTCAGACCCGAACGGGTCCGGCGGATGGCCTGCGAGATGGACTTGATGGCCTCATTCTGACCCACCACACGCTTGTGCAGCTCGTCTTCCATCTTCAGCAGACGCGTGGACTCGGCCTCTGTCAGCTTGAAGACCGGGATACCGGTGGAGTTCGCCAGAACTTCGGCGATGAGTTCCTCGTCGACCTCGGAGATCTCATCGAGGCCTCCGGACTTCCACAGGCGTTCCTTGTCGGCACGGGCGGTGATGAGCTTCTGCTCGTCATCGCGCAACGACGCGGCACCCTCAAAGTCCTGGGCGTCAATGGCGTCTTCCTTGCGCTTCTTGACGGCAGCAATTTCACCGTCCATGGCCTTGAGCTCTGGCGGAGCAGTCATGCGACGGATGCGCAAACGCGCACCAGCCTCATCGATCAAGTCAATGGCCTTATCCGGCAGGAAACGGTCACTGATGTAGCGGTCAGCCAAGGTGGCAGCCGCCGTCAGGGCGCCGTCGGTGATCGAGACACGGTGGTGTGCCTCGTAGCGATCGCGCAGGCCCTTGAGGATCTCAATGGTCAGCGGAACTGTGGGTTCGGGCACCTGGATGGGCTGGAAACGGCGCTCAAGAGCGGCGTCCTTCTCAATGTGCTTGCGGTACTCATCCAAGGTGGTGGCACCGATGGTCTGCAGCTCGCCACGAGCCAACATGGGCTTGAGGATCGAGGCAGCATCGATGGCACCCTCAGCGGCACCTGCACCCACAAGGGTGTGGATTTCGTCGATGAAGAGGATGATGTCGCCGCGAGTGCGAATTTCCTTCAGGACCTTCTTCAGGCGCTCTTCGAAGTCACCGCGGTAGCGTGAACCAGCTACCAGCGAACCCAAGTCAAGGGTGTAGAGCTGCTTGTCCTTGATGGTCTCGGGCACGTCGCCGCGCACAATGGCCTGAGCCAAACCTTCAACAACGGCAGTCTTACCAACACCTGGCTCACCAATCAGCACGGGGTTGTTCTTGGTGCGGCGAGAGAGGATTTGCATGACGCGTTCCATCTCATGCTCGCGCCCAATGACCGGGTCAAGCTTGTTTTCCCGGGCTGCCTGGGTCAGGTTCCGGCCAAACTGGTCCAGAACAACTGAGCCGGCAGGCGTACCTTCGGGCTGCTGGCCACCGCCACTGGCGGCAGGTTCCTTGCCCTGGTAGCCGGACAACAGCTGGTTGACCTGCTGGCGCACACGGCCCAGATCAGCACCAAGCTTCACCAGTACCTGCGCGGCAACGCCTTCACCTTCACGGATCAGGCCGAGCAGAATGTGCTCGGTGCCAATGTAGTTATGGCCGAGCTGCAGGGCCTCACGCAGCGAAAGTTCCAGAACCTTCTTGGCGCGCGGGGTGAACGGGATGTGCCCGCTGGGTGCCTGCTGTCCCTGACCAATGATTTCCTGAACCTGTTCACGGACACCGTCCAGCGAAATGTTCAGGGACTCCAAGGCCTTGGCGGCAACACCCTCACCCTCATGGATGAGGCCGAGCAGAATGTGCTCGGTGCCAATGTAATTGTGGTTGAGCATGCGGGCCTCTTCTTGGGCCAGCACAACAACACGTCGGGCTCGATCAGTAAATCGCTCAAACATTTCGCCACACTCCTTTTACTGCGTACTTTGATGCTACGCAGTACCCGGGCCTAATGGGGGCGTGTTCGCCACAGGGGAAATAGCAAGTTCATTCCTGCGCGGCACTGTTGCTTTTAACGTACGACGGCGACACCGCCTCAGCTGAGGTGATGCCGCCGTCGCGCTGCCCTGATCTAGGGCGAAAAACTCTGCTGCTAGTTACCCTGAGCGGCGTAGTAAGCGTCGCGGATCTCAGCCTGGATGCGTCCTCGCTCGTGCACTGTGTAGCCATTGTCACGGGCCCAGGCGCGGATCGCGGCTACGTCGCTGCCAGCCTTCGGGGCGGCTGCGGGACCGCGGCCCCGTACTGCCCGGCCACCAACGCGGCGTCCGGCAGAAATGTACGTTGCCAGCGCTGAGCGCAATGCTTCAGCGTTATCGGCGGAGAGGTCAATTTCGTAATTGATACCGTCCAGCCCAAACGTGACATTCTCGTCGGCTGGGCTCTGGTCAATATCGTCCACAAGTGTTATGTGAATTTTCTGTGCCATGGGGAGTTTTCGCCTCACATAGTTTTAATGAATACTTCTCACTAAATTATGGTGTGAAAGTTCATTCACGTCAAAGTTTAATTATTGACGCTTAAACTAAGAGCCGGTTTCATCCTTGACATCAGCTTCATGTTCGGCCCGTGCCAACGCGTCACGTTCTAAACGATCAGCGTTGAATATCGCCTTCATGGCGAAGTAAAAAAGCGCACCGACACCCAATGACGGAAGGATAACTGCAACGTATTCCATATTCTTTGTTACTCCTACTCTGGCTTCATCAAGGGGAAGAGAATGGCTTCACGAATTCCCACGCCGGTGAAGAGCATTACCAGACGGTCCACGCCGAGTCCTAGACCACCCATGGGCGGGGCGCCGTATTCCAGGGCCCGCAGGAAGTCTTCATCTAGCTGCATGGCTTCAGGATCTCCGGCTGCCGCCGCCAGCGACTGCCGGGTGAGGCGTTCGCGCTGAATGACAGGGTCAACCAGTTCGGAGAATGCGGTTCCGGTCTCCGTGCCGCCAATAATCAAATCCCAAGCCTCAATGAGATTGGGCTTGTCCCGGTGCTGGCGGGCCAAGGGCTGCGCCGACGGCGGGTAATCACAAACAAAGGTGGGCTGAATTAATGTCGGCTCCACAATTTCGCCAAAAAGTTCGGTGACCAACTTCTCAGCATCCCAGGCCGAATCAATCTTGATGGCCCGCTCTTGCGCAATGGCACGCAATTCATCAGCCGTTGTCTCCGGGGTAATTTCCTTGCCAACGGCATTGGAAAGACCCTCGTAGACGGGCAGCCAGGGCCATTCGCCGTCGAGGTTAATTTGACCGTGATCGGTTTCAATGACGCGTGAACCAACGGCATCTGCGGCGGCAAGAATAATGCGCTGCATGGTTTTTGCCATGGTGAATTGGTCGCCATAAGCCTCATAGGCTTCCAGCATGGTGAATTCCGGGCTGTGCGTTGAATCAACGCCTTCGTTACGGAAGATTCGACCTACTTCAAATACCTTGTCCATGCCGCCAACCACTGCACGCTTAAGGAAAAGCTCAATGGCGATACGCAAGGTCATGGGCTGATCAAAAGCGTTCATGTGCGTGCGGAACGGGCGGGCTGAGGCGCCACCGTGGACCAGCTGCAGAATGGGGGTTTCAAGCTCAATGTACTCTTCGCCGTGGAGCGTATCGCGGATGGCCTTAACAATGGCGGAGCGCTTCTTGACCTGTTCGCGAGCAGTGTCACGGACAATCAAGTCAACGTAACGCTGGCGGACGCGCATTTCCTCGGAGAGTTCCGCGTGCAAGACGGGCAACGGGCGCAACGCCTTGGAGGCCATGGCCCATTCGGCAGCCATGATGGAGAGCTCACCGGTCCGGGAGCTGATGATTTCGCCCTTGATGAAGACGTGGTCGCCCAGGTCAACCAGTGACTTCCAGTTGGCCATCGCTTCTTCGCCCACATTGGCCAAGGACAGCATGATCTGCAGGCGCACACCTGTTCCGGCTTGCAGTGTGGCAAAGCACAGCTTGCCCTTGTTGCGTACGTACACAACACGGCCCGTAACGCCGGCAATCTCACCGGTTGCGGTGTCCGCTTCCAGTTCGGGGTATTTGGCCCGAATTTCTTCTAGAGTGTGGGTCCGGGCCACCCCAACCGGGTAGGCCTGCTCGCCTCGTTCAAGCAATTTGGCTCGCTTGTCCAACCGGACGAGCATTTGCTCAGAGACGTCACTGGGTTCAGGGGAAAGGGTATTTTCTGGGCTCACGATTCACAAGTTTAGTTGGTGAATCTGGGTGTACGCTCCGTGGCACCTTCAAGCCTCCTGCCGAGTCGCCCACACTCGGGCTCTGCACCGGGAAGCAACGCCCCCTTGGACATTGGCATCCAGGCTGGACCGTTGCCCTGGACCGCTGCCCTAGATCGTTGCCACTGTGGAGCCTCGAACCACCAGAGTCGCTTCAAGCACCACAGGTGTTGCCACCACATTTTCTCCGCCAATTACTTGCAGCAGCGCCTTTCCTGCCAGACGCCCCATTTCCATGGCTGGCAGGTGCACCGTGGTGAGCCCCGGGCTGGACGTCTGCGAATACGGCAGGTCATCAAAACCTGTGACGGCAAGGCTCTGCGGCACAGGCAGGCCCACAACGCGGGCTTCTTGCAGGACGCCGTATGCCTGGGTATCTGTGGCACAGACGATGGCCGTTACCCCGGCCGCTGACCATTGTGGCCACGCTTGGGCGAAGGTCAGCGCCGCCGCTCCCACATCGATGGTTGTTTGCGTCTCAGCCACCACGTCGCAGCCCAGGGCTGCAGCTTCCGCGCAGAAGGCCGCGCGTCGCAGCCGAAACGTTTCGGTCGCGGTGGAGCTATCAAGGTAGGCAACGTTTCGGTGCCCCTGCCCCGCTAAATGCTGGGCCAGCAAACGGGCCCCGCTTGCCACGTCGAAGTTCACGGATGGCAAGTCTTCGCTAATGCCGGCCGTATCCAACAACACCATGGGTTCCGTTGCTTGGAGTTCGGCGAGGAACCGTGCACTGGGCGCATCAATGAGCAGTCCGGCGGGGCGCAAGGCCAGCAGACGCCGCACGTCTTCGGAATTCGGCGTTTGTCCAGCATCAGTCACGGACAGCAGGAGGGCATACTTCTGGCCGATGACTTCCCTCAGACCCGCAATGACCTTGGCATAAAAAGGGTTTGAAACGTCCGGAGCAACCAAAATCACAATGTTACTGTGCCCCTTGGCCAGGGAGCTGCCCAGACCATCAACCACGTAACCCAGCTCCCGCACCGCCTGCTCAACCTTGGCGATGTTCTCCTCGGAGACCCGCCCGGCAGTCTTGCCATTGGTCACCAGGGATACCGTGGCCGCCGAAACGCCCGCCCTAGCGGCAACCGTGGCGGCCGTGACGCGGCGATTGCCGTTCTTGCGGGCGGTGGCTGATGATGGCGGCTGCATGGATCGATCGTACCGGCGCCGAGGAAGATCATCGCAACCACAACAGATCAAGCGCTTGACGAGAATCACGTTAAGCGCTTGACGTTGCCTTGGTGTGGTGCCACACTTGGTTACCGTGCCTCGCCGGGAAACTCCGGAGCCGCCCCAACGACGTGGAGAAGAAAAAAGACTATGGAACAGCACAACGCCCCAGCCACCGCGCCCCGCAAGATCATTCTTGACTGCGACCCTGGGCATGACGATGCGGTGGCTTTGCTCTTGGCCCACGGCAATCCCAACATCGAATTGCTTGCCGTGACCACCGTGGTGGGTAACCAGACACTTGAAAAGGTCACCCGCAACGCCCTGAGCGTGGGAACCATTGCCGGCATCACCGGTGTCCCCTTTGCTGCAGGCTGCGACCGCCCCCTGGTGCGCAGCATCGAGACGGCACCTGACATCCACGGCGAATCCGGCATGGATGGCCCGGAGCAGCCCGAGTCAACGATCGAGCTTGACCCGCGCCACGCCGTCGACCTCATCATTGAAACCATCATGGCCCACGAACCGGGCACCGTAACCCTGGTCCCCACTGCGGGACTGACAAACATCGCCATGGCCGCGCGTAAGGAACCGCGCATCGTTGAGCGGGTGAAGGAAGTTGTCCTCATGGGCGGCGGCTACCACGTGGGCAACTGGAGCCCGGTCGCCGAATTCAACATCATCATTGACCCCGAGGCCGCACATATCGTGTTCAACGCCGGCTGGGAAGTTGTCATGGTGGGCCTTGATTTGACCCACCAAGCACTGGCTACTCCCGAGGTGGTTGCCGCCATTGAGGCCGTAGGCACCAAGCCGGCCAAGTTCGTCATGGAGCTGATGGAATTCTTCACCCAGACGTACAAGGATGCCCAGGGCTTTGACTACCCGCCGGTCCATGACCCGTGCGCCGTCGCCTATGTCATTGACCCCACCGTCATGACCACCGTGAAGGTGCCCGTCGACATTGAGCTCACTGGCACACTGACTCTCGGCATGACCGTGGCCGATTTCCGCGCCCCCGCCCCCGCCGACTGCAAAACCTCCGTGGCCGTGACACTGGACCACGCAAAGTTCTGGAACATGGTCACCGACGCACTCGTTCGCATTGGTGAGGTCGACGCGTGAGCACCGCAACTAAATCCGGCATCATGAGCAAATCTGGTAACATCACCGCCTTGATGGTGGCGCTGCTGACAGCCTGTGTGGCCTTCCAGCTCAACGCCTCCATGCTCAGCCCCGCGCTGGTCACTATGGGCGAGGAACTTAACGCCAGCCAAGCCTCCATTGGCCTGTCTCAGACCTGGTTCTTCACCGCGGCCGCCGTCTTCTCCCTGTTCCTGCCGCGCCTGAGCGACATCATTGGCCGCAAGAAAGTCCTGATCGGCATGATGGTCATGATGGGCGTTGGCTCCATCATCTCCGCCATGGCCCCGGATATTACCTGGCTCTTCGTGGGACGCATCATCCAGGGCGTCAGCGGCCCCACGGTTCCGCTGTGCCTGATCATGCTCCGCTCAGCTGTCAAGGACCCCAAAAAGTACGGGGCACTGATGGGCCTGATTACCGCCGTCAACGGCGGCATCGCCGGCATTGACTCCTTCGTGGGCGGCTACTTTGCCGAGCACTTTGGCTTCCGCAGCATCTTCTGGCTCATGGTGGTCATTGCCGCAATCGCCACTTTGCTGATCGTTTTCCTCGCCGGGGAATCCAAGCCCGGCGAAGGCACCAAGATGGACTGGCTGGGTGTGTTCTTTATTGTCATCGCCGTGGGCGCCCTGCTCACAGCCTTGAATGAGGCCACCAAGTTGGTGGGTGGCATCACCGCCGTTCCGCTGGTGACCTCACTGGCTTTGGCACTGCTCGCCGTGCTCGCTTTCATGGCGTTCTGGCGTGTGGAAAAGGTCTCCTCACACCCCATGGTTGAGATTGTGCACCTGCGCCAGCGCTCCACCTGGGCTCCTTTGCTGACCACTACCTTGACCATGACGGGCATTTTCGCCGTCATCAACGGCATTGTGCCTGCGTTTGTGCAGGCTACCGATCCCGGTTTTGGTATTGGCGCCACGCAGATGAGCTTGCTGATCCTGACGCCTTACGCCCTGCTGGGTTGGCTTTTTGGCCCCTTCACAGGTCGGCTTGCGCCGGTTATTGGTTACACCATCATGTTGCGGGTGGGGCTGCTGGGCAGCATGGCCGCGCTGGCCATCATCGGCTTCCTCGGACTCCACAACCTGGGCTGGATGATCGCCGGCACCGTGCTGTTGGGCATCATGTACGCAGGTACTGTGAACATCATGCTCAACGGCCTTGGTGTGGTCCTGTCTCCGGCGGGAAACCCCGGATTTCTGCCGGGCATGAACGCCGGCGCCTTCAACCTCGGCGCCGGGCTCAGCTTCTTGGTCCTGCCGGCAATTCTGGTGGCCACGGCCCCACTGGGCGGCCACGGCTCCTACCTGACTGTTGTAATCGTGGCTTTGGCTCTCACCGGCGCAGCTTTTGCGGCCTCGCTGTTGGTGCCCAAACCTATTGACGCGGAGGTTGCACCATGAGTGCCAAAATAGTTGTTGCCGGCTCCCTCAATGCCGATCTGACCATCTACTGCGATAGGTTGCCCAACCCCGGCGAAACGCTGCACGGCAATGGTTTTTCGGTCAATCCGGGCGGCAAGAGCGCCAACCAGGCTGTTGCGGCGGCCCGGATGGGCGGCCAGGTGACCCTCCTCGGCGCAGTGGGCGAGGATGCCAACGGCGAGATGCTGCTGGCTTCCGCTGCCAGTTCGGGTGTCAATACTGAACACGTCCGGCGCGTCACCGAGCCCACCGGCGTCGCCGTCATTTCTGTCGATGCCCAGGGCGAGAACACCATCATCATTTCTGCTGGCGCCAATGCCACGCTCCTGCCCGCCCACATTGACCCGGCGGTGTTTGCCAGCGCCACTGTCCTCTGCCTGTGTTTGGAGGTGGCCCCGGAGACTGTGCTGGCTGCTGCACAAACCGGGCACGACGCCGGAGCAACAGTTTTGTTGAACCTCTCGCCCTACGCTCCCATCGCCGAGGAGTTGGCGCAGCTGGTGGATGTGTTGCTGGTCAACGCCCACGAGGCCTCGGCTTTCCTTGACGGTTTTGCCATGCCAGCGTCCGGTGCACCGGCAGAAGCCTGGCACGGGGCAGTGGAAAGCTTTGCCGCGCGCGGACTGTCCAAGGTGCTGGTGACACTCGGTGCGGCTGGCTCTGTGGTGCTGGATTCAACCAACGCTTCGGCGCCCGCGGTATTGATTGCACCGACAAAGGTGAACGCCGTAGACACCACAGGCGC
Source organism: Arthrobacter alpinus (assembly GCF_001445575.1). Lineage (NCBI taxonomy): Bacteria > Bacillati > Actinomycetota > Actinomycetes > Micrococcales > Micrococcaceae > Arthrobacter > Arthrobacter alpinus. The sequence goes on along the minus strand of NZ_CP013200.1, from coordinate 747,252 downwards.
CGGCGACGCTTTCACAGGCGCCGTCGCGGCCCGCTTGGCTGCGGGCGATTCACTCGTGGATGCTGCCCGGCAGGCCTCGGTGGCAGCCGCGCTGGCCACCACCAAGCGCGGCACCCAGGCGGCTTACCCTCTTTTGGAGGATGTGACGGCGCTGCTTTCCGCCGCGCAATCCAGCTAAGCCAGCTGAGCGACTTTGCTTCTGCGTTCCGTTAAGTCAGAACCATGCGCAGCTCTTGGAGCAGCGCATGGTTCTTTCTTAACCGAGCGCAGCTTCAAAGTGGGATGGGGCGGGTCAGGCTGAGCTTAGCGGTTCAGCCCAGCGGCATGTTGTCAATGAGCCGCACCGGGCCCACCTTGGCAGCAACCAGGACCAGCGCTTCCCCCGTGAACGGGGTGTCCTGACAGTTTTCTGCACGGACCTGAAGTGTCAGCGGATCCACCACTTCCAGGTAGTCCAGTTCCACGCCCGCAGCACTGTCAATCAAAGCCTGCGCCGAGGCAATATCGAGTGGTTCGTGGGCATCTGCGTGGCGCTTCAGGAGCCGCAGCGCACGCGAGAGAACCAGTGCGGAGTCCCGCTCCTGCGCTGACAGGAAGCGGTTCCTGCTGGAGAGAGCCAGCCCGTCGTCGTCACGCACCGTGGGGACCGCCACGATGTCCACCGGGAAGTTCAGGTCAGCCACCATCTTGCGGACCAACGTCAGCTGCTGAGCGTCCTTCTGGCCGAAGTAGGCCCGGTAGGCAGGGCGAACGGCAGCATCCATTCCCAAACCTTCGGAACCGTCTCCCTCCCCGGCAGCCGCAGCTTTGTACGCCAGCCCGCCGTCAGGCATGGCTGTGTGCAGCAACTTCGCCACCACAGTGAGGGCGCCGTCAAAGTGCCCGGGGCGTGAGGCTCCCTCATACAAGTTGCCTATCGCTCCCGCCGTGACCCGCACCATGGGCACACCGTCGGGGTACATCTCCTGAACCGTCGGAGCAAACATGAAGTCCACCCCAGCCTCGCTGAGCAAGGCCAGATCCGCCTCCGTGGTGCGCGGGTAGCGTGCCAGATCCGAGGCGTCACCGAACTGCAGCGGGTTGACGAACACGCTGGCCACCACCACCGAGTTTTCCGCTACGGCAGTCCGTGCCAAGGTTGCATGGCCGTGGTGCAACGCGCCCATGGTGGGTACCAAGCCCAGGGTGCCGAGCTGGCGACCTGCAGCCTGGCCGTCCTGGCTGTCCTGGCCATGCTGCGCTGCTCGCAGGCGTAACAGGGCCCCTGACTTTTCCCGTAGTTCTGCAATCGTCGTCACCAGCACGGTGCTCATGGTCTTCACTCTCTTCACTGCTAAAAAATTTGTTCTGTGCGAAATTTGTACTGCGCGCCAGGCCCGTCTACGTGACGGGAGCGCCTGGGCTGGGTTCGCCGTCGTCGTTGCGCAAAGCCGCTTGAATACCAAGATACGCCTCCGCGGAAAGCATCCGCCGCTTAGCAGCCCGGGCTGCAGTGCTGGCAGACATGGCCAAGTAGGCGTCCAGCACATCCGAGGACGAGGTGTCCAGTGCGTACTCGCGCAGGGCGGCGGCATGAGCTGCCACAGTTCCGGCATCACCTCGCGCCACCGGACCAGTCAGGGCAGACTCCCCCGACATCAGCGCATTATCCAAGGCAGCACGTAACAGCGGCCCCAACATCTGGCTGGTGGATTCCACGCCAATGTCAGCCAAAATCTGTGCTGCCTGAGCCACGAGCGTGACCATATGATTCGCCGAATGCGCCAGTGACGCGTGGTAGAGAACACGGTCGGCCTCGGCAATAACCACCGGCTCAGCACCCATTTCAACCACCAATGCCTGGGCGATGGGCAACATGGCCGGATCCGCCGTGACGCCAAAACAGCAGTCGGACAAGCGTGCCAGGTCCAGGCTCATGCCGGTGAACGTCATGGCAGGATGCAGGGCCAAAGGAATGCCGCCAGCTGCCTTGACCGGAGCCAGAACCCCCGTGCCGAATCGCCCTGAGGTGTGCGCCACCAGCTGCCCGGCCTGCCACGCACCCGTGGCGGCAAGGCCGGTCACCAGATCGGCGAGGGCATCATCGGGGACGGCCAACAGGACCAGTTCCGAACGCTCCACAATGTCCGCCACGTCAAGGACCGGAACACCGGGCAGCAACAGTTCTGCCCGATCCAGGGAAGCTTCGGACACGGCAGAAACACCCACCACGGCGTGCCCGGCACCGCGCAGCGCAGCCCCTAGGACGGCACCAACCTTGCCTGCTCCAATGATTCCAATGCCAAGGCGGCCCGGCTTAATCGCCATGGTGTTGCTCCTCCGGGAGTGCTTGTTTAACTTCAAGCCATTTTTCGCTGCGTTGGATTCGACGTGCTGTTGCGGCGCGGGCTGATTGCTCATCGAAGAGTGCCAGACCGTTGGCGGTTGAGAGATGATGCACGCGGGGACGGATAGGCCCCACGGTGGAATGCAGTTCAAAGTTCACCAGACCCAGACGGGCCATGAGTGGTCCTTGACGCAATCCCAACGACTGGGTGCGCTCATGCGGCACCACCTGCAAGCTGCGGAAGAACCGGCCGCGGCGGCACAACAGCGCGGTTGCGGTTGCACGGAAAGCGTTATGGCGCCAGGAGATGGGATCAACCCACCGTGCCGTCCGTGGCGAGTGCACAAAGCCCTCATCGGGACCCACCCCGCGCAGGCCGGCCGCGAACATGTCAAAGGGCCGTTCCACCCCTGGGTCAGGGAACACCAAACCCAAAACGGCCATCACTTCAGCCTCCGTGCCCACGGGAAGGACAACACTGCGGGAACTGCCCGAGCTGTCATCGCCATATCCAGCTACGTTGACCTGCACGCGATACCAGCCAAAGGGCCGCCACACAGGCCCCTGCGAAATACTCACAGCTTGGACGCGACCCGGCGGGATGGTCTGAGACCGGGTTTCCAACAGACCATAATGCAGCCGGACGCCGTCGGGCGATGAGGCGACGCGGAAATTCAGATCGTTCGTGATCGTCTTCCAGTAGGAAGCAAAGACACCAATGAATAGCGGAAAAAAGCCGAGGAAAATAGCGAACTCGCCAGTTCGCGTAACGGCCACAACGGCTACCGCAATGAAAATCACCGACACCACTGTGGTGCTGCTAAAAAATGCGGCGCCAATGATTCGCCGAGGTGGCAGTGCCAGGACTTGAGTTTCCGGCGCCTCTTGGACGTCCATGGGCTGATCCGGATCCATGGTCACGCCAGCGGCACGGGCCAGAATCGCCGCACGCAGCCGCTTGGCCTCCGCGAGCTTGAGGAAGGAGAGCTTGATGGCCGATTTCCCGCCGTCGGCCACGTCAAACTTCAGCTCGGCGAGCCCGAAGGCACGAGCCAAGAGCGGCTGGATCACGTCAATGGCCTGCACCCGGTCAATGCGGGCACGGCGCTGTTGGCGGAAGATGATGCCCGAGTTGATGTGCACATTCTCATCGGTGACCTGATAGCGCGTAAAACGCCACGACAAGAAAAATGCCACGCCGAAAATGACGACGGCGGCGCCCACCACGATCAGGATGAACAGCACCGGTGTCCCTCCGGTCACGGATTCGCCGTCCTGCCATCCGCCAGAGAAGAGCGAGTCTAGGGAGTTTCTGCCAAAAATGAAGATGACGGCGGCCACGGCGATCCAGCCACGGACAAACGGCGATACCGGGTGGACGCGGTGCCAGGTATCAGCGCCGTCGGTGGCGAAACCCTCTGGCGCAGCGGGCTCCGGAACGGCAAATGTAGCGGCGGGCGCAGCGTGCTCCGGAACGGAAGCCTCGGACGCACTAGGTGCCTGCTGCGCTCCGGGCTCCTGCGGTAATTGCTCGCTCACAAGCCAGCCAATTTTGCCTCACCGCGGGCGGTGAGCTGTTCACGCAGCCTAGCTGCCTCCGCTGCGGGGAGGCCGTTGAGCAGCGCGTTGGTCCCTGGGGAAGCTGTGTGCAGGTGAATGGTACTCAGGCCCAACATCCGCTCAAGAGGGCCCATGGTGACATCCACGTATTGCATGCGTCCGTAGGGCACCACCATGACCCTGTGGAACAGGATGCCACCACGAATCAGCAAGTCTTCATCCCGTTCGGCGTAGCCAATGGCGCGCACTTGCCGTGGAATCAGAATCATTTCCCACCCGACAATCACCACCACAATGGCCGGGGCAACCCATGCCAGCCACGCCGGGTAGCCGGCCCACACCCCGCTTAAATGCAGGATCAAGGGCACCATGGTGATGGCCAAGAAGATGAGCGCGCCAATTCCGGCAGAGATGAACCGGGCGGTGATGAGTTTCATCGAGACGGGCAGAAAATTCACTCCGACAGGATCAATGACGCTGCTGTGTGACTTAGGCAAATTCTTCCTCCCCGTGCCCATCACGCTTGGGCCGGCTGCTGGATGTGCCGGGATCGTTGTCTTCCGGCGGTACCTTGCAAAAACGTTCAACAATGACGCCAATGGTCACCATGACCAAGCCGCCGGCCATATGCGCAACCATGACCCAGAAGATGGAAAGATCGCTGCGCATGGACACCGTGGGAATCTGGTTAATGAGAATCCCGGCATGCCAACCGAACAGCACGGCACCGGCATAGGCGCAGGCCTGGGCTAGAACCACCGTGCGGGCGGCAAGGAGCGGATCAAAGGCCTTGTCCCGGTTGCCGTCGCGCCATCGCCGCACCCGCAGACCCAGGACCAGACACACCACGGCTATCAAGGCCATGGTGATGAGGGAGCTCAGCGGCAGCACCGGCAGGGCCAAACTGGCCCGGGAGGTGAGCAAGGTGGCCACCCATCCGACGGCCGCAAGGACAACGCCTACGGCTGCTAACCACGCGGGCCTGATGGTCCGCATTGTGCTTCTCATTGTTGCCTCATCGCTTCCTTGGAGGACTACTCATTCAACCGTACTGGTTTTTTAGCCGTTTGGAATTGTGGGCACACAAGTTCCGCAGATCCTGCTAGGGAACTACTGCTGGCGGCACATCCAGGACGTGGACAATACCTTCCATGTCCGGGGCCTTGGCCGCCAACGCTGCCACTGATTCCCCTGCCAGGGTGGCGTTGGGCTCCATCAGCGACCACGGGTACAGCACAAAGGCACGCACTGCGGCACGCGGGTGCGGCAGCGTCAAAACCGGATCATCACTGCGTTCATCCCCATACGTGACGATATCGACGTCCAAGGTGCGGGCACCCCAGCGCACCTCACGCGTGCGATGATGAGCCAACTCCACCGCTTGGCAGTGGGCCAACAGTTCACGGGGGCTCAACGTGGTGTCCACGGCAATGACCATGTTCAAGAAATCCGGCTGACCCTCAGGCCCACCAACAGCCTTGGTGGTCACCACGGGCGAAACGTTTTGGAGGCGTACCTCCGGGCGGTCAACGAGATCGGCGACGGCGCTGGCCAGCGTGCCTTCCCGTTCACCCAAGTTGCTGCCAAGTGCCAGAATGGCCCGAGTTAGTGCACTGGGGGCAGTCATGACGCGCCTGCGGGTGCCGCGGTTACGGCTGCTGCGGCTGATCCGGCGCTTGCTGGCCCTGCTGCGCACACATCGGCCGATTCACGCTCTCGGTACACGGTGATGCTCACATCGCCAAAGGGAACCTGAATGGGCGCCTTCGGCTTGTGGATGGTCACCTCGACGGCCTGCACCACAGGGAACTCCGCCAAGATCTTCTCGGTCATGCGGACACTGAGTGTCTCAATCAGATCAAAGGACGGTCCGGTCAACATGGCCACGATTGCTTCGGCCACCGCGCCGTAGTCTGCTGTCTTGCTCAGATCATCCGTTTCGGCTGCTGCGCCTACATCCAGGTGCAGCACGGCGTCGGTGATAAACGGCTGACCATCGCGCTTCTCATGATCAAAAACACCGTGATAACCAATGGCTGTAACCCTGGTCAGGCGAATGGTGTCAAGCTGCGTCACAGGGCAGCCTGGCGCGTGGCAAGACGCTCTTCTCGGCTCTTCTTACCCTGCACGAGGCGCGCGGCGACCTTGGCAGCGTCAAGGCTGGCGTCGACGTCGTGCACGCGAACACCCCAAATACCTTGAGCAGCAGCGATGGCCGTGGTGGCGGAGGTGGCGTCGTCGCGTTCCTTGGGGGCAGCAGCCTTGCCGGCGCTGGTCAGCAAGGATCCGAGGAAGCGCTTGCGTGAGGTGCCCACCAGGATCTTGTTGCCCATTGCGGCCACCCGGTCCAGGTTTGCCAGCAGTTCCCAATTCTGTTCGGCGTTCTTGGAGAAGCCAATTCCCGGATCCAGGATCAGGTTTTCTTCCAAGACGCCCGCAGCGTAGAACTTCTCGCGAACCGCCGCCAGTTCGGCAACCACTTCATCAACCACGTCCGTGTACTCGGTGAGTGAGTCCATGGACCGTGAATCGCCACGGCTGTGCATCAGCACGTACGGGGCTTGCCGTTCGGCGATCAAAGCGATCATGTCCGGGTGCACATTGGCACCGGAAACGTCGTTGATCAGCCCGGCCCCGGCATCCAATGCCAGCGCGGCGGTGGAGGCGTGGCGGGTATCAACGCTAACCAACGCTCCGGCCTTGGCCAGAGTGGAAATGACGGGCAGAATGCGGGCCTGCTCTTCGGCTTCGTCAACATAGGCGGCACCCGGGCGGGTGGATTCACCACCGACGTCGATGATGTCGGCGCCGCCGTAGAACATGCGCAGACCGTGGGCAATGGCAGTCTCGGTGGAGTTGTACTCGCCACCGTCGCTGAAGGAGTCCGGGGTGCAGTTCAAAATACCCATGACTACGGTGCGGTCCTTGGGGAGTGTGGCAAAAGTGGACAGCGACTTGCGGGCCCGTAGAACGGGCAAGGGAGAGGTAGCCGGGCCCGTTCCGGGCGCAGCAGCGAGGGAATCCATGGTGTTAAGTTACCTTCCGAGAATCAGGCTCATGGCTTCAGCCCGGGTTGCGGGTTCGTGAAGCAGACCGCGGACAGCGCTGGTGACTGTCTTGGCCCCTGGTTTACGCACGCCACGCATGGACATGCACATGTGTTCACACTCCACGACGACAATGGCGCCGCGGGGTTTGAGATGTTCAATCAAAGCATCAGCAATCTGGGTGGTGAGGCGTTCTTGCACCTGCGGACGCTTGGCGAAGATATCCACCAGGCGCGCCAGCTTGCTCAGCCCCGTCACCCGTCCGTCCGACGACGGGATGTACCCCACGTGGGCGCTGCCATGGAAAGGCACCAGGTGATGTTCGCAGGTCGAGTAGAACGGAATGTCCTTGACCAGCACCATCTCTTCGTGGGCAATGTCGAAGGTGGTACCCAGAACATCCGCGGGGTCCTGATGCAGGCCGGCAAACACCTCACCGTAGGCCTTGGCCACACGCTTGGGCGTGTCCAGCAGGCCGCTGCGTTCCGGATCCTCTCCTATTGCGAGGAGGATTTCCCGGACCGCCGCCTCAATGCGCGGCAGGTCCACCTTTTGTTCGTCATCGTATTCAGTCACGGATGTGATCCTACCGGTGTTAGGGCTGGCCGGGCAGTTGGGGGGCGTCGCCCTTACCCAAATCGATGCCCGGCTGGTTGCCGGGAGCGTCCAGTTGACCGGTCAGGTGCGCGTTGGCAATCTGGTCCTCGGGGGTGACGGACTCGGGCTTTGGCGCTCCGGCTTCAAGGGCCTCGCGGCGCTCCCTGTCGGTGATGACAGGGGGCAACGCGGAGACGGGGCGGGAGTCTTTAGACAGCCACACCTTGCGCTGTGCAGGCTTACGCAGACCGATGAAGATCTCTGCAATCTCGGCCTGGTTCAGGGTCTCGCGCTCCAACAGTTCCAGGGCCAAACGGTCCAGGATGTCGCGGTTGGCGATCAAGGCCTCGTAGGCGTCATCATGAGCCTGATCGATGAGCTTGCGAACTTCCTCATCCACCATGGAGGCCACAGCTTCGGAGTAATCCTTACCCTGCCCACCGCCGCCACCCAGGAACGGCTCACTGCTGCCAGAACCCAGCTTCACGGCGCCAATGCGCTCGCTCATGCCGTACTGAGTGACCATGGCACGGGCAGTTCCCGTGGCCTTTTCAATGTCATTGGAGGCACCAGTCGAGGGATCGTGGAACACGATTTCCTCGGCAACACGGCCACCCATGGCGTAGGCCATCTGGTCCAGCAATTCGTTGCGGGTGATCGAGTACTTGTCGTCCTCAGGCACCACCATGGTGTAACCCAGGGCGCGGCCTCGGGGCAGGATGGTGATCTTGGTGACCGGGGCCGTGTTGTGCATGGCGGCGGCAACCAGAGCGTGTCCACCTTCGTGGTACGCGGTGATCTTACGTTCCAGTTCCTTCATGACGCGGGTGCGCTTCTGCGGTCCGGCCATGACGCGGTCAATGGACTCATCCAGTGCGCGGTCATCAATGAGCTGGGCGTTGGAACGGGCGGTCAGCAGCGCCGCCTCATTGAGCACGTTGGCCAAATCAGCACCGGTGTAACCTGGCGTCTTCTTGGCAACAGCATTCAAGTCAACGCCGGGTGCCATGGGCTTGCCCTTGGAGTGGACCCGCAGGATCTGCTCACGGCCCAAACGGTCGGGAGCCTCCACGGGGATCTGGCGGTCAAAGCGGCCCGGACGCAGCAGCGCCGGGTCCAAAACGTCGGGACGGTTAGTGGCGGCAATCAAGATGACGTTCGTCTTGACGTCAAAGCCGTCCATTTCCACGAGCAACTGGTTGAGGGTCTGCTCGCGCTCATCGTTACCGCCACCAATGCCGGCACCACGGTGACGGCCAACGGCGTCGATCTCATCAACAAAAATGATGGCCGGGGAATTGGCCTTGGCCTGCTCGAAGAGGTCGCGGACACGGGAAGCACCCACACCGACGAACATCTCCACAAAGTCAGAACCGGAAATCGAGTAGAACGGCACACCGGCCTCGCCAGCCACAGCACGGGCCAGCAGAGTCTTACCGGTGCCGGGAGGGCCGTAGAGCAGCACGCCCTTGGGAATCTTTGCGCCCACGGCTGTGAACTTGTCGGGGTTCTGCAGGAAATCCTTGATTTCGTGCAGCTCCTCAACGGCTTCATCCGCGCCAGCAACATCGTTGAACGTGACCTGAGGGTGGTCCTTGGTGAGCAGTTTGGCCTTGGACTTGCCGAACTGCATGACCTTGGAGCCGCCGCCTTGCATGCGGGAGAACAGGAACCAGAAGATCAGCCCGATCAGCACGAACGGGATCAGGAGGGAGAAGATGCTGGACCAGAAGTTATTGGAGGCCGGCTGGTCGTCGAACTTCGTCATTTTGGCGTCGTCAATGAGCGCGGCCATGGTGGTTGCTCGGTAGCCACCAAAGAAGAACTGAACGTTCTTACCCTGGTCCTTGCCGTCGGTATTGACGAAGTTGTCCTTGAGGACCATGTCCACACGGCCTTCGGCGCCAAAGACCTTGGCCGAGGCGACCTTGTCATTCTTGAGCAGGTCAAGACCGTCTGAGGTTCCAATGCGGCTCTGGCTTGTGCCCGTCAATGTAAACAGACCGGCCCCAATGAGCACCACAACCACAACGATCCAGATAAATGGACCCTTGAAGAGTTTTTTGACTTTCATGTGTTCGAGGCTAGGCCTCGTCCCTCCCGCTCAACCAATTCATACCGTACTGGACGCGTCCTACACGTTCCCAAGTAATAGCTTTACACCGTTCGCATTGCTACACGCACGGGAATGCCCTTTAGTTCCCTGAGGGCATAACGAAATTTACGACAAATGCCGCCGCCTGCGCATTCTGCCATGACGGAAAGTCAGGCGAGTTGCTCAAAACGGCGGCATTTTTAGTGCTGGAACGCGAAATTACTCGTAAATGTGCGGTGCCAGCGTGCCGATGAAGTCCAAGTTGCGGTACTTCTCAGCGAAGTCCAGGCCGTATCCAACAACAAATTCGTTGGGGATCTCGTAGCCAACGTACTTGACATCGATTTCTACCTTGGCGGCGTCAGGCTTGCGCAACAGCGTACAGATCTCAACCGAGGCCGGGCCACGTGACATCAGGTTGGCGCGCAACCATGACAGGGTCAGGCCGGAGTCAATGATGTCTTCAACGATCAGCACATGCTTGCCCATGAGGTCGGTTTCGAGGTCCTTCAGAATCCGGACAACACCGGAAGACTGGGTACCGGAACCGTAGGAGGACACTGCCATCCAGTCCATGGTGACGTGGCTGTGCAGGGCGCGGGACAGATCAGCCATGACCATCACAGCGCCCTTGAGGACACCGACCAGCAGCACATCGCGGCCCTGGTAGTCTGCATCAATCTGCGCGGCCAGCTCGGCGACGCGTGTTTGGATTTCTTCCTTGGTGTAAAGAACGTGCTTAAGATCGGCTTGGACGTCTTGTGAATCCACCCATGGCTCCTGTTTGTGAAGGATTGGTACTGGTTTTTATGCTTTTATGTGGTGCAGTTTGCGCCTACGTGCTGCGCTTAAGAACAAGCTTCCCATAGCTGCGGCCTTCGTGGGGAACACTCTGGTTCCGAGAAATCCGCCAAGCACTGACTTTTCCGGCTAGTTGCACCGGGCCGGCGGACCCTTTCCGGGCCAACAAATTTTCTGCCGAACCGAGCCGTTCCAGGCTTGGCTGCACTCCCCCAAGTTCGACGACGGCCAGCGCCAACACTCTCATCCTCAGGGCCGGAGCCAGTCCCCTCAGCTCGTTCTCGGGCAGGGTGATCTGGGGCTGTTGATCCCCGTCTTCACCGCGTTCAACCAGCTTCTCAAACTCGGCAACGGCTAGTTGGTCCAGATAGTCGGCATCATGGCCCAAGATGGTGGCAGAACGGGCCAGCGACTCCGCCATCCCCGGGCCAAGCTCGGTACTCAGGAACGGAATCACCGTGTTGCGCACGCGAACGCGCAGATAGGCCGGATCCTGATTGGCGGGGTCGTGCCACGGAGTCAGAGCCAAAGCCTCGCATATGGCTAATGTCTCACTGCGGCGCAGCCCCAAGAAGGGCCGCAAATACCTGCCGCGGCGTTCCCGCATCCCGGCCAGTGAGCGGGTCCCCGAACCGCGGGCGAGACCCAACAGCACGGATTCAGCCTGATCATCCATGGTGTGTCCCAACAGGATCGTCTGCGCACCCAACTGCTGTGCCGTCTCTTCCAGGGCCCCAAAGCGGGCTGCGCGAGCTGCGGCTTCCGGTCCGGCGCCGTCGTGCTCCAGATCAACTGTCCGGACCACCACGGGCTCCAATCCAAGGTCCTGCAGCTGCGCCGCGGTTGCCTGCGCCACCTCGGCACTGCCCTCTTGCATCTGGTGGTCAACCACCACGGCGCCCACCCGCACCTCGCCGCGCGAGGCAAAAAACGCGCAGACGGCGGCTAAGGCCAGGGAATCGGGGCCGCCGCTGCAGCCCACCAAGATCAGCGGCGGGTTCGCAACGGGGAGGTTCTTGCCAGTGGTTTTAATGCCGAGCAGGGCGCCCACCATGGCCCGAGCCTTGCCGACGGTGGGGTCCAGGCGGCCGCGGGGGCTGTGGTGCTGGGCCATTTACAGTCCCATCCGCTCGACCCAGAGGCGCGCATTGTGGATTTCCGCCTCGGTGGGCAGGTTTTCAACCTTGTTCCAGACGTTGTTGAACCCGTCCATGCCCACCACCGCGACGGTATCGCGAACAAACTTGGCGCCGTCGCTGTATTGCTTCATTTTGGCATCCAGGCCCATGAGATTGCGGATGAACTTCTCAATGATCCCGCGGTCCTTGCCTCGGCCGTTGAAACGCTGGCGGATGGTGCGGACCGTGGGGACGATGCGCTGGTCCACGCCGTCCATGACCACATTGGCGTGCCCCTCCAACAGGCTCATAACGGCCGTCAAATGGGACAGCGCGGCCTTTTGCGCGGGGTCTTGGAGCAAGTCCAAGAGTGTTCCGCGGGAGGATTCCGGGGTGCCGCCAGCTGCGGAGTCTCTGCCTGAATTCGCTGGAGAATTGTTTTTGCGGCCCAGTGATTTAGCCGATTCCAGGAGTCGTTCGCCGAAGTTTTCGGAATCTCCCACCAGCAGTTCGCCGAGCTTTTCAATTTCACCAAGCATGTGGTGTCTCAGCCACGGCGCGGCAGCAAATTGCACGCGGTGCGTTTGTTCGTGCAGGCACACCCAGAGCCGAAAATCGGCCGGATCCACCTTCAGATCGCGTTCCACGGTGATGATATTTGGCGCCACCAGCAGCAACCGGCCACCGGAATGTGCCGTGTTCGGCTCGCTCTGCCCGAGAGCGGAGAAGGGGTCGTACTGGCCCAGGACCTTGCTGGACAAAAAGGCCAGGGCGCCACCCAATTGGGCCCCCGTGACGGAGGCACTAATTGCCGCTGCCGGACTTCCTGGTGCCGGGCTGTTGCTCTTTGACGATGTGGCGGCCTTGGCTGCGAGCGCCCGCAGTACGGGGTCCATCATGACGGCAAAGCTCTGCGTGTTGGCTTTGGCCCAGGAGGCCCGGTCCACCACCAGGACCTCGGAATCGTGCAGGTCCTTTGCTGCCTCGAGCCGGCTAATCTCGTGGACGTGCGGCACGGACTTTTCCGCCATCAGGCGCAGATTTTCAACGGCGGCAGAGATCTCCGAGCCGCTCAAATCCGGCCCGGCAGGGGCTAAGCTGGCTGCGGTTTTGGCGGCAAGCTCCCAATTGATCACATTCGGGGGCACTGGCGTTCCGGCTACTGTGTGGCTCTTCTGGCTCATGATCACCATCAGATCACATATGCCTGTACGTCTGCTGGCCGGGGGACATCACGATGCTCCCTAACGTGCCGCCGTCAAGAGTTTGCCCGGATTCACAGCTCCGGCACAGGAACGAGTTGGATGGCGCATGGAAACCTCGGCCAGACTAAGTCATAGTGAGTTCACTATGGGCCTGATTCAGGTCACTGAGAACTAGGGTGGCCAGACTAAGTCGTAGTGAGTTCACTATGGGCCTCGCTCAGGTCACTGAGAACTAGGGTGGAACCCAATCACAGCACGCCACTGCTTAACGCCTTGATAAGAAAGCCGAGTTCATGACCGACACCCCGCGGAATTCCTTCACAGACCTTCCGCAGTTATCCCATCCTGACGGCAGCCCCATCCGCGCGCTTGTGGTGGATGACGAGGCCAGTTTGACGGAATTGATTAGCATGGGTCTGCGCATGGCCAGCTGGGATGTTGCCACAGCGAGCAATGGAGCAGATGCGCTACGTACGGCACGCACGTTCCGCCCTGACGTGGTGGTGCTCGATGTCATGATGCCTGGTATGGACGGGATTGAATTACTGGGGAAGATCAGGGAATTTGCACCCAAGATCCCGGCCCTGTTCCTCACCGCTCGCGATGGCGTCCATGACCGGATTGCCGGGCTGGCCGCAGGTGGCGACGATTACGTCACCAAACCTTTCAGCATGGAAGAGCTCATGCTGCGCCTGCACCGGCTGGTGCAACGTTCCGGCATCGCGTCCTCTGACAACGCCGAAATTGTGGTGGGCGATCTGGTCCTGAACTTTGACACTCGCGAGGTGACGCGCGGTGGGATCGACATCGATCTGACCGCCACCCAGTGGGAGCTGCTGCGGTATCTGATGGAAAACGCTCGGCGCGTGATGAGCAAGCCGCAAATCCTCGATCAGGTGTGGCATTACGATTTTGGTGGCCAGGCCAACATCGTTGAGCTCTATATTTCCTACCTGCGCAAGAAGATCGACGCCGGCCGCTCACCCATGATTCACACGGTCCGCGGCGTGGGCTACGTCCTGAAGCCGGCCATATCGTGACGACACCCGGACGTCAACGTAAGAGTCACCGCTTGCGTACCAAGTTGGTGGTTGCCGTGCTGGTGCTGTTGGCCGCCATTTGCGCCACGGTGGGGATAGTTAGCCATCTGGCCATGAATAACTATCTAACCGCCCAGCTGGATCGCAACCTCCACGAGGTTGCCTCGCGCGCCTTCGGTCCCAATGGGCCTCCACCCAAACTATCTACCGGGACCATTGTTGTCCCCCGGCTTTCCATCACTGAGCCCAACCCGCTGGACACCCGGGGTCAACGGCCAGGAACGTTGCGGGCAGTCTTCATTCCAGGTTCTCCCAGCTCGTCGTCGGTGGTTCAGGACGACGGCTCCGCCGTGGCCTTAACAGCATCCGATCTGCAAAAGGTACATGGCGTGGTCCCCTCAGGCCAGACCGCGGAATTGACCCTTTCCACCGGAACGTACCGGCTCCTGTCAACGCCAGCTTCCAGCTCCACCGGGGTTGAGCTCGTGACCGGGTTCCCCACCTCAGAACGGGATTCAATTCTGAATTCGCTGGCTTGGACCACTGCCAGCGTCTCACTGGCCGGCTTGGCCTTGATCGGCCTCGTTGGCACCATCATTGTGCGACGGTCGCTGCGCCCGCTCGATGAACTTTCCGCCGTGGCCACCACGGTGGCTACGCTTCCACTGGACTCTGGCGAAGCAGCCATCAAGGTACGCATCCCACCCATGGCCTCCGCACCAGGCACCGAGATTGGGGACGTCGGGGTGGCCTTCAACAACATGCTGGACCACCTAACCCGCTCATTTGCCGCCCGTCATGCCAGCGAGATCAAGGTGCGCCAATTTGTTGCTGACGCCAGCCACGAACTCCGCACACCGCTGACATCCATCCGCGGATACACCGAGCTTGTACTCCTGAGTGAAAAGCTGACCCCGTCAGGAACGTCGGCTCTGCGCCGCGTTGATAGCGAATCCCGGCGCATGTCGGCACTCGTGGAGGACCTGCTCCTTCTGGCCCGACTCGATGAAGGCCAGCGCGGCGACCCCGACTCAGTAGACCTGACGGATCTGCTCATGGAGACCACGCAAGACAGTAAAGTTGCCGCTCCGGATCATTCGTTCTCGCTCCAACTCCCCGTAGAACCTGTGATGGTCTTCGCCGTGGAATCTGAAGTGCGGCAAATACTCATCAATGTGCTCTCCAATGCGAGCAAACACACCGCAGCCGGAACGCGCATCAATGTCAGCCTCACTGCCCACGAGGGCTTGGCCGAGCTGGCCATTGAAGACAATGGCCAAGGCATTCCACAAGAGTTCCTCGAGAATCTCTTTACGCGCTTTAGCCGGGCAGATCCGGCGCGTACCAGCGGCAACGGTGACAACAGCTCAGGGTTGGGCCTAGCCATCGTTGAAGCCCTGACACACGCAAACCAGGGAACCATCACGGCAGAAAGCACTGCAGGGGCAACCCGCTTCACCATCACGTTGCCCATCCACGTGCCCACTCACTAAGGCTCACAGCTGCGGCACAAGAAAGACCACGTTGGGGGCACAGAGTAGCCCACTAAAAAAGTAGTATGACTACTTCTCCTCCCCCAACGGACCACCCCTTGGCTGCGTCGCCCGGTAGCGGCGCCAAGAAAACCCCCACTCGACGCGCGGTGCTTGGCGGCGCCCTGGGCCTGCTTCTAACCGCCGGCGGGGCCACGGCCTGGGCCCTGGACCGGTTCGTTCTCGAACACACCGAAATCAACGACGTCGACGCGTATGAGGCCAGCCAGGCTGCGTCCCAAACCGGCAGCACGGCGAGCGCCCCTAACAGCTCCGCAAGCACCAGCGCCGACACAGGCACAGCGGCTCTGGTCACTAGCAACGGATTTACCTCCGACAACGCCGCAATGACGATTGAGAAGGTCACCAACGGCAGCGGTGAGTCGACACTGAGCTACTTCACTGCCACCCTGAAGCTGACGGACGCGACGGCCTTGAAATCGGCCTTTGCGGAGAATAAATTCGGCGCGAACATCGTTGAGAAAACCTCTGTCATTGCCGAGGGCAAGGATGCGATTTTTGCCGTGAACGGTGACTACTACGGCTTCCGCGACACCGGGATCGTGATTCGCAACGGCGTCATTTTTCGTGACAAGGGCGCCCGCGAAGGGCTCGCCTTCTACCGCGACGGCGCCGTCGAGGTCTACGAGGAAACTGCTACAGACGCCGCCGCGCTCATTGCCGCCGGCGTCTGGAACACCCTCTCCTTTGGCCCATCTCTGATTGCAAACGGCGGTGTGAAGGCTGGCATTGACGCCGTAGAGGTTGACACCAACTTCGGCAACCACTCCATTCAGGGGTTACAGCCACGGACGGCCATTGGCGTCCTTGGCCCCAATGAACTGGTTTTCGTGGTGGTGGACGGACGATCCACCGGCTACAGCACAGGTGTCACCATGACTGAGCTGGCCCAGATCATGCTCGATTTGGGAGCCGTTACCGCCTACAACATTGATGGCGGCGGCTCTTCAACCATGTATTTCAACGGTTCGCTTGTGAACAATCCGCTGGGTAAAAACCAGGAACGTGAAACCTCCGACATTCTTTACGTGGCACGGTAGGCGCGCCATGTTCATTTTGATCCCGTCCTTTGAACCCGATGCACAACTCCCCTCACTGATCAGGGAACTGAAGCAGGCCAAGGCCAACACTAAGGCCAATGCAGAGTTGCAGATCCTGATTGTTAATGACGGCAGCGGCCCCGCCTTCGAGTCGATCTTTGCCCAGGCTCAGGCTGCAGGCGCCGTCGTGATCGGCTACCCCAACAACCATGGCAAGGGTCAAGCCCTCAAGACTGGCTTTGGGTACATTGCCGCCAACTACCCGGGGCACCATGTGGTGTGCGCCGACGGCGACGGCCAACACACGCTCACTGACATTCTTGAGGTGGCGCAGCGGGTGCGGGCGCAGGAGACCATTGTGCTGGGCGAACGGCTCTTTAGTGGTCAGGTGCCCCTGCGCAGCAACATCGGCAACAGCGCCACGCGACTGTTCTTCGCACTAGCCACAGGAACGTGGTTGCGCGACACCCAGACCGGGCTCCGTGGCTACCCTGCACAATTGCTGCCCTGGCTGCAGTCCATTCGCGGGAACCGCTACGAATATGAACTCAACATCCTCCTCGAGGCACGAGCCCGGGGGTTCCGCCTGGACAGCGTGCCCATCGCCACCATTTACCTGGACAAAAATGAGTCCTCGCATTTTCGTCCGCTGCGGGATTCGATGCGTATTTACACGCCGTTGCTGAAGTTTTCTGGCTCGTCATTCTTGGGATTTCTGGTTGACACGGTAGCGTTCCTGCTCCTGATGGCCGCCACCGGATCCTTGTGGATATCTGTGGCAGGCGCCCGGGCCATCAGCGCTGGCGTCAATTTCTCCGTCAACCGCCGCGTGGTATTCCCCGAGGGCAGGTCCCTCCCGCTGCGCACATCTGCCGGCCGTTACTTTGCCTTGGTGGTGCTTCTGCTCGGCGCCAACTATGGGCTTCTGCGGAGCTTTACCGAGGCAGGCTTGCCTATCTTCCCCGCCAAAATATTGACCGAACTGTTGCTGTTCCTCCTGAGTTTCTCCGTACAAAAGCGGTTTCTGTTCCGTACCCGTGACGCCGTGCCCTCCGGACCTCAGGTGAGGAATGCAACATCTTCGCATTCACAAGCGCAGCTGCCCGTCAGCACAGATTCAGCACAGGTTAGCGCGGAAATCTAGATAGTAGAACCCCTTGAAGATGAATATGGAGTGAACTATGAACGCTTGGATTTTTATAGCAGCCGATCTTGTGGCTATTACGGTAATGACCTTTGGCATGTACCTGCGCCGCCACCGGCGCAGGGATCTGGTGGTCTCCTATCTCGCCATCAATGTTGGTGTGCTGGCAGTCGCTACCGCGCTCTCAGGTTCGGGAGCCGGCGTCGGCCTGGGCCTTGGCTTGTTCGGTGTTCTGTCCATCATCCGTCTGCGTTCCACGGAACTGTCTCAGCATGAGGTGGCCTACTACTTCTCCGCGTTGGCCCTTGGCCTCATTGCCGGTCTGGGCGTTGAGCCGGTATGGATCTCGCTGTCCCTGATGGCCCTGATTCTGCTCGTCCTGTTCATTGGTGACAGCGCCATGGTTCTTCCCACCTACCGGCAGCAAACTGTGATCCTTGACCAGGCCATCAGCGACTCGGAGGCTCTCAAGGACAGGCTCGAAGAGGTCCTCGGCGGCACCGTGCACACCGTGATTGTCCAGTGCCTTGACCTCGTCAACGACAAAACTCAGGTGGATGTGCGCTTTTCAGTTGATCCGGCCCGCAAGCTCCACACCCTGACCACCGCACCGCGAGGCCCGCTCCAAGAGCAGCTTCCACGGGCAGAGGGCCGGATCTTTAACCAGGTCGGCGCCTCATGATTGCGAGCTACCAAACTCCCCTGAGTAACCGGCTCGGAGAGCTGCCCACCATTGATCTTGAAGAACTGAACGTCAAGGCTGCACTGCAACAACGCATCGATCGGAAATACCTGGTCCCGACTGAGGCTTTCTCTAAGATTTTCGAACAGTTCGATGCCCAGATGCAGGTCCTGGACACCAATGGCCGCCAGATTTTCCCCTACGATTCGGTGTACTTCGACACCCCTGATCTGGCGAGCTACCACTTGGCTGCCTATGGCCGGCGGCGGCGCTACAAGATCCGTACCCGCAGCTATCTGGACAGCGGCGTGAGCTTCTTGGAAGTCAAAACGGAGGGATCGAGGAATATCACCGTCAAGGAACGCATCCCCTATAGCCTCGAAAATCGCTCCACCATCACCGATGAGGGCGCCGCGTACATCGCCGAAACTCTGGGCGGCACCGGCCAGCCACCACCGGAAAACTTGGCCCCGGTCCTGGAAACCGTCTACGGGCGGATCACCTTGTACCTGCCGGATTCCAACAGCAGGGCCACGATCGATGTGAACGTCGCCTGGTCGCTGCCCGGAGCGCATCCGCTGGTCATGACGGACAAACTCGTGGTGGAAACCAAATCCGGATCCGCCCCTGGACAGCTCGACAAATACCTCTGGAAGAACGGCATCCGCCCCTCCCGAATCTCAAAATTCGCCACCGGCTTGGCGATCCTCAAGCCGGAACTGCCTGCCAACCGCTGGCACCGCACGCTGCGGCACACCTTGCCGCAGCCCGCGAACACCTAAGGAATCAAGCAATGAACTTCTTCTCCCGAGCACACCGCGCCACCTCTGTGGTAGCACTCGCCCTCGCCGTAGCCCTGGCCGGCTGTTCAACCCAATCAACAAGTTCGACGGCGGATGCTTCCTCCAGTTCTGCGGCGTCAGCTCCCAGCGTGGCCACCTCAGGGACCGCGGCAGAACTAGCTAGCAGCATCGCCGAAAGCACCCACTTCGACGCGGACGATCTGACGTGGGATGCGGCAAAGGAAACCACCATCAGCGTGGCTAATGGTGCCAGCACCGCCGGCGGAAATGACGCCGCCGCAGTGGCTGTTGACGGAGACAAGATCACCATCAGCGCAGGCGGCACCTACCGAGTTTCGGGAAATCTCAGCGATGGTGAACTGGTGGTTGCCGCAGGAGACGAGGTGGTTCGCATCGTTTTAGACAATGCCACGGTGACAAGTTCAACCGGATCTGTCGTTGACATTCAAAGCGCCAACGA
This sequence comes from Arthrobacter alpinus, assembly GCF_001445575.1. Lineage (NCBI taxonomy): Bacteria > Bacillati > Actinomycetota > Actinomycetes > Micrococcales > Micrococcaceae > Arthrobacter > Arthrobacter alpinus. The sequence continues at coordinate 727,781 of NZ_CP013200.1, read as the reverse complement.
GGTGCTCCTCTTCCTCGAAGACGGCACCACCAACACACTTAGCGATGCCGCTACCTATACCGATACCGGAACGGATGCCGCCAACGCGGCCGTGTACTCACTAGCTGACCTGACCATTGCCGGCAAAGGCAAACTAAGCGTCAATGGCAACTACAACGATGGCATTGTCACCAAAGACGGACTGGTGCTGGCCGCAGGCAATGTCACCGTCAAGGCTGTCGACGACGGCATCACAGGCAAGGACTACACCGTTCTGCTCGACGGCATCTATGACGTGACGGCTGGCGGGGATGGCTTCAAGGCCAGCAATGACAGCGATGCAAATCGTGGCTGGCTGCTCGTAGCTGGCGGAAAACTTACTGTGGCTTCTGGTGACGACGGCGTCAAGGCCGCCACCTCGCTGACCATAAGCGATGGCACCGTCACGGTTTCCAAATCCGAGGAGGGGCTGGAGGCAGCCCACATAGCTATCTCCGGCGGCACAGTCAACGTGACCTCCACCGACGACGGGCTCAATGCTGCTGGCGGCTCCAGCACCATCACCGATACCACCGCTGGCGACACGGAAACTGGAGCACAAGATGCTCCACAAGGCGCACCTGCGGGCGGCATGGGCGGCGGCGGGGGCGGCATGGACACGGTGGGTGATTTCTCCCTGGACATCTCCGGCGGTGACGTGACTGTCAACGCCGAAGGAGACGGCCTTGATTCCAATGGCACCGCCTCGATCAGCGGCGGCACTGTGGTTATTAACGGGCCGAGCAATGACGGTAACGGCGCCCTGGATGTGAACGGCGATCTGAGCGTGACCGGCGGCACCATTGCCGCGGCTGGTAGCTCTGGAATGGCTGTCACACCCAGCGCGACCTCAACCCAATCAGGGGTTCAGATCACCTTTGACTCTGCTGTAAGTGCTGGCACGGTTGTCCACATCGCCGATTCAACAGGGGCCGTGGTCGCAACGTTCGTACCAACCAAGACGGTGGCCTCGATCGTCTTCTCTAGCGCCACAGTCACAGCTGGCGAAACGTACACCGTCCTGACCGGCGGCACTGCCGATGTGAAAGCAGGCCTGGGTACCGGCTCCACCACAGGAGCCACAAAAGCAATGACAGCAGTTGCCGGCGACTACACCTCCGGCGGCGGCCCGGGCCGCCGCTAGCCGCGCAGCTCATACCTCTCCCTGAATTTCAACCACCCCAAGGCAGCAAGGACTCAATCATGGCCAAAAAGCCACTTCTGAAAACGTTCCGTAAGAAAGCACAATTCTTTTGCGCCACGGCAGCCGTGCTGGCACTGTCACTGGCTGGCTGCTCCGACTCTGGCACAACGTCAGTCACGGGCAAAGGCGGCACCTCCATCACCGGGTCCGTAGGGCTTTTCGATGCCACGGCGGCTCACACCGTCAGCCTCGCCTGGGACGATGACGACTACGACGCCATGATCGCAGCATACAAAACGGGATCCGATAAAGCCTGGATCAGTGCCGACATCACGATCGACGGCACCCTCATTGAAAATGTTGGCGTGAGACTCAAGGGCAACTCGACCCTGCGTGGTCTGGGCGGCACACAAGGCGGTCAGAATGGTGGCGCTCCCGGCGCTGGCGGCATGGGCCCCGGTGGCGATGGCACCATGCCAACGGACATGCCAACCGATATGCCCACCGACATGGCTGGCATGGGTCCCGGTGGCAATGGCACAATGCCAACCGATATGCCAACGGACATGGCCGGCATGCCCGGCGGCGGCATGGGTGCTTCCTCAGACATTTCGGCAGATGATCCGGCGTCGTTACCGTTGCTGATCCGGTTCGATAAGTACGTTGACGGCACCGAATATGACGGTCTGACCGAACTGGCATTGCGCCCCGGCACCCCTGTCATCAATGAAGCGCTGGCCTTGTCCGTCACAGCGGCAACGGGGCAGCCCACCCAGCGCTATTCCTACACCACTTATTCGGTCAACGGCTCCGCAACGCAGACTCGCCTCTTGCTGGAGAACCCAGATGAGCAATACGGGGAAAGCATTGACGACGGCGAAAGCGTGATCTTCAAGGCAGACGCCGAATCCAGCTTCACCTACCAAGGTGATGATCTGGCAACGTACAAGGACCAGTTCAAGCAGTTGAACAAGGAAGATTCTCAGGATGCAACGCCCATTGTCAGCTTCTTGAAGTGGCTGGATGAAGCCGATGAGGCAACGTTTGACTCCGAACTAGCCAACTGGGTTGATGTAGCTTCCTTTGCCAAGTACGCGGCAACCCAGAATCTGCTGGCCAACTCCGATGACATGGCAGGACCTGGCCAAAACTACTACCTCAGCTACAACCTGACCACCAAGAAAATCTCCGTCATCTCCTGGGACCTGAATCTGGCTCTGAGCGGCAATGCCACGGCCAGCCCTGATGATTCCATATCTATGGGCGGCGGTATGGGCCGTGCCGGTGGCGGGATGGGCGGCAACGCACTCAAAACCCGCTTCCTGGCCTCCACCAAATTTCAGACGCTCTACAAGTCCGCATACCAGGAGCTCTATCAGCAAGTATTCAACGACGGAACTGCACAATCGCTGCTGACCACCATCACAGCTGCCATCCCTGCCAGCGATGGCCTGAGCCAGGAGGACATCACTGACAAGTCCGCCACCATCGCCACCTTCCTGAAACAGCGTGGCGACGCTCTGGAGAAAGCCCTCGCAGGCTAGCTTTCCGCTAAGACCGCTGCGGCTCCGTCCAGCACGGGGCGTGCCGCAGCGGCCCCACCGGTGAGGCCATTGCCGAGGATTGAGAAGGCCAACAGCCGGCCGTGGGAGTTGATGACGTAACCGGATAGTGCGCTGACCTCATTGAGCGAGCCGGTTTTGGCGCGCACCACACCTGCCCCGCTCAGCTGGGGTTCCGCTGTAAAACGTTGGGCCAGGGAGCCGCTGAGGCCAGCAATCGGCAGTCCGGGCAAGGCCGCTCCAATGTTGGATGTGGGGTCGGCCAGCAGCAAGGTCACCATCTTTGCCAAGCGTTCGGCGCTGATCAAGTTACCTTCGGCCAGGCCGCTGTTATCGGTGGTGACAACGCCGTCTAAAGGCAGGCCCAGTTCCTCTACCACTTGGCGGACGGCGGCCACGGCTGAGGTGTTGCTGGCCTCGCGATCCAACGTCACCGCCACCATCCGGCCCATGACTTCTGCCACATAGTTATCCGATTCATCCAGCATGTACTGGGTCTGCTGGGCGACCGTGGCCGAATCCACCGCAGCCAGGGTTGCGCCGGTCCCGCTGGCACGAGAAATGGTTTCTGTGGTGGTTACCCCGGCGTCTGCGAGTGCCTCGGCAAACGCTTGCGCCGCCACCATTGCCGAATCCTGTGGGCGGGGGCCGCTTAGCACCCCCGGTTCAACCCGGCCGGCATTGAGGGCGAGCGGGAAAATGGGCGCAATCTCACCGGCGTCCACATCGCCCTTGGCCCATTTGGGGTTCAGGGCAGGCCCTGTGAACAAGGTGTCATCAACACTGAGTGTGATGGGCTCTTTTACCTTGGCCTTGGTTAATGCAGCAGCCGTTTCTTTCGCCAAGGTGGCCAGACCCGCGTACCCCATGACGGATTCGGGATCGCTTTCCCCTGCTGCAAGCATGGCGTCACCGCCACCCCGCAGGACAATTTCTTGGGGACTATCCCCGGTGCGGACTTCTGTGCGCAAACGCGTGTCCGGGCCCAGCGTTTTCAGCGCTGCCGCCGCTGTCAGCAACTTCAAGTTCGACGCCGGAATTCGCGCCATCTTCCCGTCCTGGGAAAACAGCTCGGTGCCGGAAGACACATCGGTGACGTACATGCTGAAGGTGCCCTCGCCGTCGTACATCAGGGCCTTTTTCAGCTCCTCCGAGAGCTGGTCCGCGTCCGGAAGGGGCGCTTCCTTGGACAGCGGGTTAACGCCGGTCAGGGTGCTGATGGTGGCAGGTGCCAGCTGGGCCGCCGGCACGACAGCCACGGCGGCAGGGTCCTGCGGAAGGAACGCGGGGGCCAGGTACAGCCCGGCCGGAACGGATACGGCGGCCAGCGCGCAGATGAGCAAGCCGCTCGTCACAGCTTTTGACGTGCGTCCCATGAAGCAGGCGGTTCCTTCGAGGCAGGTGGCCCGTGGGCAAAGCGCCGGGCCGAAAAGGGCATTATGATGCCCGAAAAGTCCGGGCGGGTTTTTAGCGCAACAAAAGCGCCTATATCCTCATACTAGACGGATTTTTTGCGAGAGGCCGTCTCTGGCCGCGCACACCACCTCATGAGGAGCATAACGATGAAGCACGACGTCACCATCGAGATCCCCCGCGGATCACGCGTCAAATACGAAGTTGACCACGAGACCGGCCGTGTCCGCCTGGACCGCGTGTTGTTCACCTCGATGCAGTACCCCACCCACTACGGCTTCTTCGACAACACTTTGGGCGAAGATGGCGATCCCTTGGATGCCATGGTCATGCTGCAGGATTACGATCTGCACCCCGGCGTGGTGGTGGATGCCCGCCCGATCGCCGTCTTTAACATGAGCGACGAGTCCGGTGGAGACGCCAAGGTCTTGTGCGTTGTTGATGACAAGCGTTACGACCACATCCAGGAAATCTCTGACGTTGACGAGTACTTGGTCAAGGAGATCGAGCACTTCTTCACACGTTACAAGGACCTGGAGCCCGGCAAGTGGGTCAAGGCTGAGGGCTGGGCCAACCGCGCCGCTGCCGAGGCTGAGCTGGAAGCCTCCATCAAGCGCTTCGAAGACACCAAGCACTAATCCCCACGCCCTCCCCAATTCTCAAGCCGCTGGCGCGTCTCGAATTGGGGCCCCGCGGGCATGTGGGCCCATATTAGGTGGGCCCAGCCACGCTCTACCGCCGCGCCTGTCCCCGCTTTTCGCACCCGTCCCATCGGGCGCGAAAAGCGGGGACAGGCGCGGCGATGCTTAACCAGAGCATCAACAGTTCGGCGGCTGTGCCCTTGCATGGATACCTCTCCCCATCGCACCCTTTGGGACCTGACAATAGACTGATGCCTGTTGACTTGACCGCCTGCAGGCGCCCCGCCGGGCCCGCCGTGGCGGGGACACCATGTTGAAAGGACAGCCGTGGACGGCTTTATAGGCGCTGACATTGCCGACCTCCGGGACTTTGCCAAAGCCATGGACAAGGCGTCGCATGCATTGCTGCTGCAGGCCCAGACTCTTTCCAACGCCGTGAACCAGCCCCACGGCTGGAAAGGTCCGGACGCCGACCGCTTCCGCCAGTCATGGAACACCTCCCACCGACCAACCATCGCCGCCACATCCCGTTCGTTGCAACAGGCCGCAGACATGCTGCGCAAGGACGCCACCGAACAGGAAGCAGCGAGCTCGGTTGCCAGCCTCGATGGCACTGGGGAAGTTTGTGTTGATCCGACCCTCCAGGACAGTGGTTGGAACCCACAGAACACACTGATCGACTGGGGCAAGGGACTAGTGGGGTTGGGCCTGAAGGTCAACGATGTCGTCAAATACGCAACAAGTTGGAAAGGTTACCTCTCCGACAAAAAGATTTTCGATCTAAAAGGAAAGCTGCCGAACTTTGGCAAGTTTGGGGACGACTTCAAAAATGCTCTTGGCGTCTTCACCAAGGCTGATGGAATCGTCGGCAAGATCGGCACCGGGATCAAGGCCTTCGGTCGGTTCGCGGGCGTGGCCGCCGCACCCTTTGCGATTGGAGGCGGCATCCACGACATGTTCTGGCCCGACCACGACGGCGGACGGGGAGCCATGGAACGTATCTCCGGCGGAATGAGCGTGGTGGCCGGAGGTGGAAGCCTCCTCATGGCCGTGGGTCTACTCACCAACCCTGTGGGCATTGGAATTGTTGTAGGTGCTGGAGTTATCGCTGCCGGGTGGGCCGTCGGTAACTTGATTGCCGACACTGAATGGGGCCAAGCCATGGGGCGAGGGATCGCAAACGCCGCTGGTAATGTCTTTGATGGGGCCAAGGAGGCCGTTGGCAGCGTAGTTGAAGGTGCCAATAATGTTGTGGACGGGGCGAAGAATTTCTTCTCGAATCCCGTTAAGAGCCTTGGAGGATTGTTCACATGACCACCGAGAAAACCATTGAATGGACCCAACGGGACATCCAATGCGCAGAGGCCGTGCTCGCGAATTCAACCGGCGACGGCTTCAGCCTCCCCATGTTGACTGACGAAGAAATAGTGGCACTTGACGGGCTGGAACGCTCCCAAGCCGTGGCTCTGCCCTGGCTTGACCTCCACACCGAGCAAAGGGAGCTCGCCTGCAATGTGGCGCTACGCTCCCTCTTGTCTAAAGGATTGGCTTTCCCGCTCATAGGGGAAGGGGATACAGCACCATCCGGGCTTGGCGCAGTGGACGAAATCACCGGCATCTTAACTCTTCGGCGGTTGGGCGAACGTGTTGTTACAGCCGAGCTGACCAAGGATGGGGACCGTGCGTGGCTGTACGGCTATGTCCACGCGGACCAGGTACTTGAAGAAGTCGTGGACAGCGCCGGATCACACACTTTTACAGTTGTCAGTCGCCTCGATTTCCCCGATCGTCTCATGACCCTGGCCAATGCCGCCGGAGTTGATTCCGTCGATGGCGACCCCGTGTCATTTACGGCAGAGAGGTTCGCGCAAGTTGCCGAAGCCACATTAAAGGACACCCGGGGCGTGACAACCATTTCGGCCATCAGCCTGGATCCGGACACTTTCAGGCATTACACCATCTACACGCAGGGCGATCAACTGCATGGCATGACTGCCAGCGAGGACAACGGTATGGCAATGCTGAATCTGGCAACAATCTCCCGGGTCACTGGCGTGGAAGCAATTCGTGAAGTTGTGGAAGCGGGCCTGTAATGTCGTTTCCCCCTCCGCATCCGTCCGACAACCGTGCCGCTGTGCCTGTTGGCTCATGGAATCCCAAGAGAACCGCTCAATTCGGCAACGGCACGTGGGGCGTCCGCGCCAGTGATGGGAAACTCATTGGCGCATGGGCCTTGGATTTTGCCGTGGTCATAGCGTTGGCTCTCGTGGTGGCCCTGGCCGTGGGGAAAAATGGCGCGGCTACGGCAATCGTTGCTGGAGTTGGCGCCTGGATTGCCAGCTCTTGGATTTATGGCTTCTTGTGCCTACGCGGCCACACTCTGGGCACTTTGGCTGCGGGCACCCAACTTGTAAAACTCCGTGACGGAAGTGCACCAGGGTTCTGGCGGAGCGGTTGGCTCATGTTCCTCCGCACAGTACTTTTCCCCGGCTGGCTGATAGTGATTCTCTTTGCCATCCTTGGCGCAGGAGACCCAGATGTGGCTTCCAAAAGCACTTATCACGCCAGCATCGACAAGCAACAAACGCGGGCATTGCGCGCGGCCCAAGCACCTGGCTGGAACTAGACCAGGCTGCGCAAGATGGCGGCAGCTCCGTCGTCGTACACGGACGCTGTCACCTCATTGGCGGCCGCCTTCACATGGTTCTCGGCCTGCCCCATGGCCACCCCGCGGCCTGCCCAGCGCAGCATTTCAATGTCGTTGGAGCCGTCACCCATGGCCACTGTCAGTGATTGAGCAATGCCCAGTGACGATCGCACCACCTCGAGCGCGGATGCCTTGGTAACGCCCGCTGCGGCAATGTCGAGCCAAGCGCTCCAGCCGATCGCGTAGGTGACACCGCTGAGCCCTGCTTCGGCAATGGCCTCGGAGAACTCGTGGGTGCTGGCCTCGGCGCTGTTGACCACAACGCGCACGGCATCAGTGTTCAACAAGTGCTCGAAGTCCACGCCGCGGGCTTCAATGCCAAAGCTGTCGTCCTGGAAGCGGGAGGTGGCCAAGAAGTTGCCATCTGCATCTTCCACCGCGAAGCGGGCTCCAGGAATTTTGTCACGTAAAGCGTTCAAGGCGGGGGCCGGATCGAAGGTAACTCGCTCAATGACCTCATAGCCACTTTCCAGAGACGGGTCCAGCCGGATGGTCACGCCGCCGTTGGAACACACGCCGTAACCGGTGCGCATGCCGATCATCTCCACGATGGGCAGGAGGGCTCCGAGCGAGCGGCCGGTGGCGATGATGACGTGATGGCCGGCGTCAACCACGGCGCGGGCAGCAGCGCGGACGCCGTCGCTCATGACGCCATCATGGTCAACCAAGGTGCCGTCAACGTCAAGCGCTACAAGGTACTTTGTGCTGGTGGTGGGCCGGTCATCGATGCCGGTGGTTGCAGTATTTACTGTCATTGTCATAGTTCTAGTGAAACAGATAGACCTTAAAATTCCACATACTGCGGCTGTCAACTCCGTGAACTTCTCGAGTCAGACGGAGCGCCGTCGAATCAGACGTTGCGCTGCGTCTGCCTCGACGGCTCTCCGTCTGACTCGACGCTAGCGTCCCCATTTAGTGACTTAAAAGTGAACGCTGGGTTACTACTCACAGCTGTGTGCACAGTGTGAGTAGTAACCCAGCGTTCATAAAGGGCAAAGCCTTACAGGACCGGGAATACTTCCATGCCGCCCAAGTACTTGCGCAGGGCCACGGGAACGTTGACGGAGCCGTCAGCGTTCTGGTGGTGCTCCAGAATAGCCACGATCCACCGGGTAGTGGCCAGCGTGCCGTTAAGGGTGGCCACCGCACGGGTGCCACCCTTGCCGCCGTCGTCCGCGACAAGACGCTCCCGGGTGTTGAGGCGGCGGGCCTGGAACGTGGTGCAGTTCGAGGTGGAGGTCAGCTCACGGTACGCGTCCTGTGTGGGGACCCAGGCCTCGCAGTCGAACTTGCGGGCAGCGGACATGCCCAAGTCTCCGGCGGCGGTGTCAATCACTCGGTAGGGCAGCTCAACCTTGGCGAGCATTTCCTCTTCCCACGCGAGCAACCGCTGGTGCTCCTCGGCAGCCTTTTCAACGGTGGTGTAAACAAACATTTCCACCTTGTTGAACTGGTGCACGCGAATGATTCCGCGGGTGTCCTTACCGTGCGAACCTGCCTCGCGGCGGTAGCAGGAGGACCAGCCCGCAAAGCGGATGGGTTCCGCAACGTTGATGATTTCATTGCCGTGGTAGCCAGCCAGGGCCACCTCGGAGGTGCCCACCAGATACAGATCGTCGTCGGCCAGGCGGTAGATCTCGGCGTCATGAGCCACATCAAAGCCGGTGCCGGCCATGGTCTCAGGCAGCACCAGCGTGGGGTGATCATAGGCGTAAAGCCAGCTTCAATGGCCTGATCCATGGCCATTTGCAGCAGCGCCATCTCCAGGCGTGCACCCACTCCCTTGAGGAAGTAGAAACGTGAACCGGACACCTTGGCGCCGCGTTCCATGTCGATGGCGCCAATGAGTTCACCAATTTCCAGGTGGTCACGGGGCTCAAAGTCGGGGAATTCGCGAGGCGTGCCCACGGTTTTGACGACGATAAAATCGTCCTCACCACCTTCGGGGACACCCTCGGAAATCAGGTTGGGAATGCTGCGCACCAAAACGTCTTGCTCGGCTGCGGCGGCATCAGAGGCTGCCGCAGCGGCCTTGACGGCAACGGCCAGCTCCTTCACCTCAGCCAAGAGTGCGGCTTTTTCTTCGCCCTTAGCTTTGGCAACCTTCTTACCAAAGGCGTTTTGCTCGGCCCGCAGCGCCTCAAAAGAGGTGATCGCCGACTTCCGGGAGCTATCCGCGGCGATGATGGCGTCCACCACAGACGGTTCGGCACCACGCGCACGTTGGCTGGCACGGTAAATTTCGGGATTTTCGCAGAGGTCTCGTACATCGATCACGCCCTAAGCCTATCCAATCAATGCAAGTTCAGCCGCTAAGGTTAGAGAATCATGGAAACTGAACTCCTTGTCATCCTCATTGTGGTCATTATTGTGCTTGTTGCCGCCGCCAGTTGGCTTGGTGTGCGCAAGCTTGCACAAAAGCACACCCGCAGTGCCGTGGCCGACTCTCCGCACAAGATCAACATCGCCAAACAGCAAGTGGCGTTCATTTATAACCCCACCAAGAATGGCGCCGAGGCAGCCAAGGCCTTCATCCGCCGTTCCGTTTCCAAAGCCGGCTGGCCGGAGCCGCTGTTTCTGGAGACCACTGCCGAGGACCCCGGTTTCTCTATGGCGCAGGCAGCGCTGGATGCCAAGTCCGACGTCGTTATTGTGGGCGGCGGGGACGGCACCGTTCGCGCTGTGGGCCAGACCCTGCGACGGACGGAAATCCCTTTGGGCATTGTGCCCTTGGGCACCGGGAATCTCTTGGCCCGCAACCTCAGCCTCGACGTCACTGACGTGGCTGGCTGCGTGCAAATTGCGCTCTTTGGCCACCAGCGCCACATTGACGCCGGCCTCATGGAACTTGAGGACGCCGTGACGGGCGCCGCGTCAAAGCATTCCTTCATGGTTATTGCGGGTCTGGGCATGGATGCGGACGTCATGAACGACACTAATTCCAAGCTCAAGGAGCATGTGGGCTGGCTGGCCTACAGTGAGGCCGGGCTGCGTCATATGGCGGGGCGGCGCAAGAAGGTCAGCATCACCCTCGATAACGAACCGGCCCAGCAACGCAAGGTCCGCTCCGTGCTATTCGCCAACTGTGGTCTACTTCCCGGCGGCATTGACTTTGTGCCCGGCGCGCTCATTGACGACGGCGTCCTAGACGTTGTGGTGATAAGTCCCCGGAGCGCCCTGGGGTGGATCGCGATGGCCGGCAAAGTGGTGTTCCAGCACAAGAACCACCTGCCGGTCATTGATTTTTACCGGTCCAAGAATCTGACTATTCGTACGGTTATGCCCGTAGAAACCCAGATTGATGGGGACCCCTCCGGCCCGGCGACCTGTGTGAAGGTCAGCGTGGAGCCTAAGGCGGTGCTGGTGCGGGTAGCCGCACCCAACAACCCGTCCTAAGCAGCCTGAAGGGCAGCCAGCTTAAACTCAACCCAGTTTGGGTTTGACCACATTGGCTTCAGTCAGTTTCTGGGCGTTGCGACTGTTCCCGGATGAGGCGTTCCTCTTCGTTAAAGCGCAATTCGTTAGCGTCGTCGCCCTCGTCACCGACTGATGTGTCCGGTCCGGTCTTACGACCCGGGTTCACAATGGTGCCGTCCTGGCCGCTGTCCGTGCCTGCATGCGGATCCATAATTGACTCGCCTCTTCCCTGCTGGGAGCAACTTCGTTACCGTCTCCGGTAAGTAATCTTGTTGAGATAGGCCAAGCATAGGCTTGCCCGTGCTTGCGCGAAAGTACTCGTCCCTTCTAGCCGAGGGAATCTACCCAACTTGCCGCATCAGCAAAGGCGGCATCCGCGTTGTAGGACCGAATCTTCGGCGACTGCTGATCCGCCCTCGGGTAGGAACCTAGGAAGCGGATGCCGGGGCTGACTCGGTGCAGGCCGCGCAAAGCATCAGCCACACGAGCGTCGTGGATGTGTCCGTCAACGTCAACGCTGAACGTGTAATGGCCCAGGAACTGCCCGGTTGGCCTGGACTCGATGCGGCTCAGGTTCACGCCACGGCTAGCGAACTGCTCCAGCAGGGCCATCAAGGCACCGGGACGATCCTTGGGCAGCGGGATGGACAGAGTTGTTTTGTCGGCACCGGTGGGTGCGGGCATTGAACCGGGCTGACCGACCAAAACAAAGCGTGTGACAGCCCCCAGGTTGTCTTCGATGGCTGCGGCCAGAATGTTCAGGCCGGTTTGCGCAGCCACCAGCGGTGCGCAAACTGCGGCTTGGAAAGCGTCGGTGCCAGCCATGAGCGAGTGTGCGGCAGCCGCCGTCGAATTTGCCGGGACATGGGTGGCGGCCGGGAGGTTCTCGTTAAACCAGTCGCGCGTCTGCGCCCAAGCGTGCGGATGGGTACCTACACCTTTCACGTCCTCGAGCGTCACACCGGCCGGCGCCACCAAGACGAAACTGACGGGCACCACAACTTCATGCAAGATACGCAGTTCCATCCCCTTGGAGATGGCGTCCAGCGTGGCCGGCACGCCACCTTCAATGGAGTTCTCAATGGGCAGCATGGCGGCGAAGGCCTGACCCTTGCGCACCATAGTCAAGGCGGCGGCGGCGTTGCCAGACGGAACTCGCACCATGTCACTTGCGCCCGGAACCTGCAGCAAGGCAGTTTCGGTAAAGGTCCCCTCCGGCCCAAGGAATGTCAGGGGCAAGGTGGTGTCAAAGGGCACAGATGTCATGGAGAGCCGCTCTCGTTGGTGGTGGAATCTGGTTGGTGGAAGGGAATTTAGAGAACGCGGGGCGTTTCGCCGTTCGCAGCGACCATGGGCTTGTCGGCTTCGAACCAGGCTCCCATGCCGCCGACCACGTTGAAAGCGCTGTAGCCGTTTTGGTTCAGCCAGGTGGTGGCCCGGAATGAACGGCCACCGGTGCGGCAGATGACGTTGATGTCTACGTCAGGGTCGAGTTCTTCGAGGCGAGCTGGTAGCTGCTCCAGTGGAATGTGCAGCGCACCTTCCACATGTCCGGCCTCCCATTCATAGTCTTCGCGCACGTCCAGGATCGCGGCATCCTCGCCCAAGTCGGTTACCGTGACGTTCATGATGTCAGACATCTGTTCTCTCCCTGCAAGTAAAGGCAAAATTATGATCTAAGCCTAGCTCCCGAGGGGCCCGGGCTGAGCGAAGCGAACTCCGGGAGGGAGCAAGGCGCTAGCTCCGAAAGGGGCCCGGGTGAGCGAAGCGAACTCCGGGTCTGGACAAGGATCTGGCGTCTCCAGGGCTTATACGCGATTGAAGATTCAGGCATCCAGATGTGACGATCCATGACATTAGTGCAAAAATTGTTCACGTGAGTTCACAAAAAAGCCCCGCCGATCCGGCAACGGCTCCCCAAAAACATCCCGACACCGCCTTTTTCGGTCAGCCAAAGATGCTGCTGAACCTCTTCAGCGTCGAGCTGTGGGAAAGGTTCTCCTTCTATGGCATGCAGGGAATCCTTGCGTACTACATGTACTACTCCGTCACGCAGGGTGGCCTGGGCATTGACCAAGGAACTGCCCTCGCTATTGTTGGTGCCTACGGTGGTGGCGTTTACCTTTCCACTATTCTGGGCGCCTGGGTGGCAGACCGCCTCATGGGTTCGGAACGGGTGCTGTTCTTCAGCGCCATCCTGATCATGGCCGGCCACTTGTCGCTGGCTCTGCTCCCCGGTGCCGTTGGCCTGACCATTGGCCTGATCATGATCGGCATCGGCTCCGGCGGTTTGAAGGCTAACGCCACCGCCTTGGTGGGAACGCTATACGCCAAGAACGACACCCGCCGCGACGCAGGTTTCTCGATCTTCTACATGGGCATCAACATCGGTGGGCTCATCGGTCCGCTGGTGACCGGTTGGCTGCAGGTTTCGTGGGGCTTCCACATCGGTTTCGCCGCCGCCGCTGTTGGTATGGCCTTCGGTCTTCTGCAGTACGGCTTGACGCGCAAGAACCTTCCGGCATCCGCCCACAACGTCCCGAACCCGCTCCCCCGGGCGCAGTACGGCAAGTTCGGCGCACTGGCCATTGCCGGCATCGTCATTATTGTTGTGGCAGTTGCGCTGAAGCTCATTACGGCCGAGAACCTCATCTGGGTCATTGTCGCCGTCGTCATCGTCGCCTCGGTCGCCTACTTCGCCGTGATCCTGACCAACAAGAGCGTGAAAGGCGAGGATCGCAGCCGCGTTTACTCGTTCATTCCGCTGTTCTTGGCTAGCGCCGTTTTCTGGTCACTGTTCCAGCAGCAGTTCACCGTGATCGCCCTGTACTCCGATAAGCGCCTGGACCGCAGCATCCTGGGCTGGGAAGTTCCCGCCAGCTGGGTCACCTCGATCAACCCGGTGTTCATCATTGTCTTGGCCGGCGTGTTTGCCGCGCTCTGGACCAAGTGGGGCGCACGTCAGCCCGGCACACCCGCAAAGTTCTCCGTGGCACTGATTGTCATGGGCGCGGCCTACCTCTGCTTCATCCCGTTCGCGGGTATGGCGGCGGTCCCCATGCTGGCAATCGTCTTCATTCTGCTGCTCTTCACAGTTGCTGAGCTCATGCTTTCCCCCGTGGGACTGTCCCTGGCAACCAAGCTGGCCCCGGCCGCATTCCAGACACAGATGGTGGCCCTGTTCTTCCTGTCGGTCTCCCTCGGAACGGCCATGTCTGGCGTTTTGGCCGGTTGGTACGACCCCACCAATGAGACCCCCTACTTCATGGCCGTGGGCCTGGTGTCCATTGCCTTCGGTGTGGTCTTGTTCGTGGGCCGCAAGCCCATCAAGAAGCTGATGGCCGGAATCATGTAGTCCAGGCTTAATGTTCGACGGCGGCACCTTTCCTTTTCGTTCATTCGAAAAGGAAAGGTGCCGCTGTCGTTTGTGACCGGTGGCCCGTTGCTAGCGACCAGTCAGAGTTAAGACTAAGAAGAGTAGGACGAGGACGTTCCCAGCGTCAACAGCAAGGCAATCCAGATTCCCACGATCGTGCCGTAAATAACCAAGGCCAAGTAGTTCATCACCAGGCCCGCAATGGCGAAACCACGGCCTTGCGGATTTTCCCGTTTGAGGCCCATGTGCCCCAAGATGATGCCTACAATTTGCGGGATAATGAAGAATCCAAGCAGGACCAGCGAGACTATGCCGACAACCATGCTGGCCATACTCAGACCCTTAGGGCCCATTTCTGCGGGATACCCGGGGCCACCCTGATAGTAGGTGGGAGCGGTGAACTGCGGCGGTTGTTGGTACTGCGGCTGTGCATACTGCGGCTGGCCGTACTGTTCCTGCTGAACAGGTTGAGCGTACGGCTCCTGCGTGTATTGCGGTTGGCTGTATTGTTCCTGCGCAGGTGCGGCAGCAGGCGCTACGGGCTCCACGTAGGGCGGAACCGGCGGTGAGTTATAGCCTGGCGGCACATATGGCTGCGGTTTGTCCGGCTGATTAGACATGCATGACTCCTACGGGTGCTGTGCCCGCGTAGGCACAAATTAAAGGCTGTCGTTGTCATCCATGGTAGTCCAGCAGTGACGCTCCGGAAGGGGTGGGGCCCGCCCGGCATGAGTTCATACTTTGGGCAACACGTGCCATTCGCGTGCGGTCTCTGTCATGCTGTGATTATGGCTAGCCGCGCGGGCACTGTTGCCCTTCCCCAAGACCTTGTTGACCTCTCCGCCCTCCTGGACGCCTATTACGATCTGAAACCGGATCTTAGTGATCCAGCCCAACGCGTGGCTTTTGGCACGTCCGGACACCGTGGATCCTCGTTGAAGTCGTCCTTCAATGAGGGCCACATCGCCGCCATTACGCAGGCCATTATTGAGTACCGCAATGGTCAAGGCATCACCGGGCCCTTGTTCATGGGCAAGGACACGCATGCACTGAGCGAACCGGCCCAGAACACGGCCCTTGAGGTGCTCGCCGGCAACGGTGTGCAGGTGTTGATCGACGCCCGCCACGGCTACACCCCCACTCCTGCCGTTTCGCATGCCATTCTCAGCTACAACAAGAACCGCACGGACGGTTTGGCTGATGGGATTGTGGTCACCCCGTCCCACAATCCACCCGGCGACGGCGGCTTCAAGTACAACCCCCCGCACGGTGGCCCCGCTGATTCCGACGCCACAGGCTGGATCGCTAACCGCGCCAACGAACTCCTCGAGGACGGGCTGCGCGGCGTGCGCCGGGTACCGCTTCAGGATGCTGCGGCAGCCTCCACCACCGGCAAGTTCGATTTCCTCTCCGGCTACGTCGATGACCTGCCCTCCGTCCTGGATCTGGATGCGATCCGCGCGGCCGGGGTGCGCATTGGTGCGGACCCCATGGGCGGGGCTTCCGTTGACTACTGGGGCGAAATTGGCGAGCGCCACCATCTGGACCTGACGGTGGTCAACCCCACCGTGGATCCACAGTGGGCCTTCATGACCCTGGACTGGGATGAGAAGATCCGCATGGATTGCTCCTCGCCGTCCGCCATGGCGTCCCTCATCAACAAGCTGAAAGCCGGAGCGCCTTTTGACATTGCTACCGGGAACGACGCCGACGCCGACCGGCATGGCATCGTCACCCCGGACGCGGGGCTGATGAACCCGAACCACTACCTGGCGGTGGCCATCCAGTACCTGTACACGCACCGCACCCTGTGGCCCGCCACCGCCGGCGTGGGCAAGACGCTGGTCTCCTCTTCCATCATTGACCGCGTGGCTGCGGATCTTGGCCGCCAGCTGGTGGAAGTACCCGTGGGCTTCAAGTGGTTTGTGCCCGGTCTACTCTCCGGCGAGGGCGTCTTTGGTGGCGAGGAATCAGCTGGCGCCTCCTTCGTCAAGAAGGACGGCTCCGTATGGACCACCGACAAAGACGGCATCCTGCTGGCCCTGCTCGCCTCGGAAATCACTGCCGTTACCGGCAAATCACCCTCGGTGCACTATGGCGAGCTGACAGATCGCTTTGGGGCGCCGTCGTACGCGCGCATCGATGCGGCCGCCACCCGGGAGCAGAAGGCGGCGCTGGGCAAACTCTCCGCCGCAGACGTTTCCGCCACCACCTTGGCAGGCGAGACCATCACGGCCAAGCTGACCGAGGCTCCCGGTAATGGAGCAGCCATTGGCGGCCTGAAGGTCACCACCGAGAACGCCTGGTTCGCGGCCCGCCCATCAGGCACCGAGGATGTCTACAAGATCTATGCAGAGTCCTTCAAGGGTCCGGAGCACTTAGCCCAGGTCCAGGCCGAGGCGAAGGCGCTCGTGGACGGCGTCATCTCCTAACGCCGCAGTCCCGGGCCGCCACCGGTGGCGGCCCGGCGTTTTTCCGGCGGCTATCCGACGCGTCGGCCGCTGGCGGCCTTTGGCGTCTCCTTTACGTCGCCTACAAAAAATGCCGGCTCCGCCACCTGACTCGAGTGGTCACCAAGCGCTGGAGTCTGCGGTTAGTGGTGGGCGCCGTGTTCGTGCTCGGCATGGCCCACGGGCTCCAGCTGGAACGTGGAGTGTTCAACGCTGACGTCGAAATGCCCGGCCACGCAGTGTTGGAGGGCATCGAGCATTTTCGCGGCGTGGCCGTCGTGAAAGCAGCCTTCGTCAACCACCACATGCGCCGAAAGAATAGGCAGTCCTGTCGCGATCTGGCTGGCGTGGAGATCGTGAACCCCACGCACATGCTCCAGTTCCATAATGTGCTTGCGGACCTCGTCCAGATCCAGACCCGACGGCGTGGACTCCAACAGCACGTGAATGGTCTCGAGCAGCAGCTTCACGGTGCGGGGCAGGATCAGGGCGCCGATCAGCATGGCTACGAGGGCGTCGGCTTGCATCCATCCGGTGGTGGAAATGATGATCGCGGCGACGATCACGGCCACCGAGCCCAGCGCGTCATTCACGACCTCGAGGAATGCAGCGCGCATGTTGAAGTTCTTGTTGCGCCCGCCCATGAGTACAAACATGGACGCGATGTTGCCCAGCAGGCCGATCGCGCCGAACACAATCATTTCTTGGGAGGCGATTTCGGTGGGATGGAAGAGCCGCTGAACACCCTCCACCAACACCACCAGTCCGACGGCGAGAAGCACCGCGGCTTGTGCCGTAGCCGCCAATACCTCTGCCCGAGCAAAGCCCCAAGTGCGTTTACTGTTGGCCGGGCGCACCATGAGCCGGGCAGCCAGCAGTGCCATGGCCAAGCCACCGGCGTCGGTGAGCACGTGGGCGGAATCAAAGAGCAGTGCCAGTGAACCGGTGAGAATTGAGCCAATGACTTGGACAATAAAGACCACCAGGGTGATCCCCAAGGCGACGGCAATGCGTCCGTGATGGCTTTCGCCGGGGGCGCCCGTATGGGAGTGGGAATGATTGTGACCAGTCATATGTCAATAGTACAGCGAACGCTGAATTCAACAACTGCTGTATCATATTGAGAATGAAGCCCATTAGCAACGCAGCAGTGCTAGCCCGTTTTGGGTATGCACTCTCCGACCCCACCCGGGCCGAGATTCTAATGAATCTAGCCAAGGCACCGCAGTATCCAGCGGAATTGGCGGCTCAATTGGGCGTAACTCGTCAGAACATGTCCAACCACCTCTCCTGTCTGCGCGACTGCGGACTGGCCGTAGCCATTGCAGAAGGGCGCCGTTCCCGGTATGAGCTAGCCCATCCGGACCTGGCGCACGCACTCAACGATCTCCTCGGCGTCGTACTTCTAGCCAATGAGGGACACCTGCCGCACCCGTAAGTAGCCCCGCGTCCGATATTCTTATCTGCGGACCGGGCACAGGCGCGGCCTGGAACGGGAGATAAGCGGATGAATTTGCTGGGCACTAAATGGAGCGTTCATGGAGATGGCAAAACCATCGCCCCGGGACAGGTTGTCACTCCCAATGAGCGGCTGAGCTGGCCGCTGACCATTGGCATCGGATTCCAGCACGTGGTGGCCATGTTCGGCGCAACGTTCCTGGTCCCACTACTGACCGGGATGCCCCCGGCCACTACCTTGTTCTTTTCCGGCATTGGCACCATCTTCTTCTTGATCCTGACCCGCGGCCGCGTCCCCAGCTACTTGGGATCCAGCTTTGCGTTTATCGCCCCGATCATGGCCTCACAACAGGAATTTGGTGTGGCCGGGGCCCTCGGCGGCGTGGTCATTGCTGGTGTCACGTTGGCACTTCTCGGCCTGATTGTGCAGAAGTTCGGCTCCGCATGGATCAACCGGCTCATGCCAGCGCCTGTCACCGGCACCATTGTGGCGCTGATCGGCCTGAACCTGGCACCCTCCGCATGGAACAACTTCAAGCTCGCCCCGATTACGGCCGTCATCACCCTGGGCGTCATCATCTTGGTGAGCGTCCTGTTCCGAGGCATCTTGGGCCGCTTGGCCATTTTGATTGGCGTGGTGGTGGGCTACCTGGTCGCCGTCATGCGCGGTGAAGTGGACTTCTCCAAGATCAACGACGCCGGCCTGATCGGTCTGCCACATTTCCAGACCCCCACGTTCCACTTCGCCATTCTTGGCCTGTTCATTCCCGTGGTCCTGGTCCTGGTTGCCGAGAACATTGGCCACGTGAAATCCGTTGCCCTCATGACGGGTGAAAACCTTGACCCGTACGCGGGACGGGCCTTGATTGCCGACGGCGTGGCCACCACCTTGGCAGGTTTCGGCGGCGGTTCCGGAACCACCACCTACGCGGAAAACATTGGTGTCATGGCCGCGACCAAGGTTTACTCCACCGCCGCCTACTACGTTGCCGGACTTGCCGCCCTAATCCTGAGCTTCTCTCCGAAGTTTGGCGAACTGATCGCGACGGTCCCGGTGGGCGTGCTGGGCGGCGCGGCAACGTTGCTGTACGGCATGATCGGCATCCTGGGTGTGCGCATCTGGGTGCAGAACAAGGTGGACTTCTCCAACAACATCAACCTGACAACAGCCGCCGTGGCACTGATTGTAGGAATCGCCGACTTCACGTGGGGCATCGGAAACTTGCAGTTCGCCGGCATCGCCCTGGGCACGGCGTCAGCTTTGATCATCTTCCACGGCATGAGCGCCCTGGCAAAGTGGCGCGGAACCGCCACCGACCCGCTGGAGCCGGAACCCGAATCGCCCGTCCTGCCAATCACTACGAAGTAAAAACCCACCGAGGAGCGTCTACTCCTCCTCTGAGTGAGCAGTATGCGCTGAACCCAGATTGGGTTCAGCGCAGAGGCGTCAATGCGCCAAACTCACCACGAGTTTGGCGCATGTTCCTTTAAATTCAGGCTTTAAATCCCGTTGAGCGCCTCAGAGGTGGCTCGCGTGGTGTAACGCGCAGCGTCCGCCAACGCCGCTTCCGGGGAACCGGCAACATCGGTGGCACTCACGGCGGCAACCACCCCATGTTTAGCCAGCTCCTGCGGCGTCACGGTGATCCGCCCGGCAACCACCACCACCGGAATCCCCCTGGCGTGGGCAGCGTCGGCAACTCCAAGAGGCCCCTTGCCGGACAGCGATTGGGCATCCAACGAGCCCTCTCCGGTGATGACCAGATCGGTCTGCGTCAAGGCGTTGTCCAGATTGATCAGTGAGGCAACCAAGTCAAAACCGCGTTCTACAGAGGCGTTCGCGTATGCCACGAACATGGAGGGGAATCCACCAGCGGCACCGGAACCGGGCACGTCCATGTCAATCCCCGTGGCCTCCCGGACCACTGAAGCCACATTGCGCAGCCCTGCATCCAGAAGTTCCACGGCGTCTGCATCGGCACCCTTTTGTGGGGCGAATACGTAAGCGGCACCATCGGCACCGTACAGCGGGTTGTCAACGTCCACGGCCATCCGCACCTTGACGGCCGCCAGCCGTGGGTCAAGGCCTGTGGCATCCACCGCAACCACGTCTATCAAGGATCCACCGCCCAGGGGCACCAGGTTCCCGTGAACATCCAGCAACTTCAGTCCCAGGGCCCGCAAGGCACCTGTTCCAGCGTCGGTCATAGCTGAGCCGCCCAAACCAATGATGATTTCGGTGGCGCCGGCATCCAGGGCTGCGGCAATCAACTGTCCAGAGCCGTAAGAATGGGCGCGTAGCGAGTTTTCGACTGTGGGTTCGCTGAGCAGGTACCCGCTGGCCTGAGCGGTTTCAATGACAGCCACTTTGCTGTCCTCGTCAAAGCCCCAAACGGCGCCTACGGGCTTGAGGATGGGTCCTACTACGGCATTCAATCGCTCTGAAAACCCGGCGGCGACGGCCACCTCCACGGTGCCTTCTCCGCCGTCGGCGATGGGAAGGGCCGTCACTACGGCGTCCGGGTAGACCCGCAGGGCACCCTCGGCCATGGCTGCTGCTGCTTCAGGTCCCGTGAGGGTCCCCTTGAACTTGTCCGGGGCAATGAGAATTCGCATGTGTCCATCCTGCCATCCGCCACCAACATGGCCCGCGGCATTACTCCCAGTAGCCTCGCTGGCGCATGACGTGCGCCAACAAGTCCGCCCTGTCAGTCATGATCCCGTCCACGCCGAGGTCAAAAAGCCTGTTCATCTCGGCAGGATCGTCAATGGTCCAGATATGGACATCCAGTCCCAGAGAGTGCGCCCGGCGGACCGAGGCCGCCGTAACAATCTCCTGGCCCTTGTAGTGCGTGGGGATTTGGAGGACATCAACGTCTCGCATCAAGCGACGAAGCAGGGCTGCCGGGAGCCAAGGTGACAGGAGGAAATATTCCACCAACAGCATTTTTCCCGGGGAACTGGCCACGGGTTGGCTCAGTCCGGCCAACACCGCACGGCGCCGCTTGTCGGAAAATGAGGCCACGCAGATCCGATCGTGCAGCCCATGCTTCTCAATGGCAGCAATCAAGGGAGCTATGGATCCGGCGTCCTTGACATCAACATTGAAGCGAACCTCGGGCAGGGCCACCACGAATTCCTCCAGCGTTGCAATGGCCTCCCGGCCGGCAATCCGAGCCTTGCGCACTTCGGAATATGGCAGTTCGGCAATGACGCCCTGCCTGTCGGTGGTGCGGTCCAGAGTTGCATCATGGAACACCATGGCCACTCCGTCAGCCGTGGTGTTGATGTCTGTTTCCACGTACTGGTAGCCCAACTCCGTGGCCGCGCGGAAGGCTGTCACGGAGTTTTCTAGGCCCTGCGTGGAGTAGCCTCTGTGGGCAATGGCTAGCGGCCGGGTGGGTGCCAGGAACGCTTTCGGAGTTTTGATGTTGCTCATGCTCTCTAGGATCCTTAGTGGTTACTTGATTCAGGCGTTACTTAACTCAGGCACTGCTTGATTCAGGCACTGCCCAGCGCAGGCGTTACTTAACTCAGGCGCAGCGCGGCCAGCCGGGACTCAATGACTTGGGCTACGCCGTCGGACTCGAATCGTGGCGCCCGCAGTGCCGCGGCTGCGAGCGCATCCGGGTGACCGCTGGCCATGGCGTAGCCGGCACCGGCCCAAGCCAGCATTTCAATGTCATTGGGCATATCACCGAAGGCCACCACATCCGCCGCATCGATCCCCTTAGAGGCGGCGTACTTGGCCAGTGTCACGGCCTTGTTGACACCGAGCGGACCCATCTCCAACATCGCCAGATCGGGCGCGGAATGGGTGACCGCGATCAGGGAGCTCAGCGACGGCGAGACCAGGTTCAGGAATTCATCCGCCGTGCCGCTATGGACCACAGAGAGCATCTTCACGATCCCACCTTTGGCCATCTCCGGCGCCAAAGGACTCGGATAATACGTCCCGCTGGCAGCGGTGCGGGCGCTGAGAAATCCCTCCTCCACGTGAAAGCCCAGAAGGGATTCCAGCGCAAAGTATGGCTCGGGAGTCAGCGCTGTGATGATGCCGCGCACTGCCATCACTGTTTCCCAGTCCAGGACGTGCGATTCGGTGACCTTCTCGGCGGCGAGATCGTAGCTGACGGCCCCATTGGAGCAGATCACCATGCCAGAGTGGCCAATCTGCTCCCGGATGGGTTCAAGCCACCGCGGCGGGCGTCCCGTGACGAACACAATCTCAACGCCCGCCTCGGCCGCCGCGGCGAACGCTTCTACCGTGCGGTCGCTGATCTTTCCGTCGTGGCCCAGAATGGTTCCGTCAATGTCGCTGGCAATTAAACGCATACCCAAGGTTAAACCACCTTGCCCCAAAGCTGGCCTTCCGCGCTGCCTCCGCAGCTACCCATGACCGCGCTGACACCAACAGTCATCAATGTTGCCCAGTTATTTCGCCAGTTCTGCACGGTTCGGCGGGTTGGCCCCGGCGCGGGAGACGGTGATTGCGGCAGCTCGGGCGGCATACTCGATGACCTCCGTCAGGGCTTGGACGTTGATGCTCCGCAGCTCCGCGCGGCGGTGGGCGCCATCCAATTCCCGGTCCACGAGGCTGGACAGCAGCGCCGCCATGAAAGAATCCCCAGCCCCCACAGTGTCCACGACGTCTACTGAGGGAACCTGACATTCCGCTTCACCGGCTGCACACACCGCCCACGGACCTCCGGCCCCCTGTGTCACAACCACGACGGCGGGGCCTTCCGTGCCGCCCAAGGCCAGCCACCTGCGGGCCGATTCCTTGGGATCAGTGCCCGGATAGAGCCACTCCAGGTCCTCATCGGAAGCCTTGATGACGTCAGCCAACCGGACGAACTTCTCCGCCTGCTCACGGGCGTGGGCTACATCGCCAATGATGCTGGGCCGGCAGTTGGGGTCATAGGAGATGGTGGCGTGCGGATGTGCCGTCACCACGGCATCGAACACATGCGCCTCGCCGGGAGCCAGCATCGTGGCAATCGATCCAGTGTGGAGCAAGGTTGTCCCGTTGAGCATGAACTGACTGGCACTTTCGGCGGCGTCGCCGCTTGTTATCCCGGCAGCGGTCATGCCCTGTCCAGCGGCCAGCGCGGGCAGGGTCCAGTCCAAAGCAAATTCGTAGCTGGCGGCGCCGTCGGAGTCCAGTACTGCACGGGCAACGGAGGTGGGCAGCGCGTCCGGGGCCAAGGGCACCAGGACATCGTTGGCTTTGAGATGCCCGGCCACCATGTCGCCATAGGCGTCCTGGCCCATGCGTCCCAGGAACTGTACGGGGTGACCGAGCCTAGCCAGGCCCACGGCAACGTTCATGGGGCTTCCACCCACATGAGGTACGGCCGCTCTGCCAGCTTGGACAACTTCATCTATCAAGGCTTCGCCAATAACAGTCAACATGACACAACCCTACGATGCTCCGGCGCTTCGCCGCTCTCCATTAAGGCCTTGGGTGAGTGTCGCGCGGCGCAAGGAAAACGTTGCTACGGTTCGGGATATGCTCTGAAGCGTTATTCAACTTTTCGTATCGACTGACTCGGATGGGCAGATTTCAATGAGCATTCCCGAGTCAAGGCCTCCCGGAATCCGCGACGTGGCGCAGCTGGCAGGAGTCTCACCTCAGACCGTCTCGCGTGTGCTCAATGGACACCCCAGCGTCAAGCCCACCACCCGAGAAACCGTAAAATCTGCCATTGAACAGCTCGGCTACCACCGCAATTATGCGGCGCGCAGCCTCTCCACCGGACGTACCCAAATTATTGGTCTGGTCATGTTCAATACCGATTCTTATGCCCGTTCCATAGTGGTAAACAGTATTGAATCTGAATCCGCGGCACTGGATCATTCAGTCATTACCTCCTCCATCTCGTCCATGGACGATGCCACCATTGATGCTGCCGTGCAGGGCTTGGTAGACCGCGGAGCAGACGGCATTATCTTGGCTGTGCCCATGATCAACTCCAGTCCAGTGGTGGCCAGGATCGGCAACACCACGCCCATCGTCACCTTGGACGGTTCACGCGCAGAATCCAGCGAACTGCTGGTCATTGATCAGGCTCTGGTAGCCGAACTCGCCACAACGCACCTGTTGGACCTAGGTCATGAGACTGTGTGGCATTTATCCGGCCCACATGACTGGATTGAGGCTATCGATCGCAGCGAAGGATGGCGACGCACGCTAGAGCGGGCCGGGCGGTCTGTACCTCCCGAGCTACAAGGCGACTGGACCCCGCAGTCCGGGTACAAGAACGGCCTCCTAGCAGCCCGCATCCCCGAATTGACGGCACTGTTCGTCTCCAGCGACGAGATGGCCTTCGGTGTCATCAGGGCCCTTCATGAGAGCGGAAAACGCATCCCGGAAGACATTTCCATTGTCAGCGTGGACAACATTGCCCTAGCGGAGTTCAGCTCACCGTCGCTTACCACTGTGGCGCAGCCCTTCAAGATGACCGGCAAGCTGGCCGTACATCGACTGCTGCATACGCTGCAGGACTCAAAAGAACCCGCACCGCCATTCTCGCTGGCCCCCGAATTGCTGGTCCGTGCCAGCACGGGAAAACCGCCCGCTCTGCGGGACACGTTATAAAGACAGCTCAAGCGGTTCCAAACTTCTGGCCTTTGGGATGAATCTTGTGAATTTCCGTCACACGCGGCATTGCGTTTCGCCTGCGCCCTACCCTGACGCTTAAGCTCTTTTCATGAGCAGTAATTGGGAACGACTTGATGAATCCCTGCGCCCGGCCGTCAGCGCCTCTGTGGCTGACTTCGAACGGACTCGGCCCGAACTGATAAAGATGACCGCTGAAATGGAATCGCTCATTCGCGATGTCCTCTCGGAAGCGGATGACAAGCCACTCTTTGTCACGAGCCGCACCAAGAGCGTGGAGTCATTCCGCGAGAAAGCCTCGCGGATGGTGCCGGAACCTGACGCCACCCCGGCTTTGCAGTTCCCCGAGCCGTTGAAGAACCTCACCGACATGGTTGGCGTGCGTGTCATTACCACCCTGCCGGGCGAGAACGCGCAGGCGGCAAACCTGATCAAGCGCCAGCGCAGCATCTTTGACTGCCGTGGCGACACCGAAAAGGACATTGGCTCCATTGAGTCAGGCACCTACGGGTATTCCAGCCGGCACTTGATCCTGCGCACCATCCAGAACGAGGCGGTCCGCAACTACCAGGCGTTGCTGGATCCGGACACCAAGCCGAACGGCAGCTACTTCTTTGAGTGCCAGATCCGCACCATTTTCGCCCACGCCTGGAGCGAGATTGAGCATGACATCCGCTTCAAGTCTCAGGACCCGCGCGCTTGGAGCCCCTACTTTGACCGACAGTTCACCGCCACAGCTGCCATGCTCGAGACGGTGGAGTCAGCATTTTCCGAGCTACACGACAGATATGAGACCGTCACCAGCTATTGGGACACCGACGGCGAGGGGAACGTTTCCCTAACCCCCAACCGGATCAAAGCCGTGTGGCAGACACTGCTGCCGCACGTGGACCGCAAGGCTGACGACGACTGGGGGTGGGCTGCAGAGTTGGTGGCGGCACATGGACTCGGCCAGACAGTAGATCTGGCCGCGCTATTGCAGCCGGAGATCATCTCAAACGTCCGCAAGGCCTTGGAACACAGGTATTCCCCCGGCCCTGACAGGCTGCTGGATGATCTGTTGCTGTGGCAATTTGGTGAAAGCCATATTGATCTCACGGCAGAAGAGCCCGGGACAGAACAAACCCCGCGCCGCGATAGCCTGATCCGCCGTCATCAGCAGATGCAGCGCTATCGCAAAGCGCAGGGTTTTTAGTCCCGCTCCTCCCCCTATGGACAATCGCCTGCGCGCTTGACTCCTAGGTTCGGTAACTTCTAGCAATAGTTCTTGGTGGGACTAGCTTCTTAGCAGAGGCGCAGGCCAAAGATGTTGCAGGGGATAAACATAATTCCGTATGTGGTGGCCACGCTGCCCGATATAGCTCTGCCCATTGCTGTGGGTGCGGCCACGGGGGCTGCCGAAATGCTGGCCTCGGGGGCTTCAGAGGTGCTGGCCTGAGCCGGCGAAAGCCCCGGAGCCAAGATGAGTCCGGCGGCAATGACTGCTGCAATACCTGCGGAAGCAAATGGTTTTTTCATGGATATGCCTTTCAATAGCGGGATTTGTCCGCGTATGGCCACGGTGATCTCAGCTTAGGTCCAAGGGCCCGCCGCCGATACTCCGAAAGGACCATTTGCCCCTGTCCTTTTGGATAGTCTTTCAGTACATGTTCCCGATAACACCGCATTTACGCCTAAGGGAGGAAAGCAAAAGGGACGCGGAGCTGACTAAGCGACCAGTCCTGAGCGCAGCGCCGTGACGACCAACTGGAGGCGATCCCGGGTGGAGAACTTCCTCCCCAACCGCACCAGGTGGTACTTCACGGTGGATTCGGAAAGGTAGAGTTCGGCAGCGATCTCGCTGTTGCTGCGCCCGTCGCACAACAATTTCAGGACTTCTTCTTCGCGGCCTGTCAGTTCAATTGACGTCTCCGCCCGTGTAGCTGGCCGGCTGCCGCGAAGATCCTCGATCAGCAGATGCGCAACGGCCGGATCGATGGGGCAATCGCCCGCGTATACGTCTCTGACGGCGGCTACGATTCGTTCAGGCTCGGCATCCTTGACCACGTATCCCCCGGCACCTGCCAAGAGTGCGGCCCTCAGGTGAACGTCAGAGATGTGGCCGGTGACCACCAATATGCCAATCTCCGGATTCTGCGCCACGATATGGCGAATAGCGGTCACTCCATCCATGACAGGCATCTGGAGGTCAATAAGCAATACGTCAGGTCTGCACTCCTGGGCGAGGCGGATGGCATCTTCGCCGTTCTCACCCTCGCCGACAACTGCGAGATCCTTGGTTTGGGACAGATAAGTCCGTAGCGCTCCGCGCACGAATTTCTCATCGTCAACAATGACTATCTCAATAGTCCCGCCAGCTTCAGTCATCACACTCATGATGACAGTCTACGTAGCTGTGGCAATGGGGAGAATTGTGCCATTCCCCAGGTCAGCGGGAGACGTCAGGGAAGGAACCTGAGGGCCAGATGCCTGAGGGCTTGGTCTTGCCGTTTACTGCCGCGTTGCGGGCTACCGCATAGTTTGCATTCATGATGATCTCCAAGATCGGTAGGACTGGACGTTTGCAACTCCGGTCCTCACATGGTGCGAGGTCCGATGTCCCCCGACACAATTCACGCTACGCAGGCATCTCTTGTCATTCAATGTGAAACCGTCGGGACTGTCCTCTTGGACCATGGTTTTGGCACCAAAACAGCAAGAATTGGCCACATGGCCAAATCTTGCGTTCATGTGGGTGGGGTTCCATCTCTGAGGGTTATCCCCGGCACTCCGACTGTCTCTACTGTTCTAGTGAAACTTGGGTGCTAGTGAAGTGTCTGGCGATCCTTGAACGGCAAGATGGCGTGGACACGCCACCAGCCGCCGTCGGTCCCTGATTCAAGGGTTCCGCCCAGGCGAGAGGCCCTTTCCCGCAGTCCTGCCAGTCCCGTGCCGGAGACTGGCAGCCGTGGGTTACCTGGTGTCATTCGATTCCGGATGACTAACTCAAGGTGGTCATGAGCCACATTCATGGAAATTTCGCAGCGTGCGCCTTTTCCGGAATGCTTCACAATATTGGTGGCGCTCTCCTGCAGAATCCGCAGGACCGTGGGACGGATGCCGTTGGGCGTCTGGTCCAGATCTCCTGAGGTCGTGATGCGTGTGGGGCAGCCCAAGCCGGTTAGCTGCTTTTGGATATCGGCAAAGCTCAGTTCCAAATCAATGCAAGCCACGCTTGGCCTTAATCCGGCGTCCTGCGCCGGCGCGTCTTCAGACGACCGCTCGTCCGTGCGCATGGCCACGATCAGCCGGCGTAGATCATCCAAAGAGTTTCTGGCCATTGAACCAATCTCGGTGAGGGCATGTTCCTTGGCTAGCTCCTCCTTGGAGATCTTGCCAAGGTTTGCCTGCACGGCAATCATGGTCAAACCATGCGTCACAACGTCATGAAGTTCGCGAGCTAATTCTGCACGCTGATCCACGGCAGCTCTAGCGGCAGTCTCATCGGCTGCTTTTTGATTGCGTGCTACTTGGAGGGCCCGGTCACGGAGCAATTTGATGGCCAAGCCCGGAGCTGTGAATAGCAGCGTGACCGGGATGTAGGCCCACAATTGCACGATGCCCAGGTGCGCAACGAAGAGCACCCAGATAATCTGCCATACCAAGAAACCGCCCACCATGACGGCCAGGGACCGCAGAGAAACCCGGTACGCCGCCACGGCAATAGCCCCGAAGGCCGCCAGTAAAGGCCCGGCAACCAAGGCTTGCGGAAGCATAGTGGCCAGCTGAAGAGCGAACAGCACGGCAACCCATTGAGGGCGGAACGCCAGGGCCATCCACACGGCCCAATAGGCGACGGTGCAGGAAATCAATAGCCACGGAAGCTGCGTTCCTGGCCCAGTGAGGACAGTCAGACGCACATCGTCAAAGGCTGAGACAGTGACGAAAACGGCAAAGGCGAAGGCAAACCACGGCGACAGTGGCGAACTGCCCACCTGCAGCAATTCCGCAAGCTTGAAGGTACGCCACGCTGTGGGGATTCGCGGCAGCTTGGCGATATGGGGGCGGATGGATTCAGTCACTTGGCAATCGTCCCAGACGGTCGGGTGCTACCGCTACCGCAATACAAATCCCACCCCTAGCTCGTCGTCGGCGTCCAGCGTAAATTTCCCCTGCCCGACCGGGAAGGAGCGTCCACTAACCTCCACCACCAACCCACCCTCAGGGCCACCCGCCCGGTCCACAACTCGGGCAGCAAAACGAGAATCAATAATCGAATAGTTCTCCAAAATCTCCCCTTCCGCCAAATCTCCCTGGTCACTGAGCAGCGCCACTCGAGCCGCCGTTCCGGAGCCACTGGGGGATCTGGCTACCTGGCCGTCGGCGAAAACGCTCACATTGCGCTGCCTCAACCCTGGCCCGGTGGTGGTCATCGGCTCGTGGAAGATGGTCCCAAATACCCCCTCAAATCCAGCCTTGAGGGGGTGTTGCGTGGCAGGGTTCCCGGCGAGCCCCGCGGCTACCTGATGCCCAGCCGCAATCACCTTCGCCAAGTTCGACGGCGTGACCTCAAGTCCTGCCGCTGCTGCCGGCAATGACGCGTACAGCGCCCCACTCCAGGCCAGGTCCACGCGCAGGCGTCCAAAGTCGGCCGTCTTGACCTCGATGTCTCTGGCCACCACATAGGACGGAACATTGTGGAACGCCACCTCACGGACCTTACCCTCCGCCATGGTGATTCTTGCCGTAACGCGACCCGAAGGAATATCAATCACAACGTCAGTCTCGCCGTCGTCCGGGGCACGGACCAAGCCGCTGCGCACCGCCCACGTCCCCAAGGCCATGGTTCCGTGGCCACACACCGTGGAAAAGCCCTCACGGTGCCAGAACAACGCACCGAAGTGCGCTCCGGGGTCATTGGGTGGCACCACGAACCCGCCGTACATATCGGCGTGCCCCCGCGGTTCGTTCACCAGTAGTTTGCGAATCTTGTTCGCGTCCCCCGTCATAGCGAATTCGCGGCGTTCACGTGCTGTGCCGCCCTCGATCATGATGGGCAGCGCCGGCACAATCCGGAAGGGCTCACCTGCCGTGTGATAGTCAAAGGTCTCAATTTCCCACAATGCGGCTTTCACAGTCGTGACTCCCTTGGGGTGACTAACCGTGGTCGGGGCGGGTCCTAGACCACTGCCGCCAATATGACACGGAGCATTTGGCCTGTCAATGATTCATGCGCCATGACGGCCCGTCCACGCCGCGCCCGGAGTTGCCTGCCAACACAGAAACCCCGGTTCTTGCCTTGCGGCAGGAACCGGCGTTTCCCTCAGGAGTGCTGCTCTGCGGAAATGACACGGTCAGGTGCTGGCAGCCACTCATCCTCACTCATGGATAGGAGCCCATGATTACTTACTGGAGTCCGGGTGCTGGTCGCCAATATGACCGGGTGCGGTGGCGTCGAGGACTCGGGCCACAAACGCACCGTATTCGTCCATGTAGTGCCTCAGCAATGCCTCCGTGTCTGCGTTCTTGACCTCGCCGTCATCTCCGTAGTCCGCCGCGTCGAAGCGAATGTACGCTTCGGGCGAGTTGAGTTGAGGTGCATCGAGAAAGCTCAAGACGCTGCGCATCGAGGACTGCATGACTGCGGTGCCGATGCCACCCGGGGATGCTCCAATGATTCCTGTGGGCTTGCGGGCAAAGGAGTTTGTCCCCCACGGGCGCGATCCCCAGTCGATGGCGTTCTTCAAGGCGCCAGGAATCGACCGGTTGTACTCGGGTGAAATGAAGAGGATGCCGTCGGAGGCGGCAATCGCTTGCTTCAGGGCCTGCCCCGCCGGCGGAAAATCACTGTCAAAATCCGAGTTGTACAGTGGCAGGTCCCCAATGGGAATCTCGGTGAATTCAAGCTCAGGGGGTGCCAAACGGATCAGGGCCTTGGAGAGGGTCCTGTTGATGGATCCGCTGGACAGGCTGCCCACGAGATACCCAATTTTGTATGTGGCCATTGCTATTTCCCTATCTGCCAATGGCACTGGAACGGACTGCTTAGCCGGTCCACGCACCGTATCTAAATGCTGAAGGTTCACGCGATTTCGAGCCTAGTCCAGTGCCGTTGTGGTGGCTAGAGTCCGGGATTGAAAGTGCGCGGCGCTGCCAGCAAATACAACTAGGTCTTGGCACATGGGTAGCGCTACATGGGTAGGGCACCCCATCGACGGAGCTGGCCAGTGCGGGATAGATTCTTAGTAATCGCTCAGCCGGACATTCCCGGCCAGAGTGTTACCCCGCGGCAGGACCGCAGAATTTACTAGCAAAGGATGTACATCGTGGCAATGATTGGTAACGATCCCCAGGATATGGCAGAACTGGTTTCCAAGTTGGCTCAGGCCATCGACCAGATCACCTCCGCAATGAGCACCTTGGACGGCAAAGCACAGTCCGTTCGCTGGGAAGGCCCTGACGCCAGCCGCTTCAAGGGCACCACGTGGCCCACCTCCAAGAAGCAGCTCAACAACGTCATCAACGATCTGAACCAGGTCAAGTCCGTGGTGAACAAGCAGAAGCAGCAGCAGATCGAGGCTTCGCGCTAGTCCCCAATCCCTCCCTGGTTGCAGCCGCTGGCGCGTCTGCAACCAGGGGCCCTCGGGATTGTGGGGCCCCACGCAAGACCGGCTCCCACTTGTTGGGGGCCGGTTTGGTGTTTAAGGGTGGCGGTGGCAAGTCTCATGCTCTGACTTGGTGCGCCGCGGGGTGCTCATGAGTCCCCTCAAACCGCCGCAGTGACCGCGTCCAAATGCGCTTGTTCCACCATCACCGTGTGCTCCTTGTATTCGGGATGCTTGCGTAGATAGACCTTGAAATAGGGGCACACGGGCACTACTTTCAACCCGGCCGCAATGGTGTCCTCAAGCGCAAAGTGAGCTAGCTTTCCAGCCAACCCCTGACCTGCATATTCCTCGTCGACAGTGGTGTGGAAAAAAATCCGCTCCTGGCTGGCGTCACGCTCAAATGTCAACCAATGGGCCTTGCCAATGACCCTCTCGCCGTCGACAAGCTCGTAGCGATGACGGTCAGCATTTTGACGCACAGTAATGTTTGATTCCTGATCCACAAATGCTCCTCAATAGGTGTTTTAGCGCGTGTGCCTCAACCGCGTGGGCGCAGCTGGACGTTGGGCAGGCCCGGCGCCGGCAACGGGTCCGGCATATTATCGGGGAAGGGTCCAAAGCGCGGGTAAGGGGTCCCGTCAGGGTATCCACCTTCGGTTTCTCTCTGCGGAGGCGGTTCCGCACCAATCTCGCCCTGCCATGCCGCACGATACGCCAGAATTTCCTCATGGGTTCTTCCGATGAAGTTCCACCACATGACGATTTTTTCCCCTAGAGGTTCCCCGCCAATGAGAAGCAGCCGCACAGGGTTCATGCCAGCCTCCAAGACCAGGGCTGAACGCCCTGTGGGCAAATATACAAGGTGGTCTACAGGTACTGGCTCACCATCCAGACGCAGATCGCCAGTGTCCAACAGGATGCCGTATTCGAAGCTCGGATCCAGCTCAAGTTCCAGCCGCGATCCGGGGCGCAGCACAGCTTCGGCACCTAGTAGCGGCGGCGTGTAGGTGGCCACCGGAGACGTTGAACCCGCCAGCGAGCCCAAAAATACTCGCAACTCTGTGCCCTCACCGCGGACAGGCTCCGGGACGTAATGCGTAAAGGTTGGCGGCATGTGGCGAGTTGCATCTGGCAGCGCGAACCACAGTTGTGCACCATGCAGGATCGAGGTGTCAGCGGTGGAGAATTCCTGGTGTGAGATGCCGCGGCCGGCAACCATGAGGTTCACCTCGCCAGGTCTTACGACGGCGGCGAATCCCGCCGAGTCAAGATGCTCTATTTTTCCGGAGAACAGCCAGCTGACCGTTGCTAGGCCGGTGTGCGGATGCCGGGGGACATGCATGCCACCGGAGGTGGGGACCAGATCGGGTCCATAATGATCTACAAAACACCAGGCCCCAATCAAGCTGCGACGTTTCTGTGGCAGGGTCCTGCGAACCTCCATCGCCCGGATTCCACCCAACGGGACTGCCCTCGGCGGCAGGACCTCCGCGTCACCGATGTTCTTTTCGAATTCGCAAATCACTTCATCAGGCTTGGTCTCGAGGTTGCTCATGGGCCAAGTCTAGAGCCAACACCTCTAGGAATCCCGGCATCCAGCGGGGTTAAGCCGTGTGGGCCCACAACTCCGAGGGACCCGCTGCGAGCTTGCGATCAGTGGGAGGAGTTGGGGACTATTTCTCAGCTCGAACGGGGTGCTGACTCATGATGGAGACCCTGTTGAAGGCGTTGATAGCGATGCCTGCCCATTGCAGCGCAGAGTATTGCTCGTCGGTCAACGTCATGCGTACTTGCTGGAGTTCTACCTGCCGCGCCTGGACATCTGTCATCAGTGCGGTGGCTTCACCAATCACGAGCGCCGCCCGCTCAAGTTCGGTGAATAGCTCAGTTTCCCGCCAGACAGGCAGAACGGCAAGCTTTTGGCTGCCCACTCCGGCATCCAGCGCGTAACGGCTGTGCATGTCCAGGCAAAAGGAGCACCCATTGATTTGCGAGACGCGCACGTTCAGAAGTTCCACAACCGACCGGGGGATATTTGAAGCCTCCGTTGCCGCCTTCACTTTGAGGGCTAATCCATTAAGTGCCCGCCAGCTGCCGGGGTCGGATTTGTCCAGAAAAAAACGTTCGGTCATCGAGATCGTGCTCCTTGATGTCAGAATACCCGGAGTTGCCTGGGTGGGCCCTCGCGCCTGAGGGACCCAAAGCGCAGACGCGCCAGCGGCTGGACTTTGGGAGTGCGTGGGGCCTAGCGCCTGCCGCGCTTGGCAGCCCGAGCCTTGCCGCCTGGGCGCCCACCGCCGCGCAGATTAGCCGCGACCGACTTCCCCTTAGCTGCAGGGGTGCGTCCCGACGTCGTACTTTTTCCAGTCTTGGCGCCCTTCTTCGGGGCAGCATCCTGCTTGGCCTGCACGGAGGGCTGGCGGGAGCTGTTGGCACTGCGCCCGCGGACCACGCCAATGAATTCCTGAATGACTGCCTCATCTTCAGCGGGCAGCGGCTGGAAGGAATCAATCCACGCCAACGCGATGCTGGTCTCGGCAACGCCATGGAGCAACCGTGAACGCAGCGTCTTGCGGCTGAGAAGACGGCCAACAGACATAGGCAGAATCAAGATGCCGAGCCCGGCTTCGACCAGATCCAGGGCTTCTTCGATGGAGGCCATGGGCGGCAAAGGCTTGCGGGTTCCCGTGGCGATTTCGGTGGAAATATCGCGCCATTCCGGGAAATCATCCGGGTTGGCGAGGAGGTATTCGTCGGCCAGATCTTCAACGTTGAGCTCGTCAAAGGCGGCGATGGGGTGGTCCTTGGGCGCCACCACCACGGAGAGTTCATTGTAGAGCGGAATGACGTGCAGACCGGTCTTGTCTACGGGCAGTCGCACGAACGCCATGTCGACCTCGCCAGCGCGCACGGCGTCAAGCTGGCGGGATTCGGGCACCGGGGTGGACACGAGCGGCACGCCAGGCATGCGCTCCTCCCAACGGTGGATCCACTTTCCGGGGGTCACACCCGGGACAAAGGTCACTGTAAGTTCGCGGGATTCAGACACCTATTTACCCTAACGCACCGTTTCCCCTAAACTACCGCCCGCGCACCGGTACCCTTGATGTATGAGCATTAATCCTTCCCCCCAAGCCATGAAATCCGCCACAGCGGCGAAGAAGCTGGGCATCCACCTGCCCGCGGCTCCCGCAGAATTCCAAGAGAACGCGATCAGCCGGGAGGACTTCAAGGTTTTGCAGGACACTCCCCCGGAGTGGCTCGCCGAATTACGTCGCAGCGGACCGCACCCGCGCCCCGTCATTGCGCAGAAGTTGAACATCTCTATTGGTGGACTCAACCGCTCCAACATCACCGAGGCACTCACGACGGCGGAGATCACCGCGTTGCTGCAGGCTCCCCCGGCGTGGCTGGTTGAGGAGCGTGCCGTGCACGCCAAGGCTCGCGCCGAAGCAAAGCTGGCCAAGGACCGCGAAGCGGCCCGCCGCCCGAAGAGCTAGCCTGCTCTTTCCGGCAGTCAGGTCTCCAGAGCAAGGACCTTAAATGCCGCCGTTCCTGCTTATTGCCGCCAGAACAATGGCGGCAATAAGCAGGAACGGCGGCATTTGTGCTTTGAGTTTGTACTTTGGGACCGTCGCTGAGAACGCAACCTCGCCTACGGGTTGTACACCTGGCTGGCGCGGCTGAGGACCTGGCCCTTGAAGAATTCCGGGTGGCGCCAATTCATGATCAGCATCAGGATCACCCCCAGTAGGAGCACTCCGGCACCAAGAATAAACACCAGCCCGAGTCCGGCAATGTTGGAGCCGGAGCCGTACGCCGGGTCCATGGAGTCGTAGGCGGTCTTGAAGAACATGACCAGCAAGATCACCCCGCCCACCAGCGGAGCCAGGAATTTGAAAAAGAAGTTCCGGATGCTGCGGAATACTTCTGCCCGGAAATACCACACACAAGCCAGTGCCGTAATGCCGTAGTAGAAGCAGATCATCATGCCCAGAGCAGTGATGGTGTCCCACAAAGCATTTTCCGAAAGCGTGCGAGTGACCACGTAAAAGACTGCCGCTGCGATGGCCGCCGCAATGGTGGCATAGCTGGGCGACTTGTAGGTGGGGCTGATCTTGCTAAAGCTCTTGGGCAACGCCTGGTAGTGGCCCATGGACAGCAGGGTCCTGGCGGGTGAGACAAAGGTTGACTGCAACGATGCTGCCGAGGAGCTCAGGATGGCCAGCGA
Source organism: Arthrobacter alpinus (assembly GCF_001445575.1). Classification (NCBI taxonomy): domain Bacteria; kingdom Bacillati; phylum Actinomycetota; class Actinomycetes; order Micrococcales; family Micrococcaceae; genus Arthrobacter; species Arthrobacter alpinus. The sequence continues at coordinate 692,155 of NZ_CP013200.1, read as the reverse complement.
CATCAAAATGGCGAACGGACCCATGACAGGACCGGCCAGAACGGCAAAGATGCTGCCCTGGTTTTCCGGGTTTCCGGCGCCAAGTCCAGTCGTGCCAATGCCCGCGAACGCCAACGTGGCCAAGGAGACTGTCATATAGATGACCATGATGGCGATCACCGTGACGGTGGCCGCCCTGCCCGGTGTCTTTTCCGGGTTCTTGGTTTCCTCATTCATGGTGAGGGTGACATCCCAGCCCCAGAAAATGAAGATGGACAAGGAAACACCGGCAGCAAACTGGGAGAACGATTCCACGGCGAAGGGGTTGAACCAATCGGCTTGAATGGCCGTGGCGTCAAAGGCTGTGCCATTGGCAACATGGGCGAAGGCAGAAATCGCAAACCAGCCCAGCACCAACAGCTGGAACGCTACCAAGACGTACTGGAACGTCTTGGTAGTTTCCATGCCCCGGTAGGAAATCCAGCACGCACCGGCAATGAACACCAACGTTGTCGCAATGTTCAGCGGGAGCACGGTTGTCAGATCAGCCAGCGACGGATTGGAGAAGATTTGCGCCAGCATCAGATAGAAGAAGTCCACCGCCACGGCCGCCAAGTTGGAAAGCACAATGATGGTCGCCGCGATCAAGCCCCAACCGCCCATCCAACCGAGCCACGGCCCAAAGGCGCGCGATGCCCACGTGAAGGAGGTCCCGGCGTCGGGCATGGCATTGTTCAGTTCCCTGTACCCCAGCGCCACGAGCAACATGGGGATGAATCCAACCAGGAAAATAGCCGGCAAGTGCACGCCCACCTCGGACACCGTGGGGCCCAAGGCCGCCGTCAAGGTGTATGCGGGCGCGATGCAGGAAATGCCAATCACGACGGCGCCGATCAGCCCCACCGATCCCGCTTTCAGGCCCTTCTCACTCAGCCCGGTAGTGGTTTTTGCGGCAGTATCGCGGGTGCTCATAAGGTGGCCTCTTCGTCTGGAATTTCGAAGTCGCGCGGAACCACAATCATGGGGACCGGAAGTGCGCGCAGGATGCGGTTGGCGGTGGCGCCTAAGAAGATCGATTTGCTGTGGGCCAGCCGGCTGGAGCCAATCATCAACAGCTCACCGTCTTGCCAATCCAGCCGGTCAACGGCGTCCTCAATGGTTCGCCCGGTGCCAACCACGACGTCGGGCTTGAGCGTTTCCAGTGCGTCGGCGGCCAGTGTGTGGCTGGCTTGGGCAACGCCATTCAGGTGGGCTTGCGCGTCCTGGACGGTGGCATCCGACTCTCCAGGACCTAGCGCCACGAGGGAGACCAGCCGCAAAGGCAGGCAGCGGCGCTTAGCCATCGCCAGAGCAACGGCGAGGACTTCCTGCGCCCCCACGCGAGTGCCGAGCGCGCAGGTCAGTCGCGTAATGGGTTCGGTGCGACTGTAACCCGACGGGGCAAGAGCCACCGGGACCGTTGAGGCGTGCAGCAAAGAGCTGGCAACCGAACCGATGGAGAACCGCTTGAACAGTCCTGTGCTGCTGGCCCCAATCACCAGCAGCCCAGCTCCCAACTCCTGCGCCGCAGCAATGAGCGCCTCGGCCTCGGATTCTCCGCGCTGGATGTGGGCCTGCGCCGGGACGTCCTCCGGGATCAAAGCCAACCCTCCTCCACCCATTGCGAAACCTGCTCGGCCAGGATGTCGCCAATGCCTGATACCGGCGGGTACGCGCCGTTGTAGGGCGAATCTTGGGGCATCACCATGACCAGATCCAAGGTGGCCCCCTGACGGCGGGCCAAGGCCACAGCCAGGTTGACGGCATCGCCGCCACGGGCGTTGGCCGTATATCCAACTACATACCGCATAAGGGTCCTCCTCAGGACGTCTGTGTCATGTAATGCTCAAGGTGAATCCGCTAAAAGCTGACCGAAGCACGGCGAATCAGTGGTGACTGCCGGGCCAGACCGCGGAGCCGGCATTTTTTGTAGGCGACGTAAAGGAGACGCCAAAGGCCGCTTGCGGCCGACGCGTCGGATAGTCGCCGGAAAAATGCCGGGCCGAGGGCTGGCAGGCCATGGCTGCCAGCGTTATTCGAGCTCTGCGATCAGCTTGTTGGCGGTGAACTGCCCCATTCGGACGGCGCCGTCCACGTGCTGATAGCCCTCCGCAGCCAGATCTGAACATGACCAGTGAATGGGTCCCACGGGTGTCAGCTGATCCGGACCGTAGCGGTGCAACCCGCCCAGATCGTAGCTGGCGGCGTAGGCGCCACGGGTCCACTCTTCCGAGCCCCAATCGGATTCGTAGTAGACCACCGGTTCCGCAGCAGCATCGCCAAGGAATTCCGCGAGCGATGCGGTAATTTCCTTCTTCCGCTGTTCTGGGGAAAGCGTGAATGCGTAGTCGGCCTTTTCATCGGAAACGAAGCCAACCAAGGTGCCGCGGGGGTCCTGGTGGTTTGTGTTGTCGTAGACCTCTTGAACCAGCGAGGAAGCACTGAAGCCGGTGCCGGACAGCCCGTCTTCGCGCCAGAACGGGGTTTCATAGACTGCATGAACCTTGATGACCAGCCCCAGGGATTGGTGCTGGTGCATCTGGTGCTGGCGGCGTGGCAGCGGCGGATCGAAGGAGACCCGGGTGTACAGGTTGGGCGGAACGGCCATGACCACACGCTTGGCGGTGACGGTGGCGCCGTCGGCAATCACGGTGGCGAGGTAGCCGGCGTCGTTCTTCTCCCAACGGACGGTCCGGGCCGGGGAATTCAAAATGACATCGGCGCCAAGCTCTTTGGCGATCGCGAGGGAAACGCCCTGCATGCCGCCCACCACGCGCTTGTCGAGGATGAAGTTGTCGTCCACAAGGTTGCTGAAGGAACCTGCCGAGGATGCCATGAACACAGCCTGCAGCGCGGAAAATGCGTGGGCGGGCTTGGTGAGCATGCCGCCAGCAATGAACAGGCCGATGTTATTACAGGCTTCCTCGTTGCCGGACTGGGTGCGCAGCCAATGATGGAAGGAGATGATGTCCAGTTCGCGGGCCTGCGGGTGCGCCCAAGGCGTGGCGGGATCCATGAGAGCTGCCAGCGCGTCCAGAGTGGCGATGAGTTTGTTCATCTCGGACTCGGTGTCTGCGGCGACCGGGAACATTTCGCCGGTGTAGCGGGTGCGGGTGCCGTCGGGGGCGATGTAGACGCTGTCGCCGTCGCGGTAGCGCGAGTAGGTGTCCAGACCCAGTTCATCGAGCAGCCCGATCAGGGCAGTCTGGTCCGGGGAGACCCACTGGCCGCCGATCTCCAGCCAGGCGCCGTCGATCGTGTTGGACCAGGTGCGTCCGCCAACCCGGTCGCGGGCCTCCAAGACTGCCACACTTAGGCCCGCCTTTTTCAGTTCGTGCGCGGCGGTCAGTCCTGATGGTCCGGCGCCGATGATGACGACGTCGCGGTGGATCGTGACGGGGTTTTCTGCCGATGTCATTATTCCCTCTCCTGCAAAACTTCCGTGATGCGCTTCACTAAATGAATGCCGTTCATTTAGAATAGACTGTAATGGACGTCACCTGCCGCCGTAAAGGGGCAGGCCAAAGAAACTTGCGTTTAGGTGCCTGAAGAAGCTGCGCGAAGACATTGCGCCAGGATCAAGGATGAGGAATGGGATTGGCCTTGGCTGAGACTGCCGAACTGCATCATCAAGCGCGACGACGGGCAGGCCGGCCCCCGAAGGCGCTGCTGAGTTCCGCGCGGATCACCAAGGCGGCACTGAAGTTAATCAGCCATGACGGCTACAAGGGCTTGACCATGGCGGGCCTGGCCAGATCATTGAATGTGGCGCCATCGGCTCTTTACAACCATGTGCGTTCAAAGCAGGATGTGTTGCTGCTCGTTGAGGATCACCTCATGGGCCGCGTGGACGTTTCCGCCTTTACCACCGAACCATGGGACGCTGCGGTGGCCAGCTGGGCACGCTCTTACAGGGATGTTTTCGCCGCGCACCTACCACTGATCCCCGTCATTGCACTGCTGCCGGTCACCAACGCACCGGCGACCATCACCATGTACGAGGCCGTTACGAACGGATTTCTGGCGGCCGGCTGGGCTCCGGAATCCGTCATTGACGCCGTCGTGGCGCTGGAGTCGTTCATTTACGGTTCGGCCTATGACGTCAACGCACCCGACGACATTTTCGACGCCGGTTCGCTCGCCCCGCAGGCTCCAAGCTTCAGCGTCGCTGTGACCCACCGCGGGCTAGGTAGAGCGAGCATGAGGGGCACGGCGGACGGGGCACGGGCGTTACGGGCACGGCCGGCGCGGGCCACGCACCGGATCCGGCCGATTCAGCCAAGCCTGTGCAAAATGACGCCGACGCGGCTTTTTCTCTCGGTCTGAACGCCCTGATCGCCGGGCTTGCGGCAACCCGGGGGCCGCAGGGCTGAATTCCAAACTGCAGCTAAAGGGGGTCCCGGGCCTCGGCACCCCCTTTAGCTGCAGTTTCGAATCGCCCAACGTCGTTCGTGGCCCACGGGCCCCTGGGCTGCCGAACAGGACACTAGCCATGACCGGGCTACAACCCTAGGCTGAAACCACTACCGCTTTTCACGAACCACTCACCACGAACCTCAGGAGAAACCCATGGGATTCAGCATCAGCAACGCCGCACTACGACTGGTCTCCGGTGCATTCATTCTCAACTCCGGTATTGGCAAGCTCAAACTAACGCCCGAACACGCCGCAGGTCTGCAGGACGCCGCCCAACGCGTCATCCCCCAAGTGAGCACCTGGACGCCCGAACAATTTGGCAGCCGTCTGGCCTACTCCGAAATCGCCGTCGGCGCAGTCATCTTAACCCCATTCGTATCCAGCCGTCTGGCCGGGCTGGCGCTCGGAGCATTCTCCGGCGGGCTCGTGGCCACATATTTGAAGTCCCCCGGCATGACCGAAGCCGACGGCATCCGCCCCACGCCGGCCGGAACCGCTATGGCCAAGGATTTCTGGCTGGCCGGAATCGCCGTGGCGCTCCTGTTCCACCGCAAAAAGCGGCCGATGGCGGGCTAACGCGGGATCCGCCGTCGAACTTTCCGCAGTGATCTAGCCAGCTCGCCCAAGCAGTGGCACGCTTAAAGATAGGCCGTCTGGGGGTCTGATGCGTTGTGCGGCGGCCAATCTGCGGAGGACACCATGGAATCGCCCCAAACGCCGGAACCAGCCACTGTCCACAACATCGTATTTGGGGCGCTGCGCCGTAATCTGGCCGGTGCACTGCATGAGCCCGGAGTCCCCGCTTACGACGAATTAGCGACTCCGTGGAACCTCGCCGTGCAAGCCTCGCCAGCCGCCGTAGTGGAAGCCGCTAACCCCGGAGATGTGGCCGAAGTCGTCAAATTTGCGGCCGCCAACGGGCTGCTCGTCGCCGTACAAGCAACCGGGCACGGCATTGCCAGCGAAATGGACGGCGCCCTGCTCATCCACACTCGAGCCCTCGACACTTTTGTCCTGGACGTCGACAAACGCACCGCCCGGATTGGTGCCGGAGTCACCTGGAAAACGATCTTGTCGGCCTGCGAGGGCGTGGGGCTGACGGGCCTCTCCTGTTCAGCGCCGGGGGTCAGCGTGGCCGGCTACACGAGCGGCGGCGGTATCGGCCCCATGGCGAGAACCTTCGGCGCCGCATCTGACCGCGTGCGCTCGTTCGAAGTCGTCACCGGCGATGGAGAACTTCACCAGGTTTCGGCGCAATCGGATCCGGAGCTCTTCTGGGGGCTGCGCGGCGGCAAGGGCTCGCTGGGCATCATCACGGGCATGGAATTTGAGCTGCTGGAACTCCCTTTCATCTACGCCGGCGCCCTGTTTTTTGACGCATTCCACGTCGAAAACGTGCTGCGCACCTGGGCCCAATGGTGCCCCACTCTCCCCGGCGCCGCCACCACCTCCGTAGCCATGATGCAATTGCCGCCCCTGCCTGGCGTACCCGAACCACTCGCCGGGAAATTCACCATTGCCGTCAGGTACGTCTACATCGGAACAGCGGACGACGGCGCCACCTGGCTTGCGCCGATGCGCTCGGCCGGGTCGTTGCTTATGGATGCGGTGGGGCCGATGCCTTCCTCCATGATCGGGATGGTCCACTCGGATCCCGAAGACCCACTGCCAGCCGCCGAGGGCCACACGTTACTGGCAGACTTCCCAGTGGCTGCGGCCACTAGCTTGCTGGAAGCTGCGGGGCCGGATAGTTCCTCGCCCCAGTTAATGGTGGAGATCAGACAGTTTGGCGGTGCTCTGGCTCAAGAACCCGCTGTGCCCAGCGCCTTGTGCCACCGTGATGCGCCCTTCGGCCTGTGCACCGTGGGCGTTGGCCCCCCTCCCGTTCTGCCCGCCTTCCGCGCGCATGCTGGGGACTTAATGACAAACATGTCGCCATGGGCATATGGCGGAACTTTACCCAACTTCTCCGCCGGGAGCGGGGCTGCTGGGTTCGCCGGGAATTACACTCCAGCAGTGCTGGGGAAACTCACGGCGCTGGCCGAGTACTTTGACCCGAGCAATGTGTTCCGGCTGGGACAAGTGCCGGAGCGATAAGCTCAAGACGGCCCATCCCACAATCGCCAGGAGCCTTGCTTGCCCAGAAAATCTACTGCTCTCAGCACTCCCGCGGCGGCAGCGATCCTCGCACGTAACGATGTTTCCCTCTCGCACGGCCGGTTGGCGTTGCTCAACACGGCGGGTCTAACACCTCGCGAGGCCATGATCTCCGATCTACTGGCTGTCCGCAGGGTGCTGAATGACTGTGGCATTGCGTACCTGCTGGTGCGAGGCAACGATGAACGCCCCGTCCTGGCAATTGACAGCTCCTTGCGCCAGCCCTTAGAACAGGCACTCACTACTGCCTTCGCGCAGGAACCCTTTTACGCGCGGAGTGTGGATACGCGCAAGTCCACGGTCCTGCTTGCGGACGGCAGGCTCGCGGCCGCGCTCGAGACACGAATCTTCAGGCTGTTCCGGCCACGCGTGGCTCCCGCCGGCGGGCTTTATTACGGGGCGGCGTGGGGTGTGCAAATTGAGCTGTGGAACTTCTTAGACACCCGGATTGACCTGCCGCTGGAAAATTCCCTTACCCGCCGGGTCGTGGACCGGAGCGAAGCCACTCTCAGTACCGTGGAACTGTACGGGAAGAGTTGGCCGACCATTGAAAACATGTTCATCGATCACGCCTTCGACATCCGTTTCGACATTGACATGGTCTTTTCCTGGGTTGACGGCAGTGCGCTCTCCTATCAGAGAGCCCGCCGAGAACTGGAAACGGGGGCACAACTAGGCGAAGGTGACGATCACGAATCGCGCTTCCGCCAGGTCGACGAGCTGAAGTACGCATTGCGTTCGGTTCACCTCTTTGCTCCGTGGGTCCGGCACATCTTCATTGCCACAGACTCTCCGGCTCCCAGCTGGCTGGCCGAACATCCCAAGGTCACGCTGGTCCGCAGCGGCGAGCACTTTGGCAACCCCGCGGTGCTCCCAACGCACAATTCCATGGCAGTGGAATCCCAGCTGCACCATATCGACAGCTTGGCGGAGCATTTCCTCTATTCCAATGACGACATGTTCTTTGGCCGACCGCTCTCACCGGATATGTTTTTCACGCCGGGTGGCATCACCCGCTTCATGCTCTCCCCCAACCGCATCGGTCTGGGTGAAAGCGACGTGGAACGCAGTGGTTTTGAGAACTCGGCCCGCGTCAACCGAAGGCTTCTATGGGACCGCTTTGGCACCTTTACAACCCATCATTTGGAACACAGCGCGGCGCCTCTGCGGCGCTCGGTGCTGGCCGAGCTGGAACAGGAATTTGCAGCAGAGTTCGCAGCAACGGCAGCCAGCACGTTCAGGGCCGCGGACAATATTTCAGTGACCAACTCGCTGTACCACTACTACGCGCTACTCACAGGCCGTGCGGTCATGCACAAGGACGGCCATGGACTGTACGTTGACACGGCCAACATGGCAGGGCTTGCCGAATTACCGCAGGTGCTAGCTCGGCGCAATGCCGACTTTCTGTGCCTCAACGACGGTAGTTTTGGTGACGCCGCCCCGGAAAAGCGCCGGCTATTAGTCACCGAATTTTTGGAACAGTACTTCCCGTTCAAGGCTCCCTGGGAAAAATAGCACGGGCAGGCAAACGCCGGTTCGGCGCAGACGAGGATCCTCAGCTGCGCCGAACCGGCGTATGACTGCCTAGCTGCCCTGTCTAGTTCAGGTATCCGTTGGGGTTCAGGACGTATTTGGTGGCTGCACCGGCGTCGAACTCGGCATAGCCGCGCGGCGCATCGGCGAGAGAAATCGCCTTCGCGTTGACGTTCTTGGCAATGGAAACCTTGTCATGCAGGATCGCCATCATCAGGCCGCGGTTGTACTTCATGACGGGGCACTGCCCCGTGGTGAAGGACAGTGACTTGGCCCAGCCGGTGCCCAAACTCAGCGACAGGGCACCCTTTTGAGCCGCCGCATCAATGCCGCCCGGATCACCCGTGACATAAAGGCCCGGAATGCCCAAGGACCCGCCCGCAGCCGTAATGTCCATGAGCGAGTTCAGAACTGTGGCCGGAGCCTCGCCCGCGCCGTGCCCATGGCCCTTTGCCTCGAAACCAACGGCGTCCACCGCACAATCCACCTCGGGCACACCCAGCAGCTGCTCGATCTGGGCGCCCGGTTCGCCGTCAGAAAGGTCGATGGTCTCGCAGCCGAAGGTACGTGCCTGTGCCAGTCTGTCCGCGTTCATGTCACCGACAATGACGACGGCGGCACCCAACAAGTGCGCCGACGTTGCCGCAGCGAGGCCAACCGGCCCGGCCCCGGCGATGTAGACGGTGGAACCCACACCCACCCCAGCCGTGACGGCCCCGTGGAAGCCGGTGGGGAAAATATCCGAAAGCATGGTCAAATCGAGCATCTTCTCGAGCGCCTGGTCCCGATCCGGGAACTTCAGCAAGTTCCAATCGGCGTAGGGAACCAAAACGTACTCGGCTTGGCCACCCACCCAGCCGCCCATGTCAACGTAGCCGTAGGCGCTGCCGGGGCGGTCCGGATTGACGTTGAGGCAGATACCGGTTTTGCGCTCCTTGCAGTTGCGGCAGCGGCCGCAAGCAATATTGAAGGGTACGGAACAGATGTCACCCACCTTGATGAACTCCACATCCGAGCCGACTTCAACTACTTCGCCGGTGATTTCGTGGCCCAAGACTAGGTCCGAGGGGGCGGTGGTGCGTCCTCGCACCATGTGCTGATCCGAGCCGCAAATGTTGGTGGCGACGGTGCGCAGGATGACGCCGTGGGGAACTTTTCTCCCCACATTGGCCGGGTTGACGCCCGGTCCGTCCTTAAGTTCAAACGTGGGGTAATCGATGTCGATGACCTCGACAACCCCCGGTCCCTTGTAGGCAACTGCTTTGTTTCCTGACATGGTTTTCCTTCCCAGTTAGTTCAGAAGCCACCATTTTTGGCGCTTCAAGTGCAACGAGAAATCAACCCCCTGACGCCTTATGTGGCACCCTGAAAACACGTAGATGGTGCACGGGATTGAGGGTGGACAGCGGGGTTGTTGTCAGTCTAGGTGGGGCCGCCGAAATATGTAAGGGGTCTCCTTTTGAGGCGAGCACGCCGGGGCCTGAGTTGCAGAGTTTGCAGCTGCGCACCGTTGTTCAAACAACGGTGCGCAGCTCTTGGACTGGCGTACCATTTCGTCCTAACGAAGCGCAGGAGCAAAGTTGCCCTGAGCCAGCAAGCCCTTCACATACGCCGCCTGACCGCCATGTTGCACACAGTCATCGAGAATACTGATGAGCCGAACACCGAGGGTCACCGGTGGATTCCAGCGTTTATCCACGATCCCCTCGAGCTCGGCATCCGCCAAGCCACCCACATAGTCCAGGCTCCGCGCCAGAACCGCCTCGAAGTACTCACGCAGCAGTTCCATGGAATCAACATGAACCGCCGAGACCTGCTCGCTCGAGTGACCGTAACCGGTATCGTCCGGGTTTAGCTCGAAAGCAAAGCGTGCCGCATACCCTCCGCTGCGCCAAAGAGACTGCGTCCCGGCCACATCGGCAATTTGTTCGTCTTGCCCACGCGACAGGTGCCACACAAGCCAGGTGATGGAATTGCCGCTCCCTCCGGGGCGCCAATTAGCCTTCGTCGGCTCCAATCCGTCCAAGACACCGCCAACAATGGTGCCAATCCTGCCAAAAGCGTCAGTCAATAACTCCGAAGGTCTCATGACCGCCATGCTTCCACTGCGAACAGCATCTGTCGAGGACCCTGTCCGCTGGAACCCGCCGGGCGGCCGAGCCACGCAGCGGGGATGGATTTTCAAGGTCGCTTAGCGACCGCGGAAATCTTGCTGCCTGCGAGTGGCTCGGCCGCCCGGCCAGGCTGTTAGGTCAGGATGATGACGTCGAGGGTTCGTGGTCCGTGGACGCCTTCGACGCGTTCGAGTTCGATGTCGCTGGTGGCGCTGGGGCCGCTGATCCAGGTTTGTGGGCGGGTTGCTTCGAGGCGGGCGATGGCTTCGGGGAGTACTTCCACGATGTCTGCTGCTCGGAGGATGCAGATGTGCCGGTCTGGGACAAGGGAGATAATGCGCCGTCCTTGATCGTCGCTGCCGTCGAGCATGATGGTTCCGGTTTCCGAGACCGCGACCGCGGCGGCTGTGACGACGGCGTCGACCGTGTCTAGGTCAGCGGTAGTGAGGCGGTTCCCGGGTGCGTCAACATGCACAGCAAGCGTCCCGGCGTCGTCCTTCAGTCCCGCAAGCCACTCCTGGTCCAGGCCATGCGGAACCACAATCGAGGCACTGCTGGCGAGCAATTCGGCCAGCCTTGCGGCAACGTCGGAGGTGGGTGTGAGGAACACGTTCGCCTTGTAATCCACCAGCCTGTCCACGAGCTGCTCAAGGCGCTGCGCCGCGGTCATGTCCGAGCTGCGGCGGTATTCACGCGGCACCACGGGAGTCTCCGGCGCATCACGCAGGGCCGATTTGATGCGGTTCATGATGTCCTCGCGGGCGCTCATGCCTGCTCCCCTTCGCTGCTGTTTGAGGTACCCGTGCCAGGTACGACGGCGGCACTTGGCTGGTGATCCTTGTCCCACCATTGGCGGAACGACTGGCTGGGCGGGGCCGGGATATCCCTACTTTGCGTCCAGCCGCCAGCGATGCCGGGCAGCCGTTTGATGACTTTGGCGCGCCCGGCAGCGAGCTTGCCTAGGGGTAAGCCCTTTTCCAACAAGCCCAGATGCGAGCCTTTGGAGAATGCCCATTCGGCGCCCTTCATCATCAGATCCATCTGGGTAGGGATCTTGACCTTGGAGCGTTTGGAATCAACGTCCTCACCGCGCAGGTGGACCAGGATTTCCGGGATGTTAATCTTCACCGGGCACGCATCAAAACACGCCCCACACAGGGACGAAGCATACGGCAGAGAGCTGTTTTCCTCGCTCTTAATCCCTGTCATCAACGGGGAAAGAATCGCACCAATCGGCCCAGGGTAGGTGGAACCGTACGCGTGCCCGCCCGTGCGTTCATACACAGGACACACATTCATACACGCCGAGCAGCGAATGCAGTTCAGCGCTGTGCGCCCGTATTCATCAGCTAAGGCGGCCGTGCGGCCGTTATCCAACATGACCAGGTGCACGTTCTGCGGCCCATCACCGGGGGTAACACCGGTCCACAGTGAGGTGTACGGGTTCATCCGCTCCCCCGTGGAAGACCGCGGCAGCAACTGCATGAAGACTTCAAGGTCCTGCCAGGTGGGCAGTAGCTTTTCAATGCCCATGACCGTGATGAGGGTTTCCGGCAGGGTCAGGCACATGCGGCCGTTACCCTCAGACTCCACCACCGTCAATGTCCCCGTATCGGCCAGGCCGAAGTTCGCACCAGAAACGGCCACCTTCGCGGAGAGAAACTTCTTGCGCAAATGCGTGCGCGCAGCCTCAGCCAAACGAGCCGGCTCGTCCGTGAGGTTCGGATCCACCACAGGCATCTCCCGCAGGAAAATCTCGCGGACCTGACTACGGTTCTTATGAATCGCCGGAACCAGAATATGACTGGGTTTATCATGATCCAGCTGCACGATCAGCTCGGCCAGATCCGTTTCAAAGGCCGCGATGCCCTGCTCTTCCAGATACTCATTAAGACCGATTTCCTGGGTAGCCATGGACTTGACCTTGACCACTTCAGTTTCACCGGTCTCACGAATGAGGGCAGTGACAATCTCATTGGCTTCCTGAGCGTCCCGCGCCCAGTGAATAATGCCACCCCGGGCCGTAAAGTTCGCCTCGAACTGATCCAACAGGGCTGGCAGATTCGCCATGGTCGCGTTCTTGATGGCACTGCCAGCGTCACGCATCTGTTCCCAGTCGGGAAGCTCGGCAACAACCTTCAGGCGCTTATCCCGAATGGTGTGGGTGGCATGGCCCAGATTAGCGCGCAGCTGCTCGTTGCCGAGTTCACGGTGTGCGGCCTTCGGGAACGGCTCGGTCGCGTTGAGGTTGCCGTGACCAAAAACAGGCAGCGAAGGCATGCCCAAAAAAGTATTACTGCTCATCGCTTGCTCCCTGCTAATTTAACGTCGCCGGTGACTGTTACGGGGTTTGCAAAGGTGCTCGCCAGAATCTCGGCAAAGTGCAGGGTCCCTACCTCACTACCCTGACGGGAGAGCCCGCCGCCAATGTGCAGCAGGCAACTGGCGTCGCCGCCGGAGCACAGTTCGGCGCCGGTGCCGCAAATGTTCGCAGCCTTATCAGCGTTCATGGCGGAAGAAACATCAGCATTCTTCATCGAGAACGTGCCACCGAAGCCGCAGCACTGATCGGCTTGTGGCAACTCCACCATCTGGATACCACCCACACTCGCCAGCAAATTCAACTGCCTGTCCTCCAACCGCAACAGTCGCATCCCATGGCAACTCGGATGATAAGTAACCTTGTGCGGGAAGTACGAACCCAGCTGTTCAGCCGCGTTCGTGATGCCCAGAACATCTGTCAGCAATTGGGATAGCTCGTAGGTTTTGGCGCCAACTTTGGCGGCCCTAGCCTCAAGTCCCGCATCTCCGCAACGGCGTGCCACCATCTCATGCTGGTGCTTCACGCTGGCTACGCAGGAACCCGAAGGCGCCACTGCGACGTCGTAGTCATCCGTGTCGAAGGCTTCAACATGGTTGGCCACAACGGCGTGGGCTTCCTTAAAGTAGCCGGAGTTGACGTGCATTTGCCCGCAGCAGGCCTGCCCGGCCGGGAACACAACCTCGTGTCCGAGCCGCTCCAGAAGGGAGACGGTGGCCTGTGCCGTGCGCGGGTACATGGCATCAACGATGCAGGTGGCGAAGAGCGCAATTTTCATGATCTCCACTGTAGGGCAAAACACATTCAATGTGGACTGACCACACCCTAACTTGCCCAAAAAACGCGTTATAGTGGCAGGCCTGAGCCTGGTTTCAGGTTCTTCATGACAAGGGTAGAACTGACCCGTTGTACGCCAGGAAGCATCGTGAGCTCGTTGTCGAAGCACTGTTGATAGTCGCTGAGGTCCTTGGCCATGACTTTCAAAATGTAGTCAGGATCGCCAAAAAGTCGCTGAGCCGAGGTGATGCGCGTATTGGCACAGACCTGAGCTTCGAACTCGTCAAGCGTCGACCGGTCAACACGCGCCAAGGTCACGAACACCAACGCCTCAAAGCCCAAGCCGACCGCGGCCGGGTCGATGATGGCCCGGTAACCACTAATGGCCCCCGACGCCTCCAAATCCTTCAGCCGGCGATGGCACGGCGCAACCGTCAGGCCCACCTCGGCGGCCAACGCCGTTGCGCTCATCCGGCCATCATTTTGGAGTGTGCGCAAAATTTCTTTATCAATGGCATCAATCACAGACATATCTTATCGCCAACACCGTATTTAGTGGCAAAAAAGGTAAGCACTTATGTCTTCTTTTTCCCTAAGCTTGCCGTAGACAAGCAGCAATGTTCACCACCAACCCCAGCAGCAGGAGCATCATGGAACCGCAGGCACTCGTAGGCTTCCTCATTGTCGCCATCACCCTGAGCTGCACGCCCGGGCCGGATTGGGCTTTTGCGATCTCTTCCGGCCTAGGAAAACGCAGCTTTATCCCTGCTATTGCGGGGTTGTGTGGCGGCTACGTCCTGCACACCGTCTTGCTTGCGGCCGGAATCGCGGCCCTCATGGCAGCCATGCCGAGCCTGTTGTTGTGGCTGACAATTGCCGGGGCCCTCTACCTTTTGTGGCTCGGATTCATGACCACCAGATCATGGCGACGCGCCGGTTTTGTCACCGTGGGACCCAACGGTGAACTGCCCGTGAACGCCGCTGCGGGAAACGCCATGCCCGCCGATGGCTTGACCCCTGAAGATTCCTCAGTCGGCAAACCCGACTCAGCATGGGGACCGTTCCTGCAAGGTTTTGGCACCAGCAGCATCAACCCCAAAGGGCTGCTGCTGTTCGTTGCCCTCACCCCGCAGTTCATCAGGGCAGACGCTGCGTTTTCGGTGCCTCTTCAGTCTGCAGTTCTGGGGCTGTCCTTCGTCGCCATGACCGCCGTCATCTACTCGCTTGTGGCAGTCGGCGCACGGAAGCTGCTGCGTTCACGTCCAGCAGCGGCCCGCGGGGTGACACTGACCAGCGGCATCATCATGTGTGCACTGGGCACCATCCTGCTTATCGAGCAGGTGGGCCCCGTCACGCAAGTGGCCGGGGATCTGCTCGCCCGAGGCTAACCATTCAATAGCCCTAGGGCCGCGCATTCCGGGCGGCCGGAAGGCTAGAAGCCCGAATAAGGCAGACAGTCAGTCCTGCGCGGCACGCCAAGCAGCAAGTTCATCCAGCAGTATCTGCTTCCGCTCGTCAGAGGCAAAGGAGGAGCGGATGGAGTTGGCGGCCAACTTTTCCACCGTGGCGGCGTCCCATGCAAACTCGGCTACCAGTGCATCAAAGTTGGCGCCCACGTACCCGCCAAAATACGCCGGATCGTCGGAGTTGACGCAGACGTTCAGTCCCGCCGCAATCATCTGCGGCAGCGGGTGGGCGGCCAGGGTGTCCACGGCGCGCAGCCGCACGTTGGACAGCGGGCAGACCGTCAACGGAATCTGCTCAGCCACCAGCCGCTTGACCAGAAATTTATCTTCCACGGCCCTAATGCCATGGTCGATCCGCTCCACACCAAGCAGGTTCAACGCGTCTTCAACGTAGCTGGGCGGGCCCTCTTCGCCGGCGTGGGCTACCAGTCGCAGCCCTGCTTCTGCGGCACGTTTGAACAAGCGGATGAACTTCGACGGCGGATTGCCCACCTCGGCCGAGTCCAGGCCGATTCCGATGATGGGAGCATTCATGGCCAACAACTGATCCAGAACGGAAATCGCCGATTCCTGCGACTCATCGCGCAAGAACGCAGCGATCAATCCGGTCGTGATACCAAAGTCCGCCTCGCTTGAGGCGAGGGCCACGGCAATGCCGTTGACCGCCGTCGAAAGTTCCACTCCGCGAGCAACATGAGCCTGGGGATCAAACATAATCTCGGCATGGCGGACACCGGCTTCCTTTGCACGTGCCAGGTATGCCCGGGTCATGTCCGCAAAATCAGCCTCAGTGATCAACACGGCCATGTCGGCGTAATACAGGTTCAGGAACGACTGCAGATCGGTGAACTCATACTGCTCCCGCAGCGCTTCCAGCGTTGGGAACGGCAGCGTGATGCCATTGCGAGCCGCCAGAGCCAGAATCAATTCAGGCTCGAGCGTGCCCTCAATATGCAAGTGCAGCTCGGCCTTGGGAAGCGCGGTCGCAGCTGCAGGGACAACGTTTTGTGCCAAATGGTGGTTCATGCGCTCAAGTTTACGTGGGGCAAACCGCCCAGCCGAACCCTCGCGTTACGGCTTGAACCGCTTGGCCAAGAGCTTTGGATCCACAATCTCGGTGCGGATCACCTCGCTCAACGCCTGTGCCGTGGTGGCGATGCCGGTCTTGCGGCGCACTTCCTTGCGTAGCTCATCCAACATGGCGTCGGAGAGGATCACATCCAGCAGCGCTCCCGGTTCGGTGGCCGCACGATGCCGCCACAATTCATCAATCCGCCGGCGCTTCAGCGCCTCCTTATGCAGCAGGAACATCAGCTCGGTCTTCTCAGCAATTGTGGCCGGCCCCAATAGATCTACCTCAAACACCATGTCCACCACCACGGGCAGCCCACCGGTCAGATGGTACGCCTGCCACACGGCACCGTTGGTCAGAACCATCCATTCCACGCCCTCATTCACCGCGTACATCAGCACCTGGCGAAGGTGGCGCTCATTGAGTTTCTGGCTGATCCGCTTGACCTCGATGAAGGCCACCAGCTGCTTGTCGATCCGAACCCCGTAGTCAGCAAAGTCCTGCTTCACCATGTATTCGGTGGTGAGGTCCTTGAACTTGTCATAGTCCAAGCCCTCACAGAGCATGTCGGTCACCACCATGCGCGTGTCGCCTTCGTTGGCATCACGAGCCCGCAGCGCCTCCAATGGCTTGAGGTACCGCTTGATGGCCTCGTGAACCTGATCAATCGCCGTGAGCTCCCACTTGGGGACTCGGGACGCTGGTGCCACTTTAGGCAGTGTTTGATGGGCTGCCGGCTGACTCGCGGCTGCCGGGGCGGACGCAACCGGCTCTGGAGCGGCGGGTTGTTCGCTCACCTCAGCGGGTACTTCTACAAGTACGACGGCGGCCTGCGCCGGTTCGCTGCCTTCCGGGCGCAGCAGCTCCTCTGGCAGGTGAAGGTACGGGTCTGTGACACCAAAAGCGGCCTGTTTGAGCATCCAGCTGATGGCTGGCTCCCACATGTCAACAATGGCTGCGCCTGCTCCTTCAATGGCGACAACCCTTGTGTGGGCAATGACTTCCAGATGGCTGGCATCGGGTACTTGGCGTCCGGCCTGAGCCATCTCCGCCGCCCATCGGAGCAAAACGTTGAGCCTGATCTGGCCCTTGGCATCCAAGGAAATCTCGTTCATGTTCTCGGGGTCCTCCGCGTTATGGTTGCTGCACAATAGTTGTGGGATTGCTGTTGTTGCTGTGTGACTTTTTTACGAACAGGGCGCCCTATCAGCGTTCCCACGGACTCTTCTGGTTGACGTACGTTTGCGGGCCAGCCGGGTTCCACGCCCCAGGAACAGTGGAGGGGGCAATGGGCGCCTGAACGGTGCTGACGGCCGCACCATTGCGTGTCTTTGCCACTCCGCGAGTTCGGGCCGATGCGTGGCCCACCATGGCGAAAGACCAGGCCACGGCGCCAATGCCAAATGCAAGCACCAGCCACCATCCCGGGCCAACGCTGAAGGAAATATTCGGGATGGCTTGGGCCAGATCAACAGCGCCCACAACGGCCAAGACGGAAATGACCAGCACGGCACCAATGGCGGCGCCCCGGACGCCCACGCTCAGCGCAGGACGCCAACCCACACTCCACCACACACCCAATGTCAGTGGTACCAGGCAATATGTTTGTCACTAGTTTCGGTGACAAACGGGAACCTTTTGGAAAGGCCAACCATTAGGAATATGTAGCGTGAATGGAGATAATTGAGTTTGAACAATCCGGGCCCGCGCCGTGAGGCTTCGTGGGACCGAATCCAGATCGACTAAATCCTGGTTCTGTTGCAGTTCTTGGGATCTCTTGAGGAGCTTGTCAGCACGTGTTCATGAAAACTTTCGGATGGTCTTTCGCGATCACCGCAGTGGCACTTGTGGTCGCCTTCCTCTACGGCGGCATCGAAGCGCTCATCCTCTGTGCCATCCTCGGCGTTCTGGAAATCAGCCTCAGCTTTGACAATGCCGTGGTCAACGCGCGCATCTTGGAAAAGATGAGCGCGTTCTGGCAAAAAATGTTCTTGACGGTCGGTATTCTGATCGCCGTAGTGGGTATGCGCGTTGCCTTCCCGTTGTTGATTGTGGGCGTCACCGCCAACCTCAACCCTGTCCAAGCCATTCAGCTGGCATTGGAAAAGGGTGACATCCACACAGAAGGTAGCTACGCCTACCTGCTGCACGACGCCCACCCGCAAATCGCAGCCTTTGGCGGCGTTTTCCTGCTGATGCTCTTCCTTGACTTCATGTTCGAAGAACGCGAAATTCACTGGCTCAAGTGGCTCGAAAAACCGCTTGCTTTCATTGGTCGTCTACACGGCGCCGCCATGGTTATTGCCCTGCTCATCCTGGTGGCCTCCGCCGCCATGGTCCGCCCCGGCAAGGAAATCGACGTTCTGATCGCTGGCATCTTGGGCATGGTCACCTACATGCTTGTAAACGGCCTGGGTGAGCTGTTCGACGTCGACGGCGACGGTGATTTCGACGCTGAAGATATCGACGCCGAGGCGACAAAAATTGCCAAGAAGTCCAATAAGGGCGTCGGTAAGGCCGTGGGCAAGGCCGCTTTCATGCTGTTCCTGTATCTGGAAGTGATTGACGCGTCGTTCTCGTTCGACGGCGTCATTGGCGCCTTCGCCATCACCTCCGACCCCATCATCATCGCCCTTGGCCTCGGCCTGATCGGCGCCATCTTCGTCCGCTCATTGACGGTTTTCCTAGTTCGCGAAGGAACCCTCGATGACTTCGAATACCTCGACCATGGTGCACACTGGGCCATTGGCGCGCTCTCCATTATCCTGCTCTTGACCATCAGCATCGAGGTCAATGAGGTCATTACAGGAATTATCGGCGTCGTCTTCATTGGCGCCGCGTTCCTGTCATCCATTGTTCGAAACAAGCGTGCCGCGGCAGCTGAACTCAAGGTCGGCCAGCTCACCAGCTAGCATCAAACCCCAGCTTTTCCACACCTAATTAACAAGGAGCTAAACGTTATGGGACTTAGTTTGCAAAAGGGCCAGGCCCTTTCACTGAAGAAGAACGACGGCGGAGCCCTCACCCGCGTGCGGATGGGTCTCGGTTGGGACTCTGCAGCACCGGTCAAGCGTGGCCTATTTGGTGGACTAAAGAAGGCTGCTGACGTTGACTTGGACGCCTCGGCCATCTTCTTCGACGGCTCCGGCAAGGCCCTTGACACGGTGTTCTTCAACCAACTCAAGAGCAAAGACGGCTCCACCCAGCACACCGGTGACAACCTGACCGGCGAAGGCGACGGGGACGACGAAACCATCCTGGTTGACCTGTCCAAGGTTTCCCCAGCAGTAGCCCAGATCGTGTTTGTTATCAGCAGCTACAGCCGCCAGACCTTTGACCTGGTGGAGAACGCATTTTGCCGCCTCGTTGACGATTCAACGGCTGGCGCCCCCGAAGTTGCGCGTTTCCAGCTGACAGATTCAGGCACCCACACCGCCATGATCATGGCCAAGGTTTCTCGCGAAGGCGACGGCTGGAAGTTTACTGCCATCGGCGAGCGAGCCAACGGGCGCACCGCGATGGACCTGATCCAACCGGCAGCAAACTCACTGTAGGGTTTCGCCAAAGGCTATTTCGTTTTAGTTTGTAAGTGACACTTTAGTTATTAAGGGAGTTCAGTTCTCATGGCATCTTTGACACTTTCCAAGGGAAGCAACCTTTCCCTAACCAAGGCAGATCCCGGGCTGCAAATGGCCATGGTTGGTCTGGGCTGGGACCCCCGCACCACCAGCGGTCACCAGTTCGACTTGGACGCATCAGCACTGCTGGTCACTGCCAGCGGCAAGGTGCGCAATAACGATGACTTCATCTTCTACAACCAGCTCGAGTCCAAGGACGGATCGGTTGTTCACCAGGGCGATAACCGCACGGGCGAAGGCGACGGCGACGATGAGCAAATCCTCATCAACCTCAGCACCGTCTCGGCCGACATTGAGCGCGTTGTCATTGTTGTCTCGATTGACCAGGCAGAAGCCCGCAGCCAGAACTTTGGTCAGGTTCGCGATGCCTACTGCCGCGTCATCAACCAAGAAAACGATCACGAAATTGTTCGGTACGACCTCTCCGAGGACGCCGCATCGGAAACCACCATGGTTTTTGCTGAGATTTACCGCAACGGCGCAGAGTGGAAGTTCCGCGCCGTCGGCCAGGGCTACGCCAGTGGCTTGCACGGCATCGCCACTGACTACGGCATTGTTCTGGACTAGTTCCACCGTGGTGCGTGGACATTTTTCGCGCACCACACCCCATCGCTTTGATAGCATCCGGCAACCTGCCGATAATTCACAACGTAAGGACGCGATTTCATGGCTGGACTTTCGCTTGCCAAGGGCAACAACCTTTCTTTGACCAAGACCGACCCGGGCCTGCAGCAGGCACTCATTGGGTTGGGTTGGGATCCCCGCACCACCACGGGTGAGGCCTTTGACCTAGATGCGTCGGCGCTTTTGGTCGCAGCATCCGGGAAGGTCCGTTCCGGCGATGACTTCATTTTCTACAACCAGCCTGCTGCCAAAGACGGCTCAGTGACGCACCTCGGTGACAACCGCACCGGAGACGGTGGAGGAGATGACGAGCAGATCCTCATCGACCTGACCAAGGTTGCCGCCGATGTTGAGCGCATTGTCATTGTGGTCTCCATCGACCAGGCTGAAGCCCGAGGCCAGAACTTCGGTCAGGTTCGCGGCGCCTACTGCCGCGTAGTCAACCAAGGTAACGAGCAGGAAATTGTCCGCTTTGACCTGAGCGAAGATGCCGCCCCCGAGACGTCCATGCTGTTCTCGGAGATCTACCGCAACGGCAGCGAATGGAAGTTCAAGGCCGTAGGTCAGGGCTACGCCAGCGGCCTGGCCGGCATCGCCACCGACTTCGGCGTGCCGCTGGGCTAGTCCCCACTCGCCGGCCTGATAAATCGCTGACGCGATTTGTCAGGTACCTGGCGAGCGTGGGCCCAACGAGCCGGTATTGCCGCGTGGGCCCTCTTCAGCCACACTTCTGCACTTCAGCAACCTCCAACAACTTGGAAAATTGGATCTCACCATGACTTCACCTTTGACCCCGCCCACAGCAGCCGAAACTGCCCTCGTCCTGAAGGCCCCCGACGCCCCGGAAATTGTTGTGGCGGAAGAAGCCCCCGGCATGGTTCCCGTTCCCGCGGAACGCCAAGTAGAGATCAGCCGTCAGGCCGCAGAGTTCATTGCAGAAATCGCCACGGTGGATGCTCGCAGCCCCGAATTCACATCCAAGGTGGATGGCATTTCAAAGCTGGGCGGCGATGAAATGTCAAACTCCTCCGATGCTTCCAGCCGCATGTTGGAGCGTTCTTCCACCTCGGTTGCCGGTTCCAAGAAGAGCGGCAACGGCCCGCAGGCCCAGGTTGCCGGGACGTTGAACGATCTGCGCAGCACCGTCGAATCCTTGACGCCCAACAACGCCGATCTAGGTGTCGGCCGCAAGATCTTGGGCTTCATCCCCGGCGGCAACAAGATGGCCAAGTACTTCCAGAAGTATGAATCAGCCCAGACCCAGCTCGATGCCATCATCAAGTCACTGATGGCCGGTCAGGATGAACTCCTCAAGGACAACGCCAGCCTGGCCGGCGAAAAGGTCAAGATGTGGGAAACCATGCAGAGCCTGAGCGAGTACGCCGTCTTTGCCAAGGCCCTGGACGCGGCGTGCGTTGAGAAGATCGACGCTACCCGCGCCTCAGGTCAGATCGAGCAGGCGCAGAAGCTGGAAGCTGACGTGCTGTTCCCGATCCGCCAGCGCCACCAAGACATCTTGACGCAGCTGGCTGTTTCGGTGCAGGGCTACCTGGCCATGGACCTGGTCCGCAAGAACAACCTTGAACTGATCAAGGGTGTTGACCGGGCCCGCACCACCACCATTTCGGCGCTGCGCACGGCCGTGATTGTGGCCCAGGCGCTGGCCAACCAGAAGATGGTGCTGGACCAGATCGATGCCATCAATACCACCACGAACAACATGATTCTCAAGACCAGTGAGATGCTCAAGGATCAGACCGTGCGCATTCACCAGCAGGCGGCCAGTTCCGGCGTCAGCGTGGAGACCTTGCAGAAGGCCTTCGATAACGTCTTTGAAACCATGGACGCCATTGACACGTTCCGCGCATCAGCCGCCAAGAACATGGAAGGCACCGTGCATGCGCTCGAGGACGGGCTGGCTAAGGCTAAGCCGTACCTGGAGCGTTCACGCCAGTCGGAACGCGAGTAGGCTAAAACGTACGACGACGAAGCAAGGGTAAAGCGATGATTGGCCGTTTTGTGGGGGGCAGGTTTGGCGGAGGCCACACGCCCCAAGTACCTGCCCAGCCGGCAGTTGACCCGGTAGCCGCGGAGATCGCCCAAATGGGCGCCTCCGTGGATAGCTTGCGCGCCGCAGTGCGCCGTTCGGGCAGCAGGCTGCCCCCTTTGCTCACTTCACAGCTACGCCATTTGGGTGATCTCATGCGCGAAGCCGTGACTGACATTGGCATCAGGGGATGCTCCACGGAGCAGCGAGTGCTGCTCAACGCCATGATCTGCAGTTACGTTCCCACACCGCTGCAGGCGTATCTGTCGCTACCTCCGGCACACCATGACGAGGAATCCTCGGCAACCTTCATGTTCGCCGAACAACTGGCCACACTGCAGGAGACCTTGGCCGATTTGCTGAACCAGATCCGTATTGGCGCTGTGGAAGAACTGTCCACGCACGGGCGCTTTTTGGCGGATAAGTTCTCCGCTCAGGACGCTGCCCTGCAACTTCAACAACCAGCATCAGAGAGGGACCCATTGCGTCTGGAGGGCCAATCTTGGCAACATTAGTGGCAGGGGCCAATGCGGCCCTGACGGCTGAAAATCCGGGTCTGGACCAGGTCCTTGTGGCCATGGGATGGGACACCATTCCCAGCCATGGCCCCCAGGCCGAGCTGGTCCCCTTCGCCATCATGTGCGATTCCGATGGCAAGGCAGTCTCCAACGACCACCTGGTGTTTTTCAACCAGCTTGTCAGCGCCGATACCTCGGTGACATTTGTGGGCTCCGCCGATCAGGAACAGATTGATGTCGATCTCAGCAGGATCCCTGCGGACATTTCCAAGATCATCTTTCTGGCCTATGTTGACCCCGAATTTCGTGGCCAGGGTACCTTCGGTGCCGTCCGCAACGCCCACATCCGGGTAGCCACGGCCGAGAACCGGGAACTGGTCCGCTTTGACCTGGCAGTCACCCAGCTGGATTCGGTAACGGCCATGATTTTCGGTGAGTTGTACCGGCACCGCGACGACTGGAAGTTCCGCGCACTGGGTCAGGGCTATAACACCGGCCTGGCCGGCGTGGCCAAGGACTACGGAATCAGCCTGTAGGGCCACCTCGTGAATAATCCTTCAACTCCCCGCACCGACTTGCCGTTTCTACGTCGCCGGATCAAACCGGGTACGGCCCAGCCCACCGCCTCTTCCGTTCAGGCCTCGGCGCAAGCTCCCGCCACGAGTCAGGCGGCAGCATCCGCTGGCCCGTCGCTATCTCTGCGACAGCCAGCGTCAGCCAGCCCGTCGTTATCGCTGCGCCCGCCAGCCTCAGCACCCGCCAGCCAACCAGCCGGCCCGTCGTTGTCTCTGCGCCAGCCGACGTCAGCCGCGCAACCGGTATCCAGTGCTGCAAGCCCGAGTACGCGAACGCAGCGGCCCTCCGGGCTGACGCTGGGAGGTGCGGCTCCGGCGTCGTCCACGAGTCCTCGGGCCAAGAAACTGGCGGCCCAGCGGGAAAAAGCCAAACATGAGGACCACGAGGTCCGGTTGCTGTTCCCAGCTCCTGGAATCCGTGACATTTACGAGCTGAACCTTGTGGACCGTGTGCTCAGATTGTCACCGTTGGAGTCCTCGGTGGGCACCTTGGTTGTGGGCGGCAGCACGGCTGTGGCATGGGAGGATGTGCGCCGAGTCACCGGCGGGCAAACCGTTGATGGCCACAAGGCAGGGACCCCCGTCATGACGAAAGGGAACCGCGAGTTGGTGGTTACCACGGCCGCGATGCCTTGGTTTCGCTGCGACATGTGCGCGAACTGCGTCGCGCCGTTTTCATCAACCGCAGCAGCTCGGCTATGGGTGTGCGGCTGTTCTCCGGCGAATCCGTGGCACTGCCGCCGGCCGCCGACGGCACCCAGATGGTGCTGTTGCTGCACAGGATCGGCAATGTGCTGGAAATGCGGGCCGAGCCGGTGCCACACGACTGGTCTGATCTGCAGATTTGGCAGGAGTTCGACTTTTCCATGACGCACAGCGCACCCACCTCTTCCTACGGCCGCTAGGATACATACCTAAAGGGCCATACTTTTTCGTCAGTAGCACCTTGAAAGGGCCAATGCGACATTTCCGCTCCTTGACCACGTCCCAAGTATCTACACTTTTTCACCGCCTTCCTGTGGAATTGACGCCCGAAAGCTCTCCTGCCTTGCAGGCCGTTGCCCTCGGCGGAACCTTGTACACGCCCGCTAACCGGCCAGATCTAGTCAAGGACGTTTTGCGCCAGCGCGATCTGGGTTGCGTGTCCATGGTGCTGTGTTTGGAAGATTCCATCCCCGATGCGGATGTGGTCGGCGCCGAGGAAAACGTGGTTGCCACCCTGACGGTGCTTGCCGAACGCGACGACGACTTGCCGCTGCTGTTCGTTCGGGTTAGAACGCCGGAACAAATGCTCTGGGTGGCGCGCCGTGCAGGCGCTGCAACAGGGGTGCTGACCGGCTTTGTGATCCCTAAGTTTGACAACGAATCCGGTGTGGCTGCGGCTTTCCTTGAAGCGCTGCACACCATTCAGACGGAGCTTGGCCTGGACGGCAGCCAATCAACTCACACACGCAGGCTGCGCATCATGCCCATCTTGGAGTCGCCGGCCGTAATCCACGTCGAGACTCGGGCCGCCGCGCTGACCAACATTTACACGCTGCTCGCAGCCAACCGCGAGGACATTCTCTCGGTCCGAATTGGTGCCACGGACATGTCCAGCGCCTTCGGCTTGCGCCGCTCACGCGATCTGACCATCTATGACGTCAACGTGGTGGCCAGCGTCATTGGCGACATTGTGAACGTGCTGGGCCGGCCCGACGGCGGTTTCGTCATCTCCGGCCCCGTCTGGGAGCATTACGCCAACACAGAACGAGTCTTGCGCCCGCAACTGCGCGTCACCCCCTTTGTGGGTCCGCATGAAATTGAGCTGCGGCAACGCATCATGACGGCAAATCTGGACACCCTCATCCGGGAAATCGAGCTTGATCTGGCGAACGGTCTGCTCGGCAAGACCGTTATCCACCCCACCCACGTGGCCCTGGTCCATGCCATGAGCGTTGTCAGCCATGAAGAGTATCTGGATGCCCTGGCCATTGCCGGTAACACCAAGGGCGGTGCAGCGGCATCTCCCTACGGCAACAAAATGAACGAGATGAAACCGCACCAGGCCTGGGCACAACGCACCCTTCTGCGCGCCGACGCCTTTGGTGTGGCCGCCGCCAACATCAGTTTCGTGGAGCTACTAGAAGCGAGCATGGCGTGAGTGAGACGGGCGCGGGCATTTGGAGCGGTGGCTTTGTTGCCGATCAGCTCAACGTTGCCATCCACAGCGATCCCGCCAGTGCCGTGGACATCGAAGATTTGGTGGGCCTGGCCCTGCGCCGGAACCCCAAGCGGGCCCACCTGCTGGTCTCCCGGGTCTTGGCTAAACACGTGCCCACCGAACCGGATTTGGTCATCGCAGCAGGCGAGCTGCTGGGTGCGTTTGTTGCGGACCGTTTGTCCGCCCTGAAGCACGACGCCGGGCCCCTCCCCACGCGCAGCACTGACCCTTCCGCTGTCCCTTCAGCTGTGCACCCTGGCGGTTCCACGCGGCGTGCCGACGCTGTAGCTTTGGCAGCTTCGCGTCTCACCGCAGCCCTGCGGGGAAAGCCCGGACAGCGGCAGCTGGCGCTGGTCTCCCTCGTCGCCGCGGTGGCACCATTGCGCACGGAGGTGCCGGACGCCGTCGTCATTGGCTATGCCGAAACGGCCACCGGTTTAGGGCGGTTGGTGGCCAATGCTTTGGGCGCTTATTACATCCATTCGACGAGGCATGCCACCCCCACGGTGGAGTCGGTGGCCGGGTTTGAAGAGGGGCATTCACACGCCACCTCGCACGCCATGGTCCCCACGGATCCTCAGTGGTTAACGAGGAGCGGGCCGGTGGTTCTGGTCGATGACGAGTTCAGCACCGGTTCCACTGTCATCAACACCATTCGCGAGCTGCACGCCCTGACGCCGCATGAGATTTACGTGGTGGCCGCGCTGATTGACCTACGCAGCGCCGCGGATAGGGCGCGCTTTGATGCGCTGGCCGAGGAGTTGGGCTGCCAGATCCAAGTGACAGCGTTGGGCACGGGCTGGATTGAGCTTCCCGAGGATGTGCTGCGCCGCGGCCAGGAATTGGTGAACCGCGCCCCTGAGCCAGTGCCCGCAGCGGAAGCTGCTGGGCGGGTGTCCATCCTTGACCTCTCTGACAGACTCACTAGTGACGCCGTCACCCCTGTGCGCAGCGACCGTTTTGGCAACGTCGCCGCGCCACTGCCAGCCACCATTGCGATCATTGCGGAGCAGCTGGCCGCACATTTGCACCAGACCGGCTGCCGCGGACCGTTGGTGGTGCTGGGCTGTGAGGAAAACATGTTCCTGCCGCTAGCTGTGTCGCAAGCCCTCAACAGCCTGCGCCCAGATGACGATGTGCGTTTTTCCACCACCACCCGCTCGCCCATCGTTCCCATCGACCGGGCCGATTACGCCATCGCCGGCGCCCTAAAATTTGCCAGCCACGATCTCACCAATGACGGCCCCGGTCCCCGCTTCGCCTACAACCTCACCGGTTCGGGACAACGGCCTTCAACCATTGTGGCTTTCCCGGAGCCGGGCACTGACTCCAAGGAACTGCTGCACAGCTCCGTTCCCCCGCTACCCCCGCTTACAGTGGCACTGGCGGCGGCAAGCGAGGACGTCGTGGTGGTTTTGCTGCCCGTCGATTCCCCCACAGCCGCATCTCCCCAGCAGAGCGCCCCAATCCAGAGCGCTCCACATCAGACGGCCACCAGCCCCACACTCCCGCGCCAAAAAAGAGGATGCTCCATGAGCCTGACCGCCTTGCCTACACCCCTGACCGGCCCGGATTTTGGATCCTACGCAGCCGATGAGGTCACCTGGCTGCTGAAGGACTTGAGCCATCTGCAGCTGGAAGCCCCTACTGCGGAGCGGGAGCGGGCCATCCAGTCCGGTGCCGCGAACTACGCCGAATCACTGCCGGTAGAGTACTCGCCCAGCCCCGAATACCAGGAACTGTACCAAGTGGCCGTTGAGCGCGCGGGCGAGCGAATTGCCACGGCCGTAGGCGTCGTGACGGAGCTGGCACTGTCCGCCCGAAACAACGCGCCGGTGCTCGTTTCACTGGCCCGCGCCGGCACCCCCATTGGCATCCTCATGCGGCGCTGGGCCCAGGAGATTCACGGCCTGGACCTGCCGCATTTCACCATGAGCATTGTGCGCGGCGTTGGCCTAGACCCAACGGCGCTGCGGTATTTGGCCGCCAACTTTGATCCGGAGCGGATCCTTTTTGTGGATGGCTGGACGGGTAAGGGCGCCATTTCCCGAGAGCTCACGGCCGCCTTGGATGACTTCGCCGCAAGTTCCGGCGTCCGCTTCCCCGACGATCTTGCCGTGCTGGCAGATCCCGGGCATTGCGTGTCCATGTTCGGCACCCGCGAAGACTATTTAATCCCGTCTGCCTGCTTGAATTCCACGGTTTCAGGACTGGTCTCACGCACCGTGTACAACGTGGAGCATATTGGTCCGCACGAATTCCATGGCGCCAAGTTCTATGCCGAATTGGCTTCCAGTGATGTCTCCAATGACTTCCTGGACGCCATTGGCAGGCACTTCAAGCGCGTCCGGCCGGAGGTGCTGGCGCTGGCAGCCGAGCACCAGGCGGCTGCACCGGAACCGAGCTGGATTGGCTGGCAGGCCGTGGAGCGGATCAGCTCCGAGTACGGCATCAACAACGTCAACTTGGTCAAGCCGGGGGTGGGCGAAACCACCCGCGTACTGCTGCGGCGAGTGCCATGGAAGGTGCTGGTCAATCCAGAGGCCATGGCCGACGTCGCCCATGTCCTGTTGCTGGCGGAACAGCGCGGAACCCCTGTGGAGGAAGTACCGGGTCTACCCTACAGCTGCGTCGGGCTCATCCACCCCCAGTTCGACAAGAGCGCCGTGGGCGCCGATGGAAAGGCCGTGCCCAACGCATGAGCACCCCCCACGTTGTTGCCTGCGACCTTGACCGCACGCTGATCTACTCCAAAAACTCGCTCTGGCTCAGCGGGGAGGACAAGGATGCGCCCGCCATGGTGGTGGCGGAGGTTTATGAGGGCGCCCCGCTGTCCTTCATGACTCGCGCGGCCGAAGAGTTGCTGCTTTCCGTGAAGGCGGCGGCCACTTTTGTCCCGGCCACCACGCGCACCCAAGCTCAATACGAGCGCGTTGCGCTACCCGGACCGCTACCCGAATATGCCATCACCTCCAACGGCGGGGTGCTGCTGCATCACGGTGTGCCAGACGCCGCGTGGAATGCGCAGCTCACGGACCACATGGCGGCCGACTGCGCACCGTTGGAAGTGATTGAGGCGCACCTGTCCAAGCCGGAGTTTGCGCCGTGGATCCTGCGCCTGCGCCGCGCCGAGGACCTTTTTGCCTACGCCATCATTGACCGCGATGCCATGCCCGAGTCCTTCCTGGCGGAGCTTGTTGAACTGTGTGCCACGGCTGGCTGGAGTGTTTCGGTGCAGGGCCGCAAGCTCTACTGCGTTCCGAACCCCATCAACAAGGCGGCGGCATTGGCGGAAGTGGCACGCCGAACGGGCACCGAGCACGTGATTGCCGCGGGCGATTCGCTACTGGATCAGGGCATGTTGGACTTTGCCCACCTCGCGTTCCGTCCCATTCACGGAGAATTGCACGACGCCGGACACCTGGCTCCCCATCTGCGCCTCACCTCGGTGCGCGGGGTCCTTGCGGGTGAGGAAATCCTGCGCGAGATCCTGGCCGAAGTGGCGCCCGCGTAGCCACTTCTCCGCCCGCCCTTCTCACCCTCCCCACGCCTCTTCCTCACACTCCCGCCCTCCCAGCCCTCCTTCCGGTCCGCGAAAGGTGAGTAGTTGCTAATGTTCGAGCGTGACATTAGCAACTACTCACCTTTCGCGGGTGGTGGCGGGCCCAATTCGGCAAAGCAATGTCAGTACCCACCGATAGGCTGGAAGTTACCGCCATTCTTACCTTGGGGAGAACTCCGCCTTGTCTGCACCACGCCCGGCCCGCTCATTTGGGGCAGCCGATTTCATCATGATCCCGCTGCTTGCTTCCGTCCTGCTCGTCACCACTGCATGTGGCGGCGCAGCAACGCTCGAGGCCGCTCCGGCGTCCGAGACGGCAGCGCAAAGCGTAACGCAAAGTGCCACACCCAGCCCCACGCCTAGCCCCACCCCCACGGCAGATGACGTGGCCCCCCTCGATGGTGAAGATGTGCCGGACGCAGGAGGGGCCGATCTGGCGTCGAACCAGCAGCCACCGTTTGCCGCGAAGGCCTTGGAAGTGTTGGGGACGCTACCTATCAAGGGCCGCGCCCCCAAGACCGGATATGACCGGGCCCTCTTTGGTCAGGCGTGGGCGGATGTGGATCGGAATGGTTGCGATACCCGCAATGACATTTTGGACCGGGACCTGACCGCCAAGACCTTCAAACCCGGCACGCGCGACTGCCTCGTTCTCACCGGCATTCTGGCTGATCCTTACACGGCCACCACCATTGATTTTGTGCGTGGTTCCGCCACCAGCAGTGAAGTCCAAATTGACCACGTGGTGGCGCTCAACGACGCCTGGCAAAAGGGTGCGCAGCAGCTAAGCGTGGAGGAGCGAACCTCCTTGGCCAACGATCCCTTGAATCTGTTGGCTGTTGACGGCCCCACCAACCAGCAAAAGGGAGCCGGCGATGCCGCCACCTGGCTGCCGCCAAACAGGAGCTACCGCTGCGACTACGTGGCTCGGCAAATTTCCGTTAAGGCTACCTACAAGTTGTGGGTCACTCAGGCCGAGCATGACGCCATGGCAAAGGTGCTCGATACTTGTTCCACCATTGAAGTTCCCACGAACCAGACGGCCGCCCCAGTGGAACACGTGGTGTTGCCGCCGGTAGCTCCGGTTGCGCCGGCGCCCGCCGTTGAGGCTGCTCCCGCTCCCCCTGCGGTTGAGCCCGCAGCCCCGGCGCCGGTTCCGTTGGTGCAGGTCCCAGCCCCGGCTCCGGCTGCTTATTACCAGAACTGCTCGGCCGTCCGTGCAGCCGGAGCGGCCCCCATCCGCGTAGGGGATCCGGGATTCCAGTCCAAGTTTGACCGTGATGGCGATGGCGTGGGCTGCGAATAGGTGTTTGGGGAGCTCACGCCCCGACGCTGCGTGGTCAAAGAGCTCTGGCAACGCGGATGGTTCGCACTAGACTTAAAGCGTGAGCACCCCTAGCGGCCAGCCGCTGATCCCAGCCGTGTGGCAGCGCCATGACAAGGAGATCCTGCCGTTGTGGCGTGATCGACTGAGTGCCGAAATGGGTCCCGTAGTGGCGGCTCGTTACGCGGCGGGGTTGTTCTTCGAGGACAGGCGCCGGCCCATCGCCCAATGGTTCAATCCAGCATTGGGCGCTGCCTTACTGGTGGGCATCGAGACCTCTGCTGAATGGCCGGTCCAGCGTTTCGCCCTGTTCTACGCCCCTGCAAACGGCGGGGTGATCCGGGTCCATACGAACCTCCACGAATGGTATTTGCGCACACCGAAAAAATCACCCACCGAGGCGGAAGCTTTCTCCGGTGCCATCCGTTCTGCAGAGTCATTCCTCCAAGTGGAGATGGACTACATCTAAGAAGCTATAGCCCCCAAGGCCATCTTCACACCAAGGAAGAGCATGACGGCGGCAATCAGCCCGTCCAAGACGCGCCACGCGCCGGGCTTGGCAAAAATGGGCCGCAAGAACTTTGCCCCATAGCCCAGGGCACTGAACCAGATGATGCTGCCCAAGGCAGCCCCCGCACCAAACCACCAGCGCAATTCGCCGTGTTGGTTGGCCAAGGTGCCCAGCAACAGCACGGTGTCCAGATAGACGTGGGGGTTCAACCAGGTTAATGTCAGAGCCGTGACGAGGACGGCCTTGCGGCCAAGGCTTCCCTGCTGGTCCCCTGCCGTCAGCGCCCCCGGACGAAAAGCTCGTTTGGCAGCAAGTGCGGCGTAGGCGATCAGAAAAGCAGCGCCCGCCAAACTGATCACAGTAACAACAGCAGGCACCGCGGCGATCACGGTTCCAATTCCAAAGATTCCCGCGCCGATCAGAACCACATCGCTGAGCATGCAAACCAAGACCACCAAACCAACGTGTTCCCCGCGGATCCCCTGCCGCAGCACAAAAGCATTCTGGGCGCCGATGGCAATAATGAGGGCCAGGCCAGCGCCGAGCCCGGTGGTCATGGTGGCAAAAATATTCAGGATAGTCACAAGCATTGAAACTACTAGACTGACTTGCAGCAGTACAGCTAATGTTTTTCATGCTACCTAAGGAAATCTAATGATCAGATTTCAGTCAGAGCAGCTCCGGACCTTCCTGACGGTATTGGAGAGCGGCACTTTTGACGCCGCTGCCCACAGTTTGCACGTAACCGCCTCGGCGGTGTCTCAGCGCATCAAGGCCATGGAGCAAGAAGCCGGGCAGGTCCTGCTGCTGCGGAGCGCACCCATCTCCACCACGCCGGCCGGCGCCGTGGTGCTCAAACTCGCCCGGCAAATGCGTCAGCTTGAAGATGACGCATCCGCGGAACTGGAGCCCAACACTGGCACCCGGGGATCCCTCACCATCGTGGTCAACGCCGATTCTCTGGCCACCTGGTTCATGGATGCCCTCGCCTTGCTTCCGAAAGACGGGCGCCTGAACTTGGAACTGGTCCGCGAGGACGAACAACACTCAGTGAACCTGCTCCGCTCCGGAGCCGTCATGGCCGCAGTCACCGCCACGGCAACGCCAGTGCAGGGCTGTTCCTCAACCCCGCTGGGCACCATGAACTACCGCGCTATAGCCTCCGCCAGCTTCATGGAGCAGTGGTTTCCCAAGGGCTTCACAGCCGAACAACTCACAGCAGCCCCCGTCATCCAGTTCGACCGCAGCGACACCCTGCAAAACAACTTTTTCACACAAGTCACCGGCCAGCACCGTTCCAGCCCGCAACATTTCATCCCGGACACCATCCAATTCGCCGAGGCAGTGAAACTGGGCCTCGGCTGGGGCATGATGCCAGAAGCCCATTGCCGGGATGGGCTGTGCTCAGGCCACCTCGTGGAATTGCTCCCCGGAAGCCTCGCCCGCATCCCGCTATTTTGGCAGCGGTGGAAGATCCAATCACAGGCACTCGACGCGCTCTCGGCGGTCGTAGCCCAAGCAGCCGCGAAGGCCCTCGGCTAGGATCCATTCATGAGCTCTCCCACCCACCAACGCCGCAATCAAGGCGTGCTGGTTGTTGGCCAATTGCTGTCCGGCCTGGGCGTAGCCTCCGGCGTTGCCGTAGGCGGAATCTTGGCCGCACAACTGGCAGGCACGACGGCGGCATCTGGCTTTGTGCAGACTGCGTCAGCTCTGGGCGCGGGGCTGGCTGCCGTACCGCTGGCCAACCTCGCCGTCCGGGCCGGGCGCCGCTGGGCTTTGAGCACCGGCTTTGCGCTCGGTGCCGTGGGCGCCGCACTGGTTCTCTTGGCTGCCTCACTAGGCCAGTTCTGGCTCATGGCTACCGGCATGTTGTTCTTCGGTTCGGCTACAGCATCCGGGCTGCAGGCACGCTATGCCGCAGTTGACGGCGCTCCGCCTGAGAAGGCCGGCCGCGCCATGGCCATCGTTATCTGGGCCACCACCGTCGGCTCGGTGGCCGGGCCCAACTTATCCGAACCCGGCAGATTGTTCGGCACCTCGCTGGGCCTAGTGCCACTCTCAGGCCCCTTTGTCTTTTCCTTGATCGCTTTCATTACCGCGGCGCTCGTCATTGCCATCTTCTTCCTTGCGCCAGTCGCCAGCACAGCGGCAGCTGGCACAGGGTCGGCACTAGAGGGTCCGGCGTCGTCCGCTCCTCAACCAGTCAAGCCAGAGAAAAAGAACAAGCGCCATGGTGCCTGGCGTGCGCTCCGGCTGGCTAGCCACAATCCGCGGGCTCTCTTTGCCCTCGCGGCCGTCACGGGTGGGCACGCCATCATGGTGGGCGTGATGGTGATGACCCCAGTGGCCATGGACGCGCACGGGCATTCGCTGGAGATCATTGGCATAGTCATCAGCCTCCATATTCTGGGCATGTATGCCGCTAGTCCGTTATTTGGATGGCTCGTCGACAGGCTCGGCGCGATGCGCGTGGTCATGCTGGGTTGCGGCATTTTCCTAGCCGCCATCACGCTGGGAGCCGTTGTCTCGGAAGGCAGCGATCCTGTCCTGATGTCCATGGCGCTGACCATGCTGGGGCTGGGATGGTCGGCCTGCCTGATCGGCGGATCGTCCCTGCTGACTCAGTCCGCACCAGAGGATTTGCGAGTCCCGCTGCAGGGGGCCAATGACATGACCATGAACTTCGCTGCCGCTGGCATGGCAGCTATGGCCGGGCCGGTGTTGGCTATGGGTGGATTTTTCTGGGTCAATATGATGGCGCTGGCGGTGCTGATCGTGATGGTCATCTTCGGTGTGCGCGCTTGGCGGACCGCGCCGGATCCTGCTATTCCCCAGCACGTCACGGACGCTGCGGGGTAGCCGGGCTGATAATCTGGCGGGCATGTACCCGCCTCCACCGCCCAAACCGGCATCGACCACCGGGCCCAAAATTCTCACCTTCAGCGGCATTGCCGTGCTGCTGCTCGGGATAGTTGCGCTCATCTTTGGGATCACCACGATGGTGTCCAACTTGCCGCTGAATGTCGTCACTTCCCAAGGGCAGCCCGGTAGTGCTGCGCTTGCCGCCCTGACAGTGTCCGAGGAGTTTGAACTCTCCTCAGCCGGTTGCCTCAGCTACGATCTGTGGGAGGTCCAGCAGAGCTCCACCGGCCAGTTCGGCTTAGAACGGGACACCGTTAGCGTCATCGGGCCGGACGGAAATTCGGTGGCTGTTGAGCCCACCGAGGTCAGCGGTAGTTCTTCGGTGGGCGGCTTCAAGGCTCAGTCTTTCGCCTCCTTCTCAGCACAGAAGGCTGGCAGGTACACCATCGTCATCACCCCAGGTCCTGACTATTCCGGGCCTAGCACCAACTTTTCCGGCTCCGAAGGTCTAAGTGCTGACGGTCTAAGTGCTGACAGCCCCGCCCCGGTCGACGCCGTCATCACCGAAGGTTCTGATTTCAGCTCCTTCTTCACCGGGCTCTTCACGTCCGTCGGCGGCATCATTCTCGGGGTCTTTGGTCTCCTAGTGGGCGGCGGCCTGACCATTGGCGGAATAGCGTGGTGGATCAACGCCAGCGGGCGCCGAAAAAGAGGCTTCACGTCCGAAGTTTGATGCCCGTCCGGAGTTTGATGCCCGTCCGGGGTTTGATGCCCGTCCGGGGTTTGATGCCCGTCCGGGGTTTTTGCCGCCGCTTTGCCACACGGGGGTAGTTGTTACCTTTCGCGCTCGGTAGACCGTCGGCGAAAGGTAACAACTACCCCCGCACCCTTCAGTGCGAGGCTTTGGCACCCAAAATATGCCGCAGCGCCGCTTCAAGGTCCGGATGGCGGAACTCATATCCCGCACCTTGGACCTTAGCGGCGGATGCGCGCTGGCTGGCCAGCGCCAATTCGGCAGCGCCCTGCGCTCCCAGCAGCAGTTTGGGCCCAAAGGCGGGCACCGTCAGCGCGGCGGGTCGGTGCAGCACCCGGCCCAGGATGCGCGCAAATTCCCCGGCCGTCACGGGATGTGAGGCAACGCCGTTCACCGGGCCGGTGACCTCCGGAGAGAGCGCGGCGTGGGCAAAGATACCGGCAATGTCATCAATGCCTACCCAACTTTGCCACTGGCTCTCACCCAACGGACCACCCACACCAGCAAGATACAGCGGAAGTAGCCGCTGCAACACGCCACCACCGGCAGAAAGCACAATGCCGGTCCGGACATTGACCACCCGCACCCCGGCCTGAGCCGCGGGTTCACAGGCCGCTTCCCAGTCTTGGCAGACCTTGGCCAGGAAATCACTCCCGGCGGGATCGGATTCCACGAGTGCCGCGGGCAGCCCACCTTCAGAGGATGCGTGCGGATCTGCTCCGTAGTAGCCCACGGCGGAGCCGGAGACCAAGGTGCGCGCCACGCCGTCGGACGCTAGAGATGCCAGAGTCTTGGCCAGTAACCCGGTACCGCGGACCCTACTCTGGTGAATCGCTTCCTTGTTGGCCTCCGTGAACCGCCCACCAATGGGGTGCCCGGCCAGGTGGATCACGGCGTGGCAGCGGGCCAGCGCGGCGGAGTCGATCACGCCGGCATCGGGGTCCCAAAAAATCTCGTCGTTGGCCCGTGGGGCATGCCGAACCAGTTTCAGAACCGTGTGCCCCCCGCCGCCCAACAATGCACAGAGTTGGCGACCCACCAGCCCCGACGCCCCACTGACGGCAATCACCGCAGGCTCCCCCGTATGCGAGGCATGAAACGCCAGATCACCCTGCAATTGCTGCTCCCGGAACGCAAACATCCGTGTCAGCTCAGCCTGCATCTGCCCGTGCGTCCAGCCGTTACGGGCCAGTTTGGGCAGCTCGAACGTCATCGCATCGTGCATCACCGTGGTGCCAGGCGTTCCGTCCACAAAGGTGTGAGTGTGGCTACTGGAAGCAAGCGGCCCCTTGTCCATGACATCGGTGAAGCTGACATCCGGGACCAATTCGGTGTGCCGCGCGTACCAGCGCAGCTCGGGCCGTGCCCACGGGACAGGCAGCACGCCACGAACCGTGCCCGCCGCGGAACCAAGCCACATCCCCAGCCCGCCCGGGACACCCACGCCAAGGACCGCCGTGGAACCTGGGTTGATGCCGTCGCTGGGTTCGGCGCGGATTGTCCCAAAGAACGACGGCGTGAGCCGCACCAGGGCGCCGGGCCGGGTAAACCATCGGAACACTTCTGCGCGCGGGAAGGGAAGGTGCGTTTCATAACGGAACGTGGGCATGAGTTCTCCAAGTCGGTGTCACTCCCATCTTGCCTCACATGCGCCCCCGCGCGCACGGCCCACCTGGCGAGTCGCGCCGCAGGCGACCATGCGCCGCGAAAGCGCCAATGTGGGTGGGTCTTGCTAGATTCAAGAGCATCGACCTGCATTACTAGGTACGCCATGGAAGGCACAGAATGTTTTTGCTTGACTCCCCAGAGGGCAACAAGCCGCTGATCTTTTCGGCGTCAGATTTGGTAACGGCCAGTGAATGCCAGTACCGGACGCTGCGGGCTCTGGATGAAAAGCTTGGGCGGACGGCCAAGCCAGGCTTTGCCAAGGACGACATGCTTGAACGTGCCGCCGAACTGGGCGACGCCTTCGAGGAAAAGATCCTGAACGAATACATAAAGGAATTCGGCGAGTGGAATGCGGCAACGGGCAAGGGTGTGAAGTCTGTTTCCCGCGTGGCAGGCGCCTTGAGCTGGGCCGGGCTGGAAGCCAAGCGCGAGGAAACGCTGGAGGCTCTGCGTATTGGGGCGGACGTGGTTTTCCAGGCCACCTTCTTTGACGGCTCCATGGTGGGCTTTGCCGACTTCCTGATGCGCCAGGATGACAACGCGTACGCCGTTCATGACACCAAGCTGGCCCGGCATGCAAAGGTCAGCGCATTGCTGCAGCTTGCCGCCTACGGGGATCAGCTGCAGAAGTACGGGATTCCGCTCCATGAGGTGACTACCCTGGTGCTGGGTAACCGGAAGCACAGCGAGCACGCTATGGCGGATTTGCTCCCGGTATACCGTGAACACCGGGAGCGGTTCCTGAAGCTGACCAGCGCGCACCGGGCACAGCCGCTGCCTGTTGCCTGGCTGCAAGAGGGCATTAGTTATTGCGGCCGCTGCGACTACTGCTCCCAGCAAGTGGCCGAGCATCAGGACTTGCTGCTGGTCAACGGCATGACCGGGTCCCAGCGCCGCAAGCTCATGGCACAGGGCATCAGCACTGTCCAAGCTCTGGCAGATATACCTATTCCGCCTGCCAAGAGCCCGCTGGCGCGCCTTCGCGATCAGGCCCGCATGCAGCTCAGGCTGGAACCGACCACCGGCACGGCCATAGCAGGCCGGGGCACAGCCTCGGCCCACGAGATCGGCTACAAGATGCTGCGAGATTCGGTCAGCAAGTTGCCAAAACCGAGCCCCGGCGACATCTTTTTTGACTTTGAGGGTGACCCGCTCTGGCAGGACGCCGCCAGCGAGAAGTGGGGACTTGAGTACCTCTTTGGCTCCATTGAAGCCCTGCCAGAGGGCATTGACGCTATTTCGGTACCCAACGATGAACTTGTCTTTAAGCCATTTTGGGCGCACTCACGCCAAGAGGAAGGCGCTGCACTCAAAGCCTTTGTGGAATATGTTCAGGCTCGCCGAGAAGTATGGCCAGAGATGCATGTTTACCACTACGCGCCCTACGAGAAGTCTGCCCTGCGCAACCTTTCAGTGCTACATGGAACAGGAGAGGACACTGTGGACGATTGGCTGCGCAGCGGTCTCCTCGTTGACCTGCTGGACACGGTGCGGCAGTCCGTGCGCATCTCCGAATCTTCCTACTCCATCAAGAAACTCGAGCCCTTTTACATGGGCGAGAATGCCCGCTCCGGTGACGTGAAAGACGCAGGAGCTTCGGTGGTGGCTTATGCCAATTACTGTGAACAGCGCGACGCCGGGCGGGGCGGTGACGCGGCCGAGGCCGCCCAGGCAGCTGCGACGTTGACGTCAATCACGGACTACAACCGGTACGACTGCGTCTCCACCCTTCGCCTGCGGGACTGGCTGTTTGACATTGGGGCCGCCGTAGAAATCGAAACGTGGGTCGAGGGCAGCGGCAAACTCAAGCTCGACGAGGACAAGAAGGGCACGTATGAACTCAGCCCCGAAGAACTCGCGCTGGATACATTCATTACCGCCCTGCGAGAGACCAAAGGCTACGAACTCAGTGACGACGAGAACGCGATCGCCATGGTCTCTGCCGCTGCCAGCTACCACCGCCGTGAGGACAAGCAGTTTTGGTGGGGCCACTTTGACAGGCTCGAGAAGGGGCCGGATGCCTGGACCGAGGAGCGCAACATGCTCCGGATCGAAGACGTTGAGGTCGTAGCGGACTGGGCCAAACCGGCCGACAAGCCCCGTGCCAGGACTGAAAGTCGCACGCTCAAGGTCACTGGAACTGCTACGGAGGGCTCCGATTTCCGCTCTGGAACATCCTGGTTTGGCATGTATGACGCCCCACTGCCTGATGGCATGGAGGAGGAATCCGATGACCGCTCCAGTGCGGAGCGACGCGGTGGCCTCTTCAACCTCACAGTTATTGAAGATGTCTCCGATCCTGCAACACCTGAGTTGACCACGCTCCTGGTCAGCGAAAAATCCACCACCAAGGTGCAGCCCTACGGTCAGCTCCCGCTCGCCATCGCGCCCAACAAGCCTGTCCCCACCGCAAGTATCCGGGCCGCACTGTCCGAACTCGCGGCCACTGTGGGCGGCAGACTGCCTGCGCCTGGTGAGCGCCCACACCTGCCTAAACATCCGGGCTTGGAAATCCTCCGCAAGGCAAAGCCTCGTCTCAAGGGCGAGGTAAAACTCCCATCCGCCGTCGTTCATGGAGATGGGCACAGCACGCAGGAGCACGATTACATCACGGCAATCACCGACGCTGTGCTGAGCCTGGACCATTCCTACCTAGCTGTTCAGGGCCCGCCCGGCACTGGCAAGACACATGTGGGATCGCACGTCATCGCGAACCTCCTGGCCAAGGGGTGGAAGATTGGCGTGGTGGGACAGTCGCACGCCGTGGTAGAAAATATGCTGCGGGCAGCCATTGAGAAGGCCGGGGTGGATCCGGAGCGCGTGGGCAAAAAGCTCGCTACCCCGCACGATGTCCCGTGGAAAATCACTGATGATAAGCAATTCGGCAAGCTCCTCTCCAGCGCTGAGGGTGCGCTGATCGGTGGCACTGCCTGGACCATGACAGGCGCCAATGTCCCTGAAGGCTCGCTGGATTTGCTGGTCATTGACGAGGCGGGGCAGTATTCGCTGGCCAACACCTTGGCTGTGGCTCGGGCCGCGAAGAACCTTCTGCTGCTGGGCGATCCGCAGCAACTGCCGCAGGTCACGCAGGGCTCACATCCGGCTCCCGTAGATGAATCGGCGCTGGGCTGGTTGTCGGCCGGCCACGCCACGTTGCCTGAGGGCAAAGGTTATTTCCTCGCCGATTCCTGGCGTATGCACCCCGACTTGTGCGCCGCGGTATCCAGGCTCAGCTACGAAGGGAAACTGTTCTCCGCACCTGCAGCGTCCCTGCGTCACCTCGATGGCAAGGCCCCGGGCGTGGAAACCATTTATGTCACCCAGAAACCGGGGAGCGAAAAGGACAATAAGCAGTCCTCACCTGAGGAGGCTGCGGCAGTCGTTGCACAGGCAAAGGAACACCTCGGACTACTATGGACGCCGGGCTCGAACAAAGCTCCCCACCCATTGGTCCAGGAGGACATCTTGGTGGTGGCTGCCTATAACGCTCAGGTCAATCTGGTCCGGGAGACGCTGGATCGGGCAGGCCTGCCCGATGTAAAGGTCGGCACCGTGGACAAGTTCCAGGGCCAGGAGGCTCCGGTAGTGCTGGTGACCATGGCCTGCGCAGACCCGTCGGGAGCCCCACGCGGGATGGAATTCCTGCTGAACCGCAACCGTATCAACGTCGCCGTGTCTCGCGGGCAGTGGCGGGCCGTCATCATTCGCTCCCCCGAACTGAGCAACTTCATGCCGGGGCGCCCCGAAGGTATGGCAGAGCTGGGCGCCTTCATTGGCTTGTGTAGTTCAAATGCAAACAACCAGTGGGCCACCATGGCATGATCACAGCATGAACCAAGAATCCTCTGTCCGGGCCCGGCACCGGCAACTGCGCATTGCCGCGATGCTCGTGTGCGGAGTCGCCGCTGCAGCCCTGACCGGATTATTAGGCGCCTGGGTCTTCGCCCCGGCCGTGGGTTGGGCCGTCGCTGCGCTGATCTACAACGCCACGGTGTGGCTTCAAATTGCTCCCATGGATGCAGCGCAAACTGCCAACCATGCGCAAGAGGAAGACCCGGGGTTGGGCACCAGCGATCTACTGATCCTGTTGGCAGCTCTGGGTTCGCTGGCCGCCGTGGTGCTGGTGATGGTGGGCAGCAAGGACGTGCAAGGGACCGCACGGTTCCTGTTGGCTCTGCTCGCCCTGACCGCTGCGGCCATGTCCTGGCTCATGGTCCACACCTTGTTCACGCTGCGCTATGCCACGATTTACTACAGCGGCGAGCCCGGCGGAATCGACTTCAACCAGGATGCGCCACCGCAATATACAGATATCGCCTACATGGCTTTCAGCGTGGGCATGAC
The DNA here is from genome assembly GCF_001445575.1 of Arthrobacter alpinus. NCBI lineage: Bacteria > Bacillati > Actinomycetota > Actinomycetes > Micrococcales > Micrococcaceae > Arthrobacter > Arthrobacter alpinus. The sequence goes on along the minus strand of NZ_CP013200.1, from coordinate 651,646 downwards.
GTATCAGGTCTCCGACACCAGCATCACCACTCGCGCCATGCGATCGACCGTGCTGCGGCACAGTTTGCTGGCGTTTGTTTTTGGCACCGGAATTGTGGCCACCACCATCAACCTCGTGGTCAGCCTCGCCGCCTAGTCCCCACTCGCCGGCCCGATAAATCGCTGGCGCGATTTCCCGGGGACCTGGCGAGCGTGGGCCCATCCACGTCCTCTCTAGGCATGGACAGCCGCTGGCGCGTGGGCCCAGCCCGCTCCAGTTAGACGGCGGCCCCGAAGAACGTCTGGGCAATGCGCGCCAAGTAGAACGGGTCAGCCACACCGCACAGCTCTCGCACCGAGTGCATCGACAGTAGCGGTGTGCCTACGTCCAGTGTTCTAATGCCGAGTCGCGTGGCCGTCAAGGGTCCAATAGTGGACCCGCACGGGACGTTGTTGTTGGAAACGAACTCTTGGTACGGTGCATCTGCTGCGGCACAGAGCTTGGCCCACACGGCCGCCCCCACGCCGTCGGTGGCATAGCGCTGGTTCGCGTTGATCTTTAGCAACGGTCCGCCGTTGAGCACCGGCAGGTTGGCGGGATCGTGCCGCTCGGAATAGTTGGGGTGGACGGCGTGGCCAGCGTCAGCCGAGACGCAGAATGAGCTGGCGAAAGCACGACGTCGCTCACTCACCGAGGCGCCCAGACCATCCGAGACTCGGGTCAGGACATCTTCCAGGATGGGTCCGCAGGCTCCCGACCGTGATCCCGAGCCGATTTCCTCATGGTCAAAGGCCGCCAGAACCGGGATCACCCCGGAAAGGGGCGCTTGAGCCGCGGCGATGAGTGCCACCAGGCCCGCATGCACGGATGTCAGGTTGTCCATCCGCCCTGCGGCGAAGAATTCATTGTTGGCACCAAAGACTTGGCCCGGCTGGGTGTCGGCCACAACAATGTCGTACCCGCCAATTTCGCCAGCATCCACACCCGCGCGCTCGGCGAGCAGCCCCAAAAGATCCTCGTCCTGAGCGTTGCCTTGGCCCCACACCGGATTCATGTGCTGTTGCTTGTCCAGCTTGAGGCCGTCATTGGCGCTGCGGTCCAAATGAATGGCCAACTGCGGGAACCGTAACAGCGGCCCGGTGGCCACCAACGTTTCAACCCCATCACGGCTCACCAACCGGCCAGCAAATTGCAGTTCCCGGTCCAGCCAGGAGTTGATGAGCGGCCCGCCATAAACCTCAACACCGGCCTGCAGCCAGCCAAAGCGGCCCGTGGTGGGTTTCGGCTTGAGCTTGAACGAGGGCGAATCCGTGTGTGCGCCCAGAATGTTGAATGGCGTGGTGACGGTGGAGTCCTCGGGCACAATCCACGCCATGATGGCGCCGTCGCGGATCATGAAGAATTTCCCATGTATGGGCCACGGATCGGTTTCGTTCAACTGCGTGAACCCGGCTCCTGCGAGTCGTCCTCCAGCCTCACCTGCCGCATGAAAGCTCGATGGTGAGGCGTCAATGAAGTCGCGTAGGTCCAGGATGTGTTCCACAGAAGTCATGGTTCGATTCAATCATGAAGCGGCCAGGATTCCCGCTGTTCACCGGCCCCCATGCTCCGTTCTAGTAATCCGGATTGCTGGGGACCACCATGCCGGTTTCGTAGGCATACACCACCACTTGGACCCTGTCGCGTAGGTGCAGTTTGGTCAGGATTCGCCGGACATGGGTTTTGACGGTGGCTTCGGAGAGGAACAGCGAATGGGCAATCTCGGCGTTGGACAGTCCCTGGGCGATGCATTGCGCCACCTCGAGCTCTCGGGGCGTGAGGTCCGCCAGCAGCGGGTCAGGGCTTTGCGTTGGGCGTGGCGGGCTGTTGCGCACAAAATCTTCCAGCAGCCGCTGGGTGACGCGTGGGGCCACCACGGCATCGCCGCTGGCCACGAGCCGCACGGCTTGAACCAGGTCCGACGGCGCCACGTCCTTGAGCAGGAAGGCACTGGCTCCGGCTTGAAGCCCGGCAAACGCGTATTCGTCGAGGTCAAAGGTGGTCAGGATAATGATCCTGGCGTCAGAGGTCGATGCGCTGATTTTACCGGTGGCTTCAATGCCGTCCATGATCGGCATACGCACGTCCATGAGGACTACATGGGGCTGCAGCCGGTCCACAGCACCCAGCGCTTCAATGCCGTTGGAGGCTTCACCCACCACGTGCATGTCATCTTCGCCCTCAAGAATGAGCCGAAAACCCATCCGCAGCAACGGTTGGTCATCTACCAGTAGAACCCGAATGGGCTGGCTGGTCTCGTTGGGCTCGCTAGAAATAGTAGGACCGTCGTTCATTTCAGAATTCCCCAAATTCTCTTCATTACTGTCCGTTCACTGGGGAATTTTCCGCAGGATGCAACACAGCCGTCACGATCCACCCACCGTGGGGGCCCGGTCCGGCGTCGAGCGTGCCAACATAAATACGCGCGCGTTCCCGCATTCCCACAATGCCACGTCCGGAGCCCATTGAGGCATCCAGGGTGCCGTGGCCGTCATCCCTGATCCGGACGGTGATGGTCCCGGTGAGAATGTTGTTCGCCACCATCACCTCCACTCGGGACACCGCCGTGCCGTAACGCAGCACGTTAGTCAGCGATTCCTGCACGATCCGGTACACGGTCAGCGCCAGCGCAGGATCTGCGGGCACGGGCGGACCGGACTGGGTGAAGGAGGTGGGGAGCCCGGCTTGACGGAATCCATCAATCAAGGCCCCCATGTCGGTGTGGTCAGGTTGCGGGGATCGGTTGCTACCACCGTCGGCCCGCAGCACACCCAATACGCGGCGCATGTCCGCCAGCGCTGTGCGGCCGGTCTGCGAGAGCTGTCCCAGCACGTCCCCAGCTTTGGCCGGATCTCGTTTGACTACCACGGCGGCCCCATCGCTCAGTGCCACCATGACGGTCAAGGAGTGGGCCACCACATCATGCATTTCCCGGGCAATCCTGTTCCGTTCTGCCACAGAGGCCAGCTCGGCAGTGCGGACGGCCCATTGGCGCAGTTCGGCCTCATGTTTGCGGCTGCTGCGCACTGCGGCGCCAATGCCGGTGGCGACAATGTTCGAGAGTAGGATAACGATCGCTGAAATGATGGTGCTTGTCGCAGCGCTGGGACCGTTGTCCGTCAGAAGATCGGCAGGGTACTGATACAGGAACAAGATGAAGAAGATCAGCGGCACCCCAGAGATGATTCCCAGTGCAAAGCTGATCACACTCTTGTACCGAACGGCCACGGCGTAGAGCGCAAACCAGATACCGACCCCAATGTTGCTGGCCGTGGGCACCACCACAATATTGAGAACTTCGAATACTGAAACAATGGCGAGCACGGCCAGTGGTTTATCGCGGCGGAACATCAGAACCGTGGCCGAGGCTAGGACGATGACCACGTGCTCGCTCATATTGACGTCAGGGTCACCGCTGAGGAAGATGCCTGAGCCGGCCAGCAAATACGCAAAAACCACCACCACGTCCATGACGCGGGGGTGGTTGTAGAAATATGTTCGGAGTGCGCCACGACGGCGGGCCGTGAATTCGTCGGCCCGCCGTGCAGCGGAAGGTAAGTCGGCGGGGGAAACGGCCGTTCGTTCCGCGGCCCCCGCCTGGTCTTTTGTGCGCATAAGTCAGTGCTTAGCTTCCCTTGGCGAGTCGCCGGGAACGTCAGCTGCTCTTAGACGTCACGAGTCTTGATCGAGATAGCGGCTGGCACCATGATTAGTACAATCCAGCCGAGGAACACCAGACCACCGGCCAGGGGGCTCAGGAAGGCCTCCTTGTCATGGATTTCCAGCATGCGCCCTCCGGAAACGCTGGGGAAGTACTGCCCCACGTACATCCAGAAATCACCGGGAATCAGGCCCAGAAGCGGTGCCGCAATGTCCAGCATGAGGAACAGTGCCACCAGCACGATGATGGCACCGGCGGAACTGCGCAGCAACGCCCCCAGAGAAAGCGCGATGAGCGAAACTCCTGCAACATAAACTCCGCCCATCAGGATGCTGTACACCACCCCGTCCATACCCAGAGACAACTCGATGCCCTGGGCTTTCATGATCGGGATGGAGACCAGGAAGGTGGCGAAGGCAGCCACGAGTGTCACCACGTAGGAAACCACCGCCAGAACAGTGGCCTTGGCGAAGAACGCCGGAAGCCGCTTGGGCACCGCCGTCATGGTGGAGCGGATCATACCGGTGCCAAATTCCGAAGAGATCAGCATGACGGAGAGTGCACCCAGAATAAGGATGCCCAGCTGGATCCCCGCTATGGGCGTCCCGTAGAGGTTGATGCCTTGTGAGTTCGCCACATCCATGGCCTGCTCAAGGGTCATCTTGGGGGCACCCTCGGCGGGGATGCCGCCGGACCCGTCCATTGCTGCGGGGCCAAGGTCCAGAATGAGATGCACGGCCATGGAACGCACCCAAGCGGAAAAGGCGCCAACACCCACCACCGCCAGGAATGTAAAGGCGAGCAGCAGCTGGGTGGATCGCAGGGACCGGAACTTAATCCATTCGCTGCGCAGCACACCGGCAAATGTCAATGAACCACCAGTGGCGCGCCCGGGTGAGGAAATCGTCGTCGTGCTCATCTTTAGAGTCCCTTCACAGCGGCCGGGGCCGAGGCCGGCAAGTTGTCGTTGAATTCCTGCGAGTGGTACTCCACTGCATCCTTGGTCAGGTTGAAGTAGGCATCTTCGAGGGAGGTGGTCAGCGGCATCAGCTCGTACACCAGAACCTGGTTTTGCAGCGCAATTTGGGCGATTTGGCGCGGATCCAAACCCGTGACTTCAAGGGTTTCGTTCTCTTCGCACTGCACCTGAACACCTTGGCCACCCAATAGCTGGCTGAGCCGGGTGACCTCGGGGGTGCGGACCCGTACCTTGGCTTGCTGGGTGCCGGCGAGGATCTGCGCAATCGGCGCGTCGGCGATGATCTGGCCACGGCCAATCACAATCAAGTGATCGGCGGTCAGCGCCATTTCACTCATGAGGTGCGATGACAAGAACACGGTTTTTCCCTGCGCGGCAAGGTGCTTGGCGAGGTTACGCACCCACAGCACGCCTTCAGGATCCAGCCCGTTGACCGGCTCATCCAAGATCAGTGTCTGCGGATCGCCCAGCAATGCCGAGGCAATGCCGAGCCGCTGGCCCATACCGAGGGAGAATCCGCCAGCCTTCTTCTTCGCCACAGCAGCCAGGCCGGTCATGTCAATGACCTCGTTCACGCGCTTGGTGGGGATGCTGTGCGTGGCGGCCATGGCCAGCAGGTGGTTGTAGGCGCTACGCGAGGTGTGCACGGCCTTCGCATCCAGCAACGCGCCAACCTGACACAGTGGGTCACGATGCTTTGCATAGGGCTTGCCGTTGACGGTCACGGTGCCGCGGGAGGGCGCATCCAAGCCCACGATCATGCGCATGGTGGTCGATTTGCCGGCACCGTTAGGGCCTAGGAAGCCCGTCACCATTCCCGGCTTGACGGTAAACGTGACACCGCCAACCGCGGTCTTGGCCCCGTAGTGCTTGGCCAGGTTTACTGCCTCAATCATGTGGACATCCCCTTTGGATGAGCGCCGCCACGTCCATGGCAGGCGTCTTTCTTCGAATCTATTACCACCGTACGCAAGGAAACCGCAGATATCTTCCATCTCAGGGATGATTCAGGGTTCATTCAGGGTAATCCAAAGGGATGATCTTCCATCCTGGGACCGACCCCTAGAATTCTCTTATGCCCGCTTTGACCTCAGAATCCACCGCGCTGCGTCCACTGGCTTGGTCCCGGACCCGGCTCCTCCAGCTTTCGCTGCCTGCGCTGGCCGTGCTGCTAGCCGGCGCCTGGCTGATGTGGGCCACCGGCAACCATCCGCCTTTTCAAAAGTTCGACGACGGCTGGTACCAACTGATGCGCAGCTCCCGAACACCGTGGCTCACCGATGCGAACCGGGTGCTGGACTTTGTCGGCAACGACGGCATGGTCATCTATTCTGTGCTCTTGCTCTTGGTTCTCTTGCGCCGCCATTGGCGCTTGGCATTGTTCACGGCCGTGGTCAATCTGTGCGCCCTAGGGCTAACCCACTTGATCAAATTTTTGGTGGACCGCCCACGCCCCAGCGATCATCTGGTCCCTGTTGACCACGGCTCTTATCCATCGGGGCACGTCAGCGGTACCGTAACAGCCATGGTGGTCACAGCCGTGGTTCTGGGCCGATTGTGGATGTGGGTCAGCTGCGCAATTCTCAGTGTTGCCATGATGTACAGCCGCACGTATCTGGGTGTCCACTGGGCCTCGGACACCATTGCCGGAGCTTTGCTGGGTGCCGGAGTGACGCTCTTACTCTGGGCACTACTGAGAGATAAATGCTTGGGTCGGAATATTAATCACGGCAGCATTGAGGACGGCCCGCAGCCCCTCTAGCTACTCGCAGTCTCAAACTCAGACTCGGGCAGCGGCTTCGCTGCCGGAGCAGTCAGGATAGATGCCACGATGGCAACGGCAATCGCAAGCAGTGCCCAGCGAATGGTGACATGGTCGCCCAGGAAGCCCAGCAGCGGCGGACCCGCCAGGAACGCCACATAGCCAATGGTGGAAACCACTGAGACTCGGGCGGCGGCCCGTGCGGGATCATCGGCGGCCGCGGACATGCCCATGGGGAACCCCATGGCGGCACCGGCGCCCCACAGCACGGCACCTACGCCGGCCAGCACCATATTCGGTGCAACCACAAAGATCACCAGGCCCACCAACGCCGAGCCCAAGCTGGCGTACAGCACCGCAACCCGCCCAAACTGATCAATGAACCGGCCGCCAAAGAACCGGAACAGCGTCATCGATGCCACAAATACGGCAAACATGATGGCACCTGTCGCTTCTGAGGCATTAAGCCCGTCAACAGTTGCCTTGGCAATCCAGTCGTTGGCCGCACCTTCGGTCAGGGCGGCGCCCAGGACCACCAGCCCCACCAGAAGGGTCCGCTTCTCGGTCCAGGCGCTGCGACCCTTGGCAGCCGTAGCACCAACCTGCTGGCTGGCGCTCGGCGCCACCTCCGGCAGGAAGTACTTGGGGACAAAGACCATGGCAATGACAACGATCACCACAATGGCCAGCAAGTGCGCGGACATGCTGACATTGATGGCCGAAAGTCCCGCCCCAACCAGGGCGCCGATCAGCGCACCACCGCTAAATCCGCCATGGAATTGTGGCATGAGGGTGCGTCCTCGGTGCCGCTCAACATCGGCCCCTTCAATGTTCTGCGCCACGTCCCAGAGCCCAATGCCGATACCGAAGAAGAAGAGTCCAACAGCTGTCAGCGCAACGCTGTGCTGGGCCAAGGCAATCGAGACGATGAGCCCGCCAAAGGCCACGCTGAAGCCGCCGGTGCGGATAGTTCCCGCCGTGCCGATCCGGCCCACAACAGTTCCTGCGGCAGGTAGCGCAATGACGGATCCTGCGGCAATAGTCAGCAGCAACAACCCCATTTGACCTGACGTCAGGTCAAGAATTCGTGTCACTGCCGGAATACGCGCAGCCCAACTGGCAAAGACAAAACCGTTAATGGCGAAGACGGCAAAAGTGGCAAAGGTTGCGGCACGGACCGCCTGCTGATTCATGGTGGAGAACGCTCTTAACGGAAGGAGTGGGGAAAGGTGATCAGAGTAACTCTAGTCTGCCGATCAGCGTGCGCGCTCGACCCGCTTTTCATCCCACACCGGTTCGTCGGATTCGTAAACCTTGCCGTCGGAGCCGAACACCAGGAACCTGTCGAAGGACCGGGCGAACCAGCGGTCGTGAGTGACCGCCAGAACGGTTCCCTCGAAGGAATCGATGGCCTTCTCCAGCGCCTCAGCCGAGTGCAAGTCCAAGTTGTCCGTAGGCTCATCGAGCAGGAGCAAGGTAGCACCGGAGAGCTCCAAGAGCAGAATTTGGAACCGCGCCTGCTGACCACCGGAGAGCGAATCGTACTTTTGCTCGGAGCTGGACGCCAGACCGTAGCGATCCAGGGCCCCGGCCGCGGCTTCGCGTCCCATTCCGGAACGGTGCTCGTCCCCGCGGTGCAGGATGTCCAGCAGAGTGCGCGTCAAGAGGTCCGGCCGGGCATGGGTCTGGGCAAAGAACCCAGGGCGGATGCGTGCCCCAAGTTTCACCGAACCTTCGTGCGGCACGTGAGCAATATCGACGTCGGACACGGGCTCATGTTCTTTATCCGGATCTGAGCCACCAGCCGCCAGAAGCCGCAAGAAGTGAGACTTGCCCGAGCCATTGGAGCCCAAAACGCCAACACGGTCCCCGAACCAGACCTCGGTACTGAATGGTTTCATGAGCCCGGTCAGCTCCAGCTTCGAGGCGATGATGGCGCGCTTGGCCGTGCGCCCACCCTTGAGGCGCATCTTCACGTTTTGCTCAATGGGCAGCGCCTCGGGTGGGCCCTGCTCCAAGAACTGGGACAGACGCGACTGTGCAGCCTGGTACCTGTTCGCCATATCGGAGCGGAACGCAGCCTTGGTCTTGTACATGTTGACGAGTTCCTTGAGCTTGATGTGCTCCTCGTCCCACCGCTTCCGCAGCTCTTCAAAACGGGCGTTACGGTCTTCGCGGGCCTTCACATACGATTCAAAACCGCCACCGTGGGTCCAGCTGGAGGCGCCGTTGATACCCGGTTCCAGCGTGACAATGCGGGTTGCAGCGTTGGCCAGCAATTCACGGTCGTGGCTGACGAACAGAACAGATTTAGGCGAGGCTGCCATTTTCGCTTCGAGCCAGCGCTTGCCCGGCACATCCAGGTAGTTATCCGGCTCATCCAGTAGGAGAACCTCGTCCGGACCGGAGAACAATGCTTCCAGCACCAGGCGCTTTTGCTCACCACCACTAAGGGTTGCAGCTTTCCGGTACTGGGCCGTGTAGAAGTCCATGCCCATGGCAGCCATGGTGACTTCGTCCCACGTTGTTTCCATCTCGTAGCCGCCCACATCGCCCCAATCGGCAATGGCTTGGGCGTACGCCATCTGGCTGGGCTCGTCGTCGAGCTCCAGCATGGCCAGCTCGGCAGCATCCACAGCCTTCCCGGCGGCGGAAATATTCGCCGAAGCCACCGAGAGCAGCAGATCACGCACGGTACTGTCATCGCGGACCTGGCCCACGAACTGACGCATCACCCCCATGCTGCCTGAGCGCGAAACGGCGCCTTCATCTGCCTTGATGTCTTGGCAGATGATGCGCAGCAGCGTGGTTTTTCCGGTGCCGTTGGGGCCGATCAACGCCGTTTTGGTGCCATCGGAGACGCGAAAGTTCACCCCGTTCAGCAGCTGCCGGCCGTCGGAGAGAAAGTAGTCAATGTTTGCAACGTCAATGTGTCCCACAGAATAATTCTCCCATCTTCGGCGGGCAGCTTCTGCGGTGGTCCATTTCCCTCTCCCCACGCCATCTTGGGTGGGGTTATCCCTACCCGACTTTCACCGGCTGGCATGATGGTTTCAGGACTCTGCCGCAACAAGAATTGAAACATGACCTATTCCATTGCACCCGCCCGGCAAACGTCGTGGTTCATCTGGCGTTCCGCCACCTGGCGCCAGATCGGCTCCGACCTGAGCTACATCCTGCCCGGCTTCTTCGTTTCTTTGGCGTCCTTCACGACCCTTGTCGCCTTGTTCACGCTGGGCCTCTCCACGCTTGTTATCTGGGTGGGGCTGCCTGTGCTCGTGGCGTGCTTGGCGACGGCCCGCTGGTTCGCAGATATCAACCGAGCCGCGCTGCGACGCTGGGCTGGCGAGATCCCACCCGTTCATTACCGTAACCAGCACAAATATTCCGTAAGTGGCATGTTCAAAAACCTTGCCGACCCGCAGCTGTGGAAGGATTTCATACACGGCTTCTTAGTCACTTTCCCGCTGCGCACCGCAACGTTCTGTGTAGCCATCACCGTTCTGGCCGCCACGCTGGGCGGACTGACCCAATGGTTCTGGATGAGGTTCCTGCCCGAAGGCAACACATCTCTGGCCCAGCTCATCGGTCTGGACAACTACCTCGGCGTCAGCCCGGTGACAGCAGAGTCTTGGCTGGGACTGGCTTACGGGGCCGTACTTTTGCTGCTGTTGCCCTTCATCACCCACCTCCTGGCAGTAGCCGATGCCGCCCTGTGCCGCACCCTACTCACCAACGAAACCGCTGCCCTCCGCGCCCGCAGCGAAGAATTGGCGGCCAGCCGGGCCCAGGTGGTGTCCGAAGAAGCCAGCACCTTGCGCAAGATTGAGCGCGATCTCCACGACGGCCCGCAACAACGCCTGATCCGGATGCAGATGGACGTGGAAGCCGCACAGCGGCGCATGGCTACCGATCCCGAAGCCGCCCGCAAGCTCATGGACGGCGCTTTGGAGCAAAGCCGTGAGGCCTTGGCCGAGTTGCGCCAGCTCTCCCGTGGCATCGCCCCACCGCTACTGGCGGATCGCGGCCTGCGCACCGCCGTGGAGTCTCTGGCCGGCAAATCAACGCTCCCCGTTGCCGTCACCGGCAACTTGGGGCCAAACGTCCGGATCACTGAGAGTGCCGAGAACGCCGCCTACTTTGTGGTCTCCGAGGCCTTGGCCAATGTTGCCAAGCATGCCGGCGCCAATCAGGCCGCCATCACCGTGAACACAAGCCCCACCGAGCTGCTCATCGAGGTAAGGGACGACGGCGGAGGCGGCGCCCATGTGGGCAAGGGTCATGGACTGGCAGGCCTGGTGGACAGGCTGGCCGGCGTGGACGGCTCGTTGGAAGTCGTCAGCCCCGACGGCGGACCCACCTCCCTGCGCGCCAGCATCCCGCTGCGTGACTGAATCAGGCGTGAGCGCACCCTGCATAGCCGAACTTCCCGGCGGCTACTGTGGAACCATGCGTGTTGTCCTTGCCGAAGATTCTGTCCTGCTCCGTGAAGGGCTCGTGCGCCTCCTTGAAGAGATGGGTGCCGAGGTGTGCGCGGCCGTGGGAGACGGCGTCGAACTTGTCAAAGCAGTTGCGGAGCACGTCCCGGACCTGCTGATCACGGATGTGCGGATGCCGCCCTCGCACCGGGACGAGGGCCTGAAAGCAGCCATCGAGGTCCGCGCCCGGTTCCCCTCGGTTGCCGTGCTGGTGCTCTCGCAATATGTTGAGACGAGCTACGCCGGGGAATTGCTCGCCGGTGCGTCAGCTGGCGCCGGGCTGGGCTACCTGCTCAAGGACCGTGTGGCCCGCTTCGAAGACTTCAGCGACGCCGTCGCCCGGATCGCTACCGGCGCCACTGTGATCGATCCCGAGGTCATCGGCGCTTTGTTCGCCAACCGCGGCTCCGCCGACCCCATCAGCACCCTGAGCCCGCGTGAATCCGTGGTGCTCGAACTCATGGCTCAGGGCCTCACCAATGCCGGCATCGCCAAGGCAATCGTGGTTAGTGCCGGCGCCGTGGAAAAGCACATCAGCGCCATCTTCAACAAGTTGGGCCTGCACCAGAGCCCCGACGATCACCGCCGTGTTCTGGCCGTCCTGCAGTTCCTCCAAAGCAGTTACTGAGCCAAAATTTTTGGTGTTTTCCGGTGCAACGTCAGTACTTGTTGCCGTACTCGTAGGGCGGGTCCATGGTGAAGCAGGGTGAAAATGACGTGATTCGGATGGCATTGTCATTTTCCGAGTAGCCAATCCCGTGATTGTAGCCATCGTCGTTGAGGATATCGACGACTTCTTGTCCCTGCGCTGTGGTTCGTTCGGTCAACTTCCAACCGTCCTTGCCCGTCCAGGCTTCCTTGATCACTTGCACATACCCGGCCCCGTCAGCGCCCGGCACGAGGGCCACATGGATCCGGCCCGTCCACAAGTGCCTGCCGTCGCTGCATCGCAGCAGGCTTGATTCATCTTTCTGGTCGACTTCAACAATGTCTTCGGGTTCGATGACGGAAATCATGTCGCGTTCATTCGCCATGGTGGTGCTCTTGGCCGTTTTTAGGTCCAGGTCGGCCATTTCAGGTTCTTGTGTCTTGGCACAGCCGGCAGCAAGGAGTATTACCAGCAGGGAAAGAAGAATCAGGAAAGTCACACCGCAGCGGCCGAGCCGCCGCACGCCGGGTCCCTGCTCGGCAATCAATGTCAGTCTCATTGGTATATCGTCCTTGCCAAGTCCTGCATGGCCCGCCGGTTTCTGGGATCGGCTACGTTTGCAATCAAAGAGTGGCTTACTCCCTTTGCCATTGGATTGGTGGTGGCAGTCCGTGTTGGGATCAACATTCCCGTCGTCGAGCACCATGCCCGCGACGGTGGCGGTGGAGTCATCCCCCAACGCTGCCAGCCCCGTCAGTCATCCCCACTACACTCCCTTGTCCTGCTTGAGCATAGCCAGATTAAGTGCGCGGGCCCATGGGGACTGCTCCCCATGGGCCCGCGCTTTTGCACTTCTGTGTGATGCCTTGGTTAGTTATGCACGACGACGGCGGATGACCACCAGCGCGCCTGCACCTCCCAGCACCAGCAGCAGGGCGATGCCTGCCGGCAGCATGACCTTGGCTCCGGTGCTGGCCAGGCCGTCACCGTTGTTGCCAGTATCGCTGCCGTTGTTGCTGCCGTTGCCCGCCGGGGTGGTGGGCGCAGGCGATGCCGAGTTCGTCGGCTCGGTAACCGGCGGGTCTGTCGGCTCGGTAACCGGCGGGTCAACGGTGGCGGCAGTGACCACAATGGCAGTGCGGGCCACCGTGGTCTCACCCTGCTCCAACGTCAGTTCGTGAGCCCCGGCAGCAAAGGCCGCGGGGATCTTCGCTGTCACAGTGACTGCGCCGGTTGCATCTGCTGTCACTGTTGCCAACTTGGCTGGATCCGAGTGAATCCACAGTTCGTAGCTTTCACCGGCAGCCAGGTTCTTGGCCGTGACGGTGATCGCGGAGCCGGCAACTGCTGAGGTGGGCGCCGAAAGGGACGGGGCAGCAGGCTCGGTCGTCTCGACCGGCGGAATCACTGCATCGATACCTGAGGCTGAAATTAGTCCGGCTTTGTCAGTGACGCGGTAGCCAACGGATACGCCGTCGTCCCCTGCCTTGATGGCTCCGGTGTACGCCTGCCAGGTGGTGCCGCCATCGATTGAGTATTCAATCGTGGCAATACCTGAGCCGGAGTCGCTGGCTTCCAGGGTGATGATACGAGCTTTGCTATCAACACCTCGGGTTACCAGTGGCACCTGGGTGTCAACCTTGAAGCTGGCGGTTGCCTTGGCTTCCTCGACATTGCCGGCGGCATCGCTGGAGCGGTACATGAGAGTGTTGACACCTTCGGGGAGGGTCACTGCCTCGGTGTAGGGGCTCCACGGACCGTCACCAATCTTGAATTCGGTCTTGGTGACTCCAACGTTGTCGCTTGCTGCCAAGGAGACCGATGGTGCCGTGGTGTACCAGCCAGTTACGGCGGGTGCGGCCGGCGCCACGGTTGCCGTGGTGACGGGAGCGGTCTCGTCAGCCGGCACCGGCTCGGAGCAGGCGAACTTGGCATTGCCCCACACGCCGTGGGCGCCGCCGATGGCACCTGCGGAGATCGGGTCCACCTTCAGCTCAACATAGGAGACGCCGCTCAGGTCAATGTCCAGCTTTTCAGGGGCAAAGCCGTTGATGAGCGTGCGGCTCTGATAGAGCACCTTGCCGTCACCAATCACCGTGAAGATGATGGTGCCGCCAAAGTTGCCTTCCAACCCAATTTCCGAGGTGAAGCGGCTGCACTGCCCGCCCACGTAGTAGCTCAGGTTGGACGGCGCGTGGACGCCCAAGCCCTTCTCATACGTACTGGTTTTGGGGTTTGCGGGGTCAGTCTTGTCAATGACGGTCAGGGGAACGTCCGGGGAACCGGCCGAATCCTTGTTGACAACGTCCTTGCCGATGACACCGTAGCCGTTGGTGGCGCTGACGGGGTTCAGATCGGACGCGAAGGTGTCCTTGTCCGGTGCTGTGGGCAGCGGGAAGTTCACCACCTGCCAGTCGAAGAACTTGGCGCGTTCCTCAACGGGCAGCTGCACCGAAACAAGCTCCTTATTGGGGAGCAGGCGTACCGTGCCCGAATAGATCTGGTAGCCGGTGCCGGTGTACTCCGGGTTGGCTGCCTGGGCCTGGCTGTTGCGTCCCATGGCCTTGATGGCCACCTTTGCCCCGCGGGTATCACCCTGCGGCAGCCAGTTCGGGAAGTAAGGGCGCTGCTTCTGGACGGTGCCGTCGGCATAGGTGATGGTCAGTTCCGGGCTGGCACCGGCACCGATCGCCGAGGATCCCAGGATGGCCAGATCGGTGCCCTTGCCTGTCAGCGAGATGGTCTGCCCGTTCAGTGCAACGGCATTGTTCTTGTTGGCACCGGCAGCAGGCCAGGTGAAGTTGACCTCGGTGGGCTGGCCCGCATCCACGGTGACTGTGGAACCGGGGGTGACACCGGCAGCCGCCAGCTGGTCGGCGCTGAAGGAGGCGCCGCCGCCGTCGAAGTTACCCAACTTGTCGACGAACGCCCCATCGGCCGTGGTCACGGAGATGTTGTTGAACGCCCCAGCCAAGGAACCGTAAGCGACGTACATTTGGTTGGCCCCGCTGACTTCGCGAGGTTGGCCCTTGGAATCCTTGTAACTGGCCTTGGCGCCAATGCTCTGCAATCCGGCCGTGGAGCTGGCCCCCGGAACCAAATCGAAGGTGGCCTGAACCGTGACACCTGGAGCAACGGAGGCAAGCGTGGCGCCCTGGGCGTTGCTCACCGTCCAGCCTGCAGGAACTACGGCAGCGATGACCACATTCGTCTTGGCGTTGCTGCCGGTGTTGGTGAAGCTGGCGGAAGCGTGCGTCTTCTGCCCCTGGAAAACCTTGGCTTCCAGCTGCACGGCAACTTCCGCCGCGGTTGCGTCAGAATCTGCACCTCCGACGGCGGATGTGGACTTGAGTGTGACGGTCGCCGTCGCGTTGGAGGCAACTTGGCCGGCCTTAACATGGACGGTTCCACCGGCGTCGGCTGCATCATAGAACCAGCCGGTTGTGGCTGCCTCAATAGCTGCCGCATCGGCAAGCTTGGTCAGCGTGGTGGTGCCAACAGAGACGGACTGGGGCGCCGAACCGCTGTGCACAGCCAGGCTGTACGGGCGGCTGGACACCTTACCTGTGTAGTCGCCGTCGCGCTTTCCAATGGTGACAGAGACGTCTCCGCCGTTCTTGGCGGGAGCGGCGACCTTAAACTGCTGGACACTCTTCTTGCCGTTCTGGAATTCGCGGGTGACCTTGTCATCCTCGTTCAAGGTGAAGGAGGACGCTCCGGAGGGGTACACGTCGACGGTCAGGGCCGAGTTTTCCGGCACCAAAGAGGCGTTGCGGGCAACGGGGCCCTTGGGAACCACTGAGCCTGCACGGACAAACATGGGCAGCTTCTCCAGCGGGGCGCTGTAGCCATTCAGGACCTGACCGCCCTGATAGATGGTGCCGGACCAGTAATCCACCCACTGCGAACCGCTGGGCAGAACAATACCGTTGCGGACCGGGGTGGAGGTGGAGACGGGGGCAATAAGATAGTCGCTGCCCAGTAGGAACTGAGTTTCAGCTTCCTTGGTGTAGGACAGCGGATCGTTGGGGAATTCCAGCGGCATGCTGCGCATCATACCCACGCCGTTGTTGTTCGCATCAACCGACAGTGAGTAGATGTAGGGCATGAGTTCCTGGCGCATCTGCAGGTACTTGCGGTTGATCTCGGTCGCGGTATCGCCGTAGAGCCACGGACGCTTGTCCACGTAGGACCAGCCACTCATGGAGTACAGCTCGGGGGCAAAAGCCTTCCACTGCAGGTCACGGACATAACTTTCGGTGCTGCCGCCGAAGATACCGTCAACGTCGGAGGCGGTGAAGGCTTGCCCCGAGTTGGTGGCACCAGCCAAGGCCGGCACGGCCCAGCGAACGGCGTCAAGGTTTCCTGAGTGGTCCCCTGTCCACGGCACGCCACAACGCTGGGCGCCCGCCCACGCCTCAACCATGAGTGTGTTGGCACGGCCCGCGGAGTAGCTCTCAATACCGTCTTGTGCACTTTCGCAGCCGGTCAGGGCCAGGCGGTAGCCCTCTCCAACCCAGGCGACGTCAAGCTTGCGGACGGCAATGCCATCTTGGCCAACTTCGGTGGGCTGATTCGTCAGCGACCGCTGTGTCCACAAGCCGGTCTTCAGATCCGCTTCAGCCTTGATGGCTTTGACGGTGTTCCCTAGGCCCTTGTCGGTGCTGTTGGGGTCATAAGGGGCGTTTTTGTCATAACCGGGCGCATCCGTGGTGTATTCACAGCCATAACCGTCGTTGACGATCATCCAGCCCGCGGGCATGTCATTCGCCTTGAATTCTTTGGCCGTTTCGACGGCGTCAAAGGTGTGCTGCTTTTTTGTTGCCTTGGGATCTGCCGACGGGGCCTCCCCGCGCAGCGACCGGTTGTAGCAGTCGGCGTCACCGTACTCCAAGCCGTAAACGGGCGGGAGGTTGGGCCGGCCCGTCAGCTTCGTGTAGCCATCCAGGCTCTGCTTGTAGTCGCCCACGAAGTAGTAAGCGTCAAAGCGCTTTTCCTTGTGCGTGGTGGTCTCATTCTCCGTGAAAGTGTAAGAGCCCGGGGCGAACGTGTTCCGCAAGACGCCGTATCCAGCGCTGGTCATGTAGTACGGGACGGCGTTCGGGTGACCTTCGTCGTCCCAATCGTAGTTATTGGAGATGTTGATGGTGGAGCCGGTGTGGACAACGCGCCCATTCTGCATCCCGCCACCGAGGAACTGCTCGCCACCGATGGGCGTGAGATGTTGAGTGGTGGTGTTGGTGCCGAAGCTCAAGGCTGATGATTCCTGCCAGACCACCGAACCATCGGCACGCTTGAGCGTGAAAGCACCGGTGGCCTTGTGAACCTCAAGCTTGACCTTGGCCGTAGCCATGGTGATAACTCCGCCAGCTTCCGTCACTGTTACCGTTCCGGCGGTGAAATCGGCCGTACCCACCACGATATTTGCCGCGCGCTGCGGGTCGGCAGGCGTTGCAGGCGTATTAGCCGGGTCTGTGAAGGTCCCTGTGGGGCTCGCTTCCAGACGGAAGTTCCCGTCATCGAGGAACGTCACGCGAATTGCACCCGATGCAGGTTTCAGGCTGACCACGTTGCCAGCTGTGGTAAATCCACTGATCGCCCCTAGAGTGGCCCCGCCAGCCTCCACAGCCACCTCGGCCTTGATGTTAGAGGCAGCAATGGGCGTTCCGGGAGCAGCCATGGCCGCCGGAGACAAGGCCAGTGCCGGCAAGGCGCCCGCTGCGAGCAGACCCGCGAGAGCCACCGCAGTGGCCCGCCGTCCAAAAATCCTCCGCCCAGGAGGCATTGGCGGCGACTTGGCCGGATTGACTGTGTGGAGCACTGGCATGGAAACTCACTTTCACGCGGCGATGATATTTTGTGATGCCTTGAGGTAGATAATCGTCACCATCAATCAAAATAAGTGACGTAGGCCAAGCGTACCCGAAACTGTGATCCATAACACTAGTTTTTTGGACATGACGCACGCCAGAGCCAGCTGCGTTAAACAGCAAGGGCGCTTGCCACAGCATCAAAGCTGTTGCAAGCGCCCTTCTTATCCTTGTGCCAATCAGCCCCTAGTGGGGCTACCCCTAGCGGAGCTGTGTCACGGTGTGGAGCCAGTGACGGGCGGGGTGGTCAACGCCAAAGGTGTGGTGGCTTCCGAAGAAGATGATGCCTTTGGCGTATCCGAATTAGTAGCCGCAGGCGGCCCAGGTGTCGTCGGCGGGGTGGTGACCGGCGGCGTGATCGGAGACGTGATCGCTGGGGTCGTTGTGCCCGGCGGCGTGGTCGCCGGGGCTGTGCCCGGCGGCGTGGTCGCCGGGGCTGTGCCCGGCGGCGCGGTCGCCGGGGTGGTGACCGGAGGTGTCGTCACAGGGATGGTAACGGGAGGTTTGGTGCCCGGATCCGTTGTGCCTGGCACGGTAGTGGGCGGTTTAGTCGACGGATCGCTCGACTCTCCAGTGGACGGCTTCGATGACGGCTTGGCTGAAGATGTAGCCGACGGCTTAGACGTTGCAGGCTTGGGCGTAGCCGACGCTTTTGTGGTGCTTCCGGCCGCTGAGATCGTGTTCTTGGCCTTCTGCGCAGCCAACTCGTCAGCGGATGCAAAACCGGGCATGGAGAAGTAGGTGGAGGAGCTACTGACATCAGCAGGTGCGTGTATGAACGTTCCCACCGACGGGTTCAGGGCGCTGATCATCTTGCCGCCACCAATGTAAATGCCAATGTGCGACCAGTGATTGGGTCCGTCAGGGTTTTGCACCACAATGTCGCCGGGCTGGGGGTTATTCGTTTGAACCATGGGCAACCATTGTTCGGTCCGCGGCAGCGCCACTCCAGCCTGGGCGTAGGCCCACTGAACAAAACCCGAGCAGTCCCAGCCATACTCAAAGCTGGTACCTCCCCAAACATATGGGTGGCCCAAGCCCTGGAAAGCCGCGGCCAAGATATCCTTGCGAACCTCGGAAATCAGTTCCGCCGAAACCTCCGGAATATCCCCGCGCATGTCGCCAACCGAGCGCGCCAACTGGGGCGTATTTCCGTTGGGGTCAGTGAGGTCGAAGCGCTGCGGCGCTGCTGGTTTTTTAGCAAGAATCAGGGTCTTCGCAAAGGAAATATTGCCGGCAAGCGCCGGCGCATTCAAAGAGTCAAAACTCACGGGGGACGCTTGCGTAGCCGAGGACGATGAACGGTTGAGCTGCTGCACCCCTAGGGCGGCGGCAGCGTCGGCAGTGGAGGTCCCGACGTAACCGGCACCCACAAATCCACCGGAGGCCAATAGTGTGCAAACCACTGCCATGCTCAAGTGGTACGGCCGCGCCTTGCCCTTCGAAAACGTCACTCGGTGGACCTCCTGCTTCGTTGCACGCGGTATTGAGATCTTCGCCAATCCCCCTGCGCCGCCTTCCCCATTAGCTGGAGAGTGCCGCACACGGAATCGAACAATAATTCAGACTATCTCACAAAATTGTTATCCATATCACAGTAAAGGGAAATGTGACGTGGACCTCTTTTTGTGGATTGCCGACCCTTGCGGGCCTGCATCATTGCGATCCACCCCCATCCGCCTGTGCTGCTGCTCACACTACACACAATTTAAGCCACCCGAAATGGGGACCGGCTGCTTGTAGGCGGAAACTTCTTCTAGCCTGCGCTGCGGATAATTCGCCGTCCCACAGCAACCGAGATGGCGGCGGTGCGGTTATCCACGCCCAGCTTGTCGTAAATGTGCACCAGATGGGTTTTCACCGTCGCTTCGGAAATGAACAGTTGCTTGGCAATGGCCTTATTACTCATCCCCGTCGCCAGCAGTTCCACTAATTCCACCTCACGCGCCGACAAGGCCGGAGTGGGGTTACGAATCCTTCCCATAAGCCGCGCAGCAACCTCGGGAGCAAGTGCTGTCTGCCCCGCTGCTGCCTGCTGCACGGCGCTGCGGATTTGCTCCGGAGGCGCGTCCTTGAGCATGTAGCCGCTTGCGCCGGCCTCCACTGCCGCCAAAATATCGGCATCGGTGTCGTAGGTGGTCAAAATGAGAACAGGAGGGGGCGCAGCCAGTTTTTTAATGGCTTTCGTGGCGCTAACCCCATCCAACCCGTCACCCATTTGCAGATCCATCAACACCACATCAACCGGCGCGCCCAAGGTCTGCAGCCGCTGAACCTCCTTGATGGCGGCGCCACCCTCAGGCGCCTCGGCCACCACCGTGAATCCCTCAAATTCAGTCAGCATGGCACGCAGGCCCGCCCGCACCACCGGATGGTCATCCACCAGCAATATCCGAATTTCATCCATTGATATCCCCTGCACTGTTGTCGCCTTCACCAAGCGGCAGCCTGATGGCCACCACCGTCCCCTCCCCAGGGGTCGACTCAATGGTCAGGGTCCCACCCTGCGCCACCACCCTCTCGCGCAACGATCGCAAGCCAAATCCACTACCATCCGCTCTCTTAGCCACAGTGTCGGCGAGGCTCTCCGGCTCAAAGCCGCGTCCGTCGTCGAACACGTCAAGGGTCACTTCATCCCCTAGAAACGCCAAGCTGACGACGGCGGACGTAGCCTTCGCGTGTAGCCAGACGTTGGCCAGACTCGCCTGAGTGGCGCGCAGCAGCGTCACCTTGAAGGGCTGCGGAATTTCTGTGGGCTCGCCATCAAGCCGGAAGCTGCACCGCAGTGAGACACCCCGGGCCCGGGCCTCCCGCGCCGTCTGATTGCAGAGCCTGGACAGGCTCTCCGCGAGCGAGGATTGCGTCAATGCCGGGGAGGAAAGCCCCCGGACAAAGTTACGGGCCTCAGCCAGATTCTCCGCGGCAGTTGCCTCCACCATGGCCAAGCTCTCCTCCGCGGACGCAAGATCCCCGGAACTCAAACTGCGCCGGGCCGCCCGGGACACCAAGATGATCGAGGAGAATCCCTGCGCCAGAGTGTCATGGATTTCCCGTGCCAACCGGGCTCGCTCGGCCAAAACGCCAGACTCATGCTGCGTGGCGGCCAGTTCCGCCCTAGTGCGGCGCAGCTCATCGGCGGCCTGACGCTGGTTTTCACCTTCTTGATACAGAAGCCTGTAGGCCTTGGACGTTGCCACAGCGAACGCCATGCCGAATACCGGCCCCACCACCACAGGCAGCGGCGGAAAATCGCTCCCACTTGAGCTCCACTGGGCCATCACCACCGCCGCAGTCATGAGCAACACCATGGTGAGCCCGGCCCATCGAGGCAAGAGGTGCAAATGCAGGAAGAACAGGGGGAACACGAGCCAGGAGAACTCCACCGAACCCACCATCAGGACCGCCCACATCACCGTGATCAGTCCCAACCAGAGCCCGGCCCAGCGCCTCGGATTGTGTTCCAGCGCGCCCGTTGAAAAGCGTTTCTCGGCCACCGTGCCCACCAGATAGACCACCGCAAGCGCAACGGACAACGCTAAGAAAAAGTACCGGCCCGGCCCGGCGGCCACGCCTGTGAGTAGCCGGAGCACACCAACGGCCAGCAGCACGGCAAAAGCAACATGCAAGGTCACACGCAGGAACCGCAGAATCGCAGCACTGCTCACGGGCGGGGCATCCACGGCAGACATGTCACCAGCATAGGCGCACCATCTTGTGCCCGTATCAACCAAAAGGTTGACCGGCGCATCAACCACACGCCGCAGCAGGATCAACCAACCCCGCGATGGAAGCATGGCCGTTCCGCAGGAGAGTGGAACTACTAGCAAAAACCCGGACACAATCACCATAATCCGGCCTACGAAAGAAGCTGTACATGTTCCTCGCGATCCGAGACATCCGCTTTGCCAAGGGACGATTTGCCCTCATGGGCGCCGTCGTGGCCCTGATCAGCCTGCTGTTGGTGTTGCTTTCCGGCCTCACAGCCGGGCTAGGCAACCAGTCGACGTCCGCCGTCGCCCTCTTGGGTACGGGCACCGGATCCGGCACGGCCGTCAGCCAAATGGTGTTTGGCGCCCCGGCCAAGAACGATCCCAAAGTGTCCTTCACCGAAAGTCAGGTGACAGCGGAACAGGCCAAGATCTGGGCAGCGCAGCCTGGCGTTACGTCCGTAGCTCCCCTGGGCATCAGCCAAAGCCGGTTCCAAGGCGCAGGCGAGAGCAAGGGTATTGCCAACGTTGCTGTCTTTGGTGTTGGCGACTCGCTGACAGCTGCGCAAGGACCACAAGCCGGGATCGCGCCGTCGGAGATGAGCGATTCAACCGTGACAATCGGCGAAGGCATCGCCAAGGAACTCTCCCTCTCTCTTGGGGATGCCGTGACCATTGCCGGGACGGAACTTTCCGTGGGCGCGATCGTGCCGGACCAGTGGTACTCGCATACCTCGGTGGTTTGGACAACGCTGAACACGTGGACCAAGGTTGCCCACCTGAGCGATCCTGACCAGCTGGCAACCGTGCTGGCCGTGACCTTTGAGAAGGGCGCCACTGTGGACCTTGACGGTGCGAATGCCGCGGCCGGCACCATCAGCACTACACGCAGCGGATCCTTCGACGGCTTGGGCGGGTACAAGAGCGAAAACGGCTCACTGATGATGATGCAGGCGTTCCTCTACGGCATTTCCGCACTCGTGATCGTGGCGTTCCTGACGGTCTGGACGGTCCAACGGACCCGTGACATTGCCGTCCTGAAGGCCATGGGCGCCTCCGGCAGCTATCTGCTCCGCGATGCCCTGACACAGGCTGCCCTGGTACTGCTGGCCGGAGCAGGGCTGGGCGGACTCGCGGGGATTGTTGGTGGCATCTTTGCCTCTGCCGCAGCCCCCTTCCTCCTCACCCCGGCAACAACACTGCTGCCGATCGTTGGCATCGTGGCGCTGGGCCTGGCCGGCGCAGCACTGGCGGTCCGAAAGGTCACCCGCGTGGACGCCATGATCGCCCTCGGTGGGAACTAGTCCCCACTTGTCGGCCGATAAATCGCTGCCGCGATTACCCGCATTCCCCACCATTTCGCTCCACACTTTCTAAGGACAATCTCATGACAGCTTTGAACCTCGTCAATCTGACGCTTGAGTACCCCGATGGCGAAGGGACCATGACTGCTCTGGACTCCGTCAACCTGTCCGTAAATCCGGGCCAGCTCGTTTCCCTGGTGGGGCCGTCCGGATCCGGCAAGTCCAGCCTGCTCGCCGTTGCCGCAACACTTATCAAGCCGACGTCGGGCCTGGTGGTGATCGACGGCGTCGACGCCACCGGGCTCAACGAGAAACAACTGGCCCAATTGCGTCGCGACAAAGTGGGCATCATTTTTCAGCAGCCAAATCTGCTGGCCTCACTGACGGCGGCCGAACAACTCACCATCACCGAACACCTACGGGGCAAATCCGTGAAGTCCGCAGCAACCCGTGCCGCAGAACTGCTGGAGCTAGTGGGCCTGGCCAGCTCTGCCAAGAAGCGCCCTCATCAGCTCTCCGGCGGACAACGTCAGCGCGTCAACATTGCCCGGGCACTCATGGCTCATCCCAAGGTCCTGCTGGTGGATGAGCCCACGGCTGCCTTGGACCATGCCCGCAGCGACTCGATCGTGCGCCTGCTACGTCAGGTTACCGACGAATTCAACGTGGCCACCATCATGGTCACCCATGACACCGAGTTCGTCCCGCTCACCGATTGTGTGGCCTCCATGCGCGACGGCGTCCTGACCGCTCCCGTGCCAGCCGTCGCCGGATCTGCAGCCTACTAAACCGCCCTTCCCGGGGTTGATTGCGTTTTTTGCTGGCTCTGATTGCGGGGGCCGAAGGCCGGGAAAGCGCGGCAATGCAATAGCATAAGGGAAACGCACGTCTATACCAGCGCGATCGGAGCCATCCTCACCATGAAACGCCTCGCAGCCCTCACCGGCAGCCTCCTCCTTGCTTTGACCATCTCGTCCTGCGGTGCCGCAACAGGCCCTGTGGGCACTTGGGGCGAGGGCTACAACACCGACAAGCAGCCGTATCTGGAGTTGTCGCTAGGATCCGATAAAACCGCCGAATACGAGCAGGCCGGCTTCCTCACTGGAAGCGACGGCTGTAACCGTATTACCGGCCAGTGGTTCCTGGTTCAGGGCAAGCTCTCCTTCTCACAGCTCAGCGGCACCCAGATGGCGTGTGAGGGCGTGGATCCATGGCTCATGAAGGCCGCTGGCGGAGAGATCGATGGAGACGTCTTGACCGTCAAGGATTCCGCGGGCCTTCCCGTGGGAACCCTGGACCGCCGCAACTAGTTCTTTTTATGGCCCGCTGCGCCGATTGTGAAGTCAACAATCGCCGTAGCGGGCCAGTTGTTTAAGCCGACAGATTGGCTAACTCCGTTTATGCCGGCAGGCCCAGTTCAGGAGCGGGCAGTCCAAAGGTATTCGTCAGGGCCGATTTCGCTGCAAACCAGCCACCCATACCGTGTACGGCTGGACCTGGCGGGGTGGACGCCGAACCCAAATACAGCCCGGTTACCGGGGTTCGCCAGGGATCCGGGGATATCACAGGGCGTTTCAGTAGCTGCTTCAAGGTGACTGCACCCGAAGCAATATCGCCGCCGATGTAGTTGACGTTGTAGGCAGAGATGTCTTGCGCGCTCTGCACCGAACTGGCAAGGATCAGATCCCTAAAGCCGGCCGCATGTTTTTCCACGGCGGCAATGATGTCTTCGCTGCAATCCCTTGTTGAACCTGCAGGAACGTGGGTGTACGCCCAAAAAGTGTGCTGTCCAAGGGGTGCACGAGTGTCATCAATAACGCCCGGCTGCACGGCAAGGACATACGGGTCTTTCGGGTGCCGGCCATTTAAGACCTCGCGTTCGGCAAACGCAATGGCTTCCCTAGATCCACCCATATGAATGGTGGGTGCAAGACGCAGACCAGGGGCAGTCCACGGCACCGGCCCGGAAAGTGCAAAGTCCACCTTGCACACACCTGCTCCGTATTTAAAGGACTCCAGCTTCCGTCTATAGCCTTCGGGCATTTCCGCTCCGGCCATCGCGACTAGGGCACGCGGCGTCGTAGAACAAATGATTGCTTTGGCTCCTGTCTCAGCCCGTAAACTGGCCACATTATCAATCCGCTGGCCAACCCGGATCCGGCCGCCATGAGCCAAGAAGTCATCGGCCATGGCCTGAGCAATTGCCGCGGAACCGCCTCGCGGGACGGGCCAACCCTGAGCATGCGCCAGTACTCCCAGCATCAGCCCCGCCCCCGAGGTTGATAACGCCGGCAAACGGCCCATGGCGTGTGCGGACACACCGGTGAGCATGGCAGGAGCCGTGTTCTCGCGGAAGCCAAGATTCCATGCGGGGGTGCCCTGCAACAGCGTTCTGATCCCGAAGTGAAACGCTGCAAGGGGGTCCGTGGGTATGCGCAGCAGGTTCCCCTGGGTGAAGTCGATGGTTCCCTCGACCCTGTTCAGCAAGGGTCCCATCAGCGCACGCCACGCGCGGCCATCACGCCCCAGCGCTTCCACCGTGTGGTCCAGGCTGCGGTAGGCAAGGCCGGCCCGTCCGCCGTCGAGCGGGTGCCCATAGGAGACCTCGGGCACCAGCAGCTCAATCCTGCGTTCCAGCTCGAAGGCGCGGAAGAATGGTGAGGCTAGGGCCATCGGATGAACGGCGGCACACACGTCATGGTGGAAGCCGGGCAACGTGGTTTCGGCCGTTCGAGTCCCACCGCCAATGGAATCGGCAGTTTCGAATAGCTCCACAGACAGCCCTGCACGTGCCATGGTCACGGCGGCGGCTAGGCCATTGGGTCCAGATCCCACCACGGCAACATCGGTCACAGTCAGCGCGCTTCTGCGTTGTCTATTGGCGTTTCTCCAGCAGCTAGTGGCAGTTGCTCAGCAGCGTCTGGCACACTCACTGTGCCTTCTCGAAGAAGCAGCAAGATACCGCCCTGGGGATCGGATACTCCGCCTCGGCGCACCACGTCATATGCCGGCGTAAAAATGTCCCTGACAACTATTCCCACCATGATCCAGGTGGCCACGGCCCCAATGACAGCTGCAATGAGGAAGTAGGGCGTATCAATGGCGTGCTGGTTGCTAATATCCCCCAGAACCTTGCTGCGGAACAGCATCAGGGCAATGAAATGCGTCAGGATTGCAGCCTGCCACACCAAAACCGGACGCCAGCGGGGCATAGCCAGGGCCAGCAAGGGAACCAGCCACACTGCGTGCCACGGTTCGGCGCCCTTGTTCAGGACCATGAAACCCGCTGCAGCGACAAAGGCCAGTTGCGCGACGCGAGGGGGGCGGGGCGCATAGAGCGCAACAGCGAGCAGTCCAGCCACCAACAACAGCAAGAGAATTCCGGAGACGGCATTTGTCGCGCCAACATCAAGCGTGGACCAGCCCATGCGTTCGGCAATGAGGTTCAGCCCGCCGTAAATGGATGATTCCGTGGGCCCGGCGGCGAAAAGGTTTTTGAGGTAATCCGGGAATGCAGGCGGGTTGATGGCCATGATCGGAGCGAGCACCAAAAGCCACGCTATCGCCGCAGCGGCCACCATCTCGAGCATCTTGGCAACGGGTCCGGTCCTGATTCCGAGGAACACCAGCGCCAGCAATACGAAGATCGGGTAGGGCGCGGCCATGGCGGCTACGCCAAAGAAGACCCCGGCCCAGAGGGTTTGCTTCCGTGCAAAGAGGTACATGCCAGCGCCAACCAATGCGGCCGCCCAGAAGTCCCAACTGACATATGCCAGCATGATCAAAACGGGGCTAGCGGCCACAATGGCCGCGTCCCAGACCCTGCGTCCAGCGGTGCGGGCAACAATTACCACGGTGACAATCCAGACCATGGCAATGAGCGCAGCATTCAGGTCGAAGAAGGCCAGTTGGCGCAACGCACCGTCACCGGCGCTGCGCGTCAGCCACGCAGTGATCCCGGCAATCCAGCCAGCCAAAACCGGGTGGCCAAACGGTGACCCTTCGGAGAAGAAGGGTGTTAGCGCCCCCAAGCGGTCATCCACAAAGGAATTGGGAAAAACAGACCAGCACACAGTTGATTCCTGGTCAGGAGTAACCCACCCAGCGGTACGGCAGTGGGATTTAGTCATAATGGCGAGCAATGCCGAAACTGCAGCGATCAGCACCAAGACGCGTTCCACCGTGAAGAATCCGGGATTGGTAATGCCGGGCGATGTACGTTTGCCCAGCGGCCCACCCACCGGCTCAGTCAAGGTGCGCAGAAGGTCGTCACTACGTGAGGGGACAACAATGGGATGCTGAGCTTGAGTCCCCGAAGCCTGTGATTCCGCCATGGCTACGAGCCTACCTGCTCAGCCCCTCACGGCTTGATAAGTGCACGCGCATTACTTGGCGCACGGCCTTTGCGCTTCCATCTGGACTTCGCCGCGCTCAAGACTGCCCGAGATTAAGCCAGCCCGCTACAGTCCCCACTGCTCGATCGCGGGGGTTTTCTTGTCCCAGCCAAGCGTGCAGGTTTTGGCGGTGCCGAGCACAAAGTGCCTGCCTGCGGTCCCCGGCAGTCGCAGCCAGCGGGCCGCCATGATGCGTAGGAAGTGCCCGTGGGCCACGAGCAGCACATTGGCAGGGGCGCCATCCGCCCGCGTGACCGACAAGGCGCGAGCCACAATCAGATCAGCTCGCGCCGCTACCTCATCGAGGGTCTCGCCATTGGGCACGCCGTCATCCCAAATCAAATATCCGGGGTTCTGGGCGCGCACCACAGCACTGTCAATGCCTTCGTAGTCGCCGTAGTCCCATTCCACGGCATTCGGTTCCACCACTGCATCAGGAAAACCAGCCAGTGTGGCCGTCCGGCGTGCGCGTTGCAACGGCGAGGTCAGGACCAGGTCAAAGTCGACGCCGGACAGTGCGGCCTGTGCGGATCGGGCCTGATCTTCGCCCAGCTCCGTCAACGGCAGGTCTGTCAAGCCCGTGTACTGCCCGCTGCGGGACCACTCGGTTTCACCATGGCGCAAGAGCCAGAGCTTGGGGCCGCCCGGGACGGCTACGGCGCCAGCGGGAGTGTTTCCACTATCTGCATTACTCATTGCGTATATTCCAATCAGAGAATATTAGTGATCGAGACGCACGGTCTCAGCCTTGGGCAGGCTCTTGGCGTTGTTCTGGAGCTTCGGGCTGCTCTAGATCTTGGAGCTGTTTTGGATCTTCGGGCTGTGACTCAGGCTGTTCAGCCCACCACTGCCGCAGAATTTCTTCGGCCTTTTCAAGACCCAGGGGACCGTATTCCATCCGTTGTTCCAGCATGAAGTTGTAGGCGCGTCCCACCACACGTCCTGGCTTGATACCCAGCAAGGCCATGATGGCGCCACCGTCCAAGTCGGGCCGAATCGAATCCAGCTCTTCCTGTTCAGCCAGGACGGCAATGCGCTGTTCCAAGTCATCATAAGCAAAAGCCAGACGATCGGCCTTGCGCTGGTTGCGAGTTGTGACATCGGAACGGGTCAGCCGGTGCAGGCGCTCCAGCAAGGGTCCGGCATCGGTCACGTAGCGACGAACAGCCGAATCGGTCCAGCCCGCTTCGCCATAGCCGTAGAAGCGCATGTGCAGCTCTACCAGGCGCGAGACGGCCTTGATGGAATCGTTGTCGAAGCGCAGCGCCTTCATTCTCTTGGCGGTGAGCTTGGCCCCAGCGAGGTCGTGGTGGCGGAAGCTAACTCCGCCTCCCGGTTCAAAACGGCGGGTCTTGGGCTTGCCTACGTCGTGCATTAACGCCGCAAAGCGCAGCACAAAATCGGGGCCGGGCACCGGACCATCAGGACCGGTTTCCATGGAAGCTGCCTGCTCGAGAACCTGCAACGAGTGCTGGTAAACGTCCTTGTGTCGGTGGTGTTCATCCGTTTCGAGCTTGAGCGCGGGAATCTCCGGCAAGACCAGCTCGGCCAGTCCGGTATCCACTAAAATGTCGATGCCAACTCGCGGGTGCGCACCACAGATGATTTTCACGAGTTCTTCGCGAACCCTCTCAGCCGAGATGATGCTGATCCGGCCAGCCATCCCCGTCATCGCGGCTAGGACGTCCGGGTGCAGCGCAAAGCCAAGCTGTGAGGCGAAGCGTGCGGCCCGCATCATGCGCAACGGGTCATCGGAGAATGAATCTTCGGCGGCGCCGGGGGTGCGTATCAGTCCGGAAGCCAGATCCTTGGCGCCACCAAACGGGTCCACAAGCTCCATTTCAGGCAGCCGCAGGGCCATCGAATTGACGCTGAAGTCACGGCGCTGCAGGTCATCCACCAGTGATGTTCCAAAGGCCACCACGGGCTTGCGAGAGTCTGGATCGTAGGCTTCGGCGCGGTAGGTGGTGATCTCAATGAGCAGCACCTCTTGCTGGGCGTTCCGCTTGCGGAAGCCGATGGTGCCAAAATCACGGCCCATCTCCCAGTGCGAATCAGCCCACTTTTTAGCAACAGCGAGGATCTGCTCCGGGGTGGCATTCGTGGTGAAGTCCAGGTCAGGGGACGTCCGGCCCAGAAAAAGGTCGCGAACAGGTCCGCCTACGAGGGAGAGCTCAAAGCCGGCGTCGGCAAAGAGGCGTCCCAGTTCAAGAACAACCGGGTCAAATTTTGAGGTATCAGGCACTAAATCCATGGTCCCTTAAGAATGCCAGACTTTTAGTCCTCGAGGCTTGCGCCGGAAAACGCCGTTGCCTCACCCGTCCCAAGACACCACAAATCTACTCCGGAGCCTGTCATCATCCCCGGGCAAAGGTAGCTAGAGTGGACTGCATGGTTCACCCTGTGCCGCGCGCGCCTAAGAGGAACCCGTTGCCACCGGCAATGGGGCCGCTTGGAGTGCCCGGCGCACCCAGCCAATTGCCAACTGTTGAAGAAGTTTCGGCCGGCGGCGTGGTGGTTGCAATGCACGACGGCGTCCCTACCGTTGCGATCATTGCCCGCATCAACCGCGGTGGTCGGCTTGAGTGGTGCTTGCCCAAAGGCCATCCCGAAGGTGAGGAAAACCACTGCGAGGCTGCGGTCCGCGAGATTGAAGAAGAAACCGGGATCGCAGGCGAGGTGTTGGCAACCTTGGGCAGCATTGACTACTGGTTCACAGTCAGCGGCCACCGAGTTCACAAGACGGTCCATCACTTCTTATTGCGTGCCACTGGCGGATTCCTGACCATTGAGAATGATCCGGACCATGAGGCAGTGGATGTGGCGTGGGTACCTCTGGATGAACTGGCAAGAAAGCTCTCCTTCCCCAACGAACGCCGCATCACCGATCTAGCCCGGGAATTGCTGCCGGAGCATTTCTAGCCGCATTCAGGGGTTTCCTATGGCTGCCACCTTAGGCCCCTGCGCGGCCCCGCTGTCAGCGCACGCTAAGCCCGCAGTGAGATGATGGTAGCGATGTCTAATGTAGAACGGGTTAACATCCCGCCTAAACCCGTTGCCGCCCCGCGCGTGCCTGCCCCTATTGGCGCGCCCGCCAAGACACCTGCTACGGGCAGAACTCCTGTTCAGAGCAGCGCATCGGCAGGGGGTACGGGACGGATGAGCGCTTCTGCGGCCCGCTCCAGCGCCAACATGGCAGTGGGCACCTTGGTCTCCCGCGTGTTGGGGCTGATTAAGGGAATGATCTTGAGCATCGCCGTGGCCGGCACGGTCATCGGTGACATCTTTGAAGGTGCCAACTACCTGCCCAACTTGATCTTCCTCATGCTGGCCGGTGGCGTTTTCAACGCGGTGCTGATCCCGCAGATTGCCAAGGCAAGCAAGCACCCTGATGGCGGCCGTGACTTCATATCCCGGTTGCTGACCCTAGGACTTCTTGGTTTGCTGACGCTGACCGCCGTCGTCATGCTCCTTGTGGTCCCCATCATGAGCCTGTCCACGTCCTTCAGCGGTAAGCAGCTGGAACTGGCCATCACCTTTGGTTTGTTCCTTCTGCCGCAGATCTTCTTCTACGGTCTGTTCTCGCTCCTGGGGCAGGTCCTCAACGCCCATAACTCCTTCAAGGCGTACGCCTGGGCCCCTGTGGTGAACAATGTGGTCGCCATTGCCGGACTGCTCGTGTTTATTTTCGTTGCTGGCAGCTCCGCGACTAACCCGCACACGGTCGGTAATTGGACCACCGGACAATCGTGGATGCTGGCCGGTACTGCTACTTTCGGCATCATCGCTCAGTCCGTGGTGTTGCTGGTGCCGGTCCATCGGCTTGGCTTGAACCTGCGGCCCAAGTTCTCTTTGAAGGGCGCAGGACTTGGCGCCACAGCCAAGATCGCCACATGGACCATGGGAACCATGATTATTGGCAACTTGAGCTTTATTGTCATCCTGCGCATTGCCACCATCCCGAGCGGAGAAGACACCAATACCGGCGGGTCTGTGTATCCTGGGGCTCTCGTGTTGAGCCGTGCCACCGAGATGTACATCATGCCGCATTCCACCATCGCGCTGTCCATTGCCACGGTGATGTTTACGGCCATGGCACACGCCGCGGCCAGCAAGAACCTTCCGGCGTTGCGGTCCTCCGTCTCCAGCGCCTTGCGGACCACGGGGATGGCCACGGTCTTTGCGGCTATGGCTTTGCTGGTGCTGTCCGGTCCCCTCGGGATGCTCTTTAGTGGAAATCATGAGCTAGTGGGCCGACAGGTAGCCATTACCTTGGCTATTTTGGCCGTCGGTGCTCCGTTCTTCAGCATCAATTTCATTTTGAACAGAGTGTTTTACTCTCAGGAGAATGCCAAGACGCCATTCATTCTCCAATGCATCGCGGTGGCTGTGCTTCTGACATGTGTATTGATAGCTGGCCAACTGCCACCGCAATGGATCATTTACGGCATTGCACTGAGCTACACCATCAGCAACTTCGTGGGGCCCGTCATCAGCCACCGTTTCCTGAAGGCCCAGCTGGGAGATTACGGCCGCGGCCTGATCATGCGCGCCCACATGCGCTTCCTTGCCGCTGCCCTGGTCTCCGGCATTGTCGGAGAACTGGTGCTGCGGCTCTTCGGTAGTTCCACACCCGGCGGCTTCATGTGGACGTCAATTCAAGCCTCAGTAG
This sequence comes from Arthrobacter alpinus, assembly GCF_001445575.1. Lineage (NCBI taxonomy): Bacteria > Bacillati > Actinomycetota > Actinomycetes > Micrococcales > Micrococcaceae > Arthrobacter > Arthrobacter alpinus. Next base: position 620,151 of record NZ_CP013200.1, on the reverse strand, counting down.
CTACCTTGGCCGTAGTAGGAACCGTGATGGCAGTGGTTTATGTGCTCGTTTTGAAGCAGCTCCGCGTCGATGAAGTTGATGCCCTCTTGAATCCGCTCATCAAGAAAGTCCGCACCCGGCTTCCGGGTAAAATCGCGGGTAAATAGGACATTCCGTGACGGCCGGGGCAATACAAGGCCTCAACCACGGAAATTGAAGTGTTTTCCGATAGAATCAGTCAAAATATGGCTCGTGTTATCCATTCGCACTTGCCACCGTGTTTGTAATAAGGAGGATTTGGTGCCACAACCTATTGATGTGGGCTCCATCCTTGGCGGCCGCTACAAAGTGACCGGCCGCATCTTGGCCTCAGCCGAGAACGATATTATCCTCGATGGCCTTGACCAGGTCCTCAACCGCCCCGTCAGTATTCTGGTGGCTGCCGTTGAGAATTCACCTTCCCTGACGCAGAGCGCCAGGGAAGTTGCCACCGGCGCCAGGGTCTCCAATGTTTCCATTTTGGACCTTGGCGTAGAGGACAATGCCACATACCTGATCGCCGCCCGAACCTCCCCGGCAGACCTGCTGGATCTGGTGGTTCCCACGGAACCAGCAGAAGAGGTCTATCAGGAACCCTTCTTCACCGATACCCTCGGCACGGAAATTTTTGGCAAGGCCCGCGATGCGGCCCCAATCAAAAACGCTTACGTTTACGAAGACAACTCTCCGCTGACACCCGCGCATCCTCTGCCCGGCGTTTCACAGCAGAGCGTCCCGCCGGTTTCGCAGCAACCAGCCACACCGCCTCGTGAGGAACCCACAGTGGCTCCCACAGCGGCAGTGGCTGCAGCAGCAGTGGCGAGTGCCGCCGTCGTTCCTCCCACCCCGGCAGCTGTCCCACCCGTTGCTAAGGTCACTTTGTGGGACGAGGATGACTACGCTTTCATCAACGATGACCATGAGGAAAGCCTGGTCGAATCGCGACGACCGAACACCTTCCCTGCGGAACTGCGTGAGGCTGGCGATGACTACGAGCAGGTCGACGATTTCTTAGACGAAGATGAAGACGACGAACGCAACGCTCCCCGTGTAAGCGGCCGTTGGCTGACAGGTGCCATTGTCAGCGTCCTGCTCATTGGTGCGCTCATTTTCGCTATTACCCACATCACCAGCTTGTTCCCCAACTCGGACACGCAGGCTGGCGGAACCACCACCGCCGCGCCGCCGCCGCCCGCGGAATCCAAGACACCCACTACAGAGGCCCCGAAGCCAGTGGTCGTGGCCCCAGTCATCAAAAATCTGACTGACGTCACTGTCTACGCACCGGGTGCACCGAACTATGGTGAGGCGTTCTTGCCGCGTCTGAAGAACGCCATCGACGGCAACATCGCCACGTATTGGCCCACCGTTGAGTTCTCCAGTGCCCCGTTTGCAGACCAGACGGACAGCATTAACCTGGTGGTCGAGTTGCAGGCTGAGTCAACCATCAGCTCTGTCACCATCAACCAGCTTGCCGGCACTGGCGGTCAGTTTAATATTCTGACTAACAGCAAGCCGGATCTGCAGGGTGCAAAGAAGATTGGTAGCGGCTCATTCAGCGCCCCCGAATTCACGTTGACGGCCGCTCCTGGTGTTACCGCAAAGTACGTGATCATCAACTTCACGGAACTGCCCAGGCTGCAGCCGTTCGTCACCTACCCCTTCGGATTGAAGATCACCGAAATCAGCATCAAGTAACCCGCTTTCAAGCCGTCCACAACCGATGCATGGAATAACCGTGTCCCTGCGCCGGTTGTGGATAGCGAAGGAGCCATTGGGCCGCCAGGGCGCGGTTCCATTCATTGAAGGAAGAGGAACACTCACCCGTGAGCACTGAAGTTACCCCCGCCAGCGATATTCGCGACGTCATCATTGTCGGTTCCGGCCCGGCAGGCTACACGGCCGCGATCTACACTGCCCGCGCCGATCTCAAGCCACTCATGATCGCCGGCTCAGTGACTGCAGGAGGCGAGCTGATGAACACCACCGAGGTGGAAAACTTTCCCGGCTTCCCTGATGGCATCATGGGACCTGACCTCATGGAAAACCTCGGCCAGCAGGCTGAGAAGTTCGGCACCGAGGTGATGTACGACGACGTCACTTCTGTTGAGCTCGAAGGCGCCATCAAGACTGTGACCTTGGCCGATGGTCAGGAATTCAAGGCTCGGACCGTCATCATTTCCACGGGCTCGGCCTACCGAGAGCTGGGTGTTGAAGGCGAAAAGCGCTTGGTCGGTCACGGCGTAAGCTCCTGTGCCACCTGCGACGGTTTCTTCTTCAAGGGCCAGGACATTGCCGTTATTGGCGGCGGAGATTCCGCGATGGAAGAGGCCATCTTCCTGACCAAGTTTGCCGATTCCGTCACGGTTGTTCACCGCCGTGATTCCCTACGCGCATCCAAGATCATGGCTGAGCGCGCCTTGAACCACCCGAAGATCAAGTTCATCTGGAACTCGGAAGTTGTCGGCATTGACGGCGACTCCAAGGTGACCGGTGCCCGCTTGAACAACCTCCTCACCGGCGAGCAGAGCGAATTGGCCGTCACAGGTATTTTCGTTGCCATAGGCAACGATCCTCGCGTTGACCTCGTCAAGGGTGTCTTGGATCTGACCGCCGCCGGTACCATCGCTGTCGAG